>JASGMO010000004.1 GCA_030156465.1 Patescibacteria group bacterium
TATCTTAATGAGCTATATGCCAAAAGAAATGACAGAAGAAGAAATAAGAAAAATAGTGAAAGAAATTGTTAAAAATCATAAAGATATCGGAAGTGTTATGAAAGAGGTTGTCCCCAAAACAAAGGGCAAAGCCGATGGATCTCTAGTAGCAAGGATCGTTAAAGAAGAGCTAAAATAGCTCTTTTCTTGCAATATATCTTTTAATTTAGTAAAATATGATAAAAATAGTTAATCTTTCTAGTGAAGAGATAAATGAAGATCTAATTAGAAGGGCAGTTAAAATAACCCTTAAAGAAGAAGAATCAAAAATGTCTCCATCAATTGCGATAGTTGATAGTGAAGAAATAAAAAAACTGAATTTTCAGTATCGTAAATTAGATAAACCTACAGATGTTCTCTCGTTTGGAGAAGATATAAATGAAATTGTTATTTGTCCCGAAGAAGTGAAAAAGAATGGAAACGACTTTAATAAAGAATTAAAAAAAGTTGTCATCCATGGAACTCTTCATCTATTGGGTTATGATCATGAGACTAATGAAAATGAAGCAAAAGAAATGTTAAATAAACAAAATAAATATCTAAAAATTAATTAAAATGGCAAAGGCAAAAGCAACAATAGGTATTGACATTGGAACTGATTCAATAAAGATTCTGGGTATTAATAAGGATACAAACGAGGCCTTGTTTCTAGAGGTGCATGATTCTTATGGAGTTCAGAAGGGAAGAATTAAAGAGCCAGCAGAAGTAGCGAAAATAATCAATGAAATGCTAGAGAATATTGAAAGGAAGCATGATTGCCCCATTGAAAATGTTTTTGTTAATATTAATGGTTCAAAATTAGAATTAATTCCAAGCACTGCATCAATATCAGTTGGAAGAGCTGACCAAAAGGTTTCAGAAGAGGATATTGCTAGGGTTAGAGAAGAGGTTAAGATGATTAACCTTCAATCTAATAATAAAAAGATAATAGAAGTTTTTCCCAAAGAGTGGACTATTGACAACGAAAAAGAATCAAGAGATCCCTTAGGGATGCAAGGATTTAAGCTTGAATTAGAAGCAATGCTTTTGTCTGTTTTTAATACAGAAATTGAAGCAGTAAAAAATGCTTTAGATGGAATTGATATTACCGAAGAGAACATAATTCCTGGTCCTATTGCTGACGCAAATGCAATTTTAACTCCAAGCCAAAAAGAACTAGGAGTTGCCTTAATAAACATTGGAGCAGGATCAACAAGCATTGTTATTTATGAAGATGGAAAACTATTAAATATGGCAGTTTTTCCAATTGGATCATCAAATATTACTAATGATATTGCAATCGGTTTTAAAACAGAAATTGAAATAGCAGAAGAAATAAAGAAAAAGCACGGAAATTGTTTGAAAAAAGGAAAAACCAAAAAAATTAATTTTCCTCTAGAGAATGAGGAAGAGGGCGAGAGAAAAGAATATTTAAATTTTGCAGAAAAAGATTTAGTCAAGATTATTGAAGCAAGGGTTTGTGAGATATTTGATTTTGCACAAGAAGAAATTAAAAAGGTTTCTAAGCAAGAACTTCTTCCTGCAGGGATTATAATAACGGGAGGAGGGTCAAGCTTGTCAGGAATTGTTGATTTAGCTAAAAAAGAATTTAAGTTGCCAGCAAAAATTGGGTATTGTAAGGAAATTAAAGGAATAGAAAAAGACGCAACACTTTCCACAGTTTGTGGTGTTTTATTGAGTATAGACGATAAAGATGGTTCATATAATTCAGAAAATAAATTCTTTAAAAAAATTAAGAAGATATTTAGTAATTTTATACCTTAAGCATGGAATTAACAAAGATAAAAGTTGTTGGAATTGGTGGCGCTGGATCAAATACTGTTGACAGATTAACAAAATCAAAAATTAAAGGGGTTGATTTATTAAGCATTAACACAGATGCGCAGGATTTAAAAAAGAAATCGGCGCACATTAAATTAAGAATAGGAGAAAAAACAACAAATGGTCTTGGTTCAGGAATGAAGCCAGAAATTGGTAGGACTTCAGCTAAAGAAAGTTATAAACAAGTTGAAGAGTTACTCAAGGGAAGTGATATTATTTTTTTAACAGCAGGGCTAGGAGGAGGGACTGGGTCTGGGGCCACCCCTGTTATTTCTGAAATTGCAAAAAAATTAGGTATTTTAACGGTGGGAATATTTACATTGCCTTTTTCTTTTGAAGGAAAAAAAAGAAAAAGAATAGCACTTAATAGCTTAGAAGAAATTAAAAAGAAGATTGATACATTAGTTGTCATTCCCAATGATAAATTAATTGAGCCTAAACTATCAGTTGAAGATGCTTTTTTGAAGTGCGATGATTTTCTTAAAGAAGCAGTAGAAAGTATTAGTAATGTTATTATGGCAACGGGGACTCTTAATTTAGATTTTTCTGATATTAAAGAGGTTTTAAAAGATGGTGGGACGGCATTTTTTGGCGTAGGAAGATCTCAAGGAAAAGATAGAGCAGTAAAAGCAACAAAAAATGCTTTATATTCTCCGGTAACAAAAATTTCTCTAGAAAAAACAAATGGAATACTGTTTAATGTATCATCTGGAAGCCAAAATGTGTTACTTTCAGAAATTAAAAAGATTGCAGAATTACTAAAAAGAAAGTCCTCACCGAATACAAAAATTATTTTTGGAAGTTCTTTTGACGAAAAACTTTTAAAAGATGAAATAAGAGTTACTATTATTGCTACCACTTCCGAAAAAATCATAAAACTTTAGTAAGATTTGTCAAAATTGACAGGAATAATTCAGGAATGTAAAATACTTAGTATGACAACAAAAAACCACATCACCAAAGTTCAAAAAAGAAATGGAGACATCGTAGAATTTGTACCAGAAAAGATATTTAGCGCTGTTTTCAAAGCTATTACCGCAACTAAACAAGGAAACGGTAAAAAAACTCAACAGATTGCAGAATCTGTTATAAAAATCCTCAATAGAAGGTTTAAAAAAGATGAAATTCCTAGTGTTGAACAGATTCAAGACATAGTAGAAGAAGTTTTAATTCTAGAAGGTGAGGCGATTGCTGCAAAAGGATTTATATTATATAGAGAGCAAAGGAGAGTAATTAGAGAATCACAATTAATTGCTGAAGAAGCGGTTGATAGAGTAGATGATTATCTAGATAAGCTTGATTGGGAGGTTCAAGAGAACTCAAATATGACTTTTTCTTTGCAAGGATTAAACCATTATGGCGTTTCATACATTGTTAAAAAGTATTGGTTAAATAAAATTTATCCTTCCGAAGTAAGAGAAGCAAATGAATCGGGGGATGTTCATTTACACAACTTGGACACACTTGCATGTTATTGCGTTGGTTGGGATTTATATGATTTGTTACTTAAAGGTTTTGGTGGTGTTAATGGTAAGATTGAGTCATCTCCACCTAAACATTTTAGATCGGCTTTGGGGCAAGTTGTTAACTTTATGTACACTCTTCAAGGAGAAGCAGCTGGTGCAGTATCATTTTCTAATTTTGATACTCTTCTAGCTCCATTTATTCGTTATGACAATTTAAGCTACTCTCAGGTTGAGCAGGCAATACAAGAATTTCTATACAATATGGCTGTTCCAACGCGGGTGGGTTTCCAATGTTTATCAGAAGATACAGAAATTTTAACTTGCGATGGGTGGAGAGGATATGAAGATGTCAAAGAGGGAGATGAGATTAAAACATTTAACTTGAAAACAGGGGAAATAGAAGATAAAAAAGTATTGAAAATGTTTAAAAGAGATTATAAGGGTGAAATGTATAATCTAAAAAACAGAATTCAAGATCAATTAATTTCTCCAGAACATAGAGTTGTCCGCAAGGCATTTAATTCCAATAATTTTGTATTGGAATCAATAGAGGATGCTTCTAAATTAAAGTCACCTTTTATTATTCCTGTTGCTGGAGAGAACAATAAAAAAGATGTCAAAATATCTGACGAGCAAATTAAATTAATGGCTTGGATTATTGCAGAGGGTACAATAGAAAAACCAGGGACATCTTGTCGGGTTAGTATTTATCAGTCAAAAATTAAAAACAAGAAAAGCTATGATGAAATTATTTCATTATTAAATTATTTTAAATTAAAATATTCTATATATTCTTCAGCTTCTTTGGGTGACAAGGTTGAAAGAATGCGCCTTGACGCTAATAGCTCAAAAAAGATTCACAGTTGGTTTACAACAAAAGATAATGTTCACTTTATTCCAGATGTTTTATTGAATATGAGTCAAAGACAATCTAAATTATTTTTAGAGACATACTTAAAAGCTGACGGAACGGAAGATTGTAAGATAGCTACAACAGATGAAGAATTGTTAAATGGACTACAAGCAGTTGCAGTTAGCGCAGGATATGGCTTTACTGTAGGAGAAAGAAAACCAACAATTGGAAAGAAAATAATCTATATTTTAAGATTAATAAAACATAAAGAGACATACATTCAAACAGTCAAGAAAGTAAAATATGATGGAATAATATGGTGTCCTACAACAAAAAACGAGACAGTTGTTGCAAGAAGGAATGGAAAGGTCTTTATTACAGGAAACTGTCCTTTTACAAATGTTACGCTAGATTTAAAACCAGCATCTACTTTTGCTAAACAGAGTGTTATTATTGGGGGAGTTCCTCAAAAAGAAACATATTCTGAGTTTGAAGAAGAAATGAAAATGTTAGACAAGGCTTTTTACACAACGATGATCAAGGGGGATAAAAGTGGAAGGCCATTCTCTTTTCCAATTCCAACAATAAACATTACTCCTGATTTCCCTTGGGATGATCCAGCATTGGATCCGCTATTTGAGGCATCAGCAAAGTATGGAATAAATTATTTTGCTAACTATATTAATTCTGATATGAAGCCAGAGGATGCAAGGAGTATGTGCCTTCATCCTGAAGAAACAATGTTAATAAAAGAAGATAATGATATTAAGAAATTTACTATTGAAGAGATATTTAAAGAATATAAGGGAAAGAAAATAGATGATGAATGGTTTGAAGCTAAAAATAAAATAGAGGCACTTTCCTTGAACCCGGATACCGGTAAATTTGAATGGGCTAATATAAGTAAATTTTTAAAAACTACTGACAATAAGATTGTTAAAATAACTGCAAAAGATGGTAAAACAATGCGTGTATCTGCTAATCATTTAGTTGCGGTTTTTAATGAAAATGGTATCACAACTAAAAAAGCTAAAGATTTAGATTTAGATGACTTTATATTAGTAACTAAAGATGCTAGCAATATATTAAATAAACAATCTATTATAGCAGATGATTTAGCTTGGTTTATGGGGTTATTTATAGCAGATGGTAATTATTTATATGATAGTAGATATGAAAAAGAAGTTTTAAGAGGCATACAAATATCTTTTAATAAACAGGAAACAAATTTAATTAATCGTACTAAAAAGTTTATAAAAGAACATCTAAATTATGATATGAAATTTATTTTGGATCCTAGATATGATAATTCGTTGAGAGGATACATTTATAATTCTGAATTTGCTGATAATTTAAAGAATAATCTTGATTTGAGAAAATATAATAAATTACCAAATTGGATTTGGTCATCTAATATTAATACAATAACAAAGTTTATTGAAGGTTTTTTCGATGGGGATGGTTATGAAGATGGCAAAGAAATTCATATAAACGATGAAAGTTTAGCAGTAGAAATTAATTTATTGATGCAATTAACAGGCATAAGTACAACTTTAAGATATAGGGAAAATTCACAAGTGATAAGATTTCAGCACGTCTTAGGAAGAGGATCAGAAAATAATAAAATAATTAAAGATAAACTTCATAATTTGATGCCACAATTTTTAATGGACAAAAAATATATTAAAGAAGAAGGTGGAAATAATATATATCAATCTTATGGTTGTAAAATGGTTGGCTTATCTACTATTGATAGATGGAATTTATCAAATGACAAAATAGAATCGTTAAGAAATTCTGATTATGCTGTGACTGAAATAAAAAATATTGAAAAGGAAGATTTAAATTATCAACAAGAGTTTTATGATGTAGAATTAGAAAAAAATCATTATTTTGTTCATTCTGATGGCAACATAACTCATAATTGTTGTCGCTTAAGGCTTGACATGACTCAACTAGCTAATAGAGGAGGAGGAGGATTATTTGGCTCTGGATCTTTGACTGGAAGTATTGGTGTGGTTACAATTAATTTACCAAGGATAGGATATTTATCTAAAACTAAAAAAGAGTTTTTTGAAAGATTAGAAAAAATGATGGATATTGCAAAAGAAAGCTTAGAGATTAAAAGAAAAACAATTGAAGAGTTTGCCTCTAAAGGTCTTTATCCTTATTCTAAATATTATTTAGCAGGAGTTAAGAAAGCAAGAGGACAGTATTTTGCAAACCATTTTTCAACGATTGGTATTTGTGGAATGAACGAGGCATTGCTTAATTTTATGGGTGAAGATATTGGATCTAAAAAAGGAAGAACTTTTACAGTAGAAGTAATGGATTTTATGAGAGAAGTTCTGGTTAAATATCAAAATGAAACTAATAACATATATAATTTAGAAGCAACTCCTGCAGAATCAACATCATATAGACTTGCTCAAAAAGATAGAAAACTTTATCCTGATATTATCACCCTAGGAACAAAGAAGGTTCCATACTACACTAATTCAACTCAATTACCAGTAAATTATACGGATGATATTTTTGAAGAAGTGAAACTCCAAGATGACATTCAATGTAAATATACCGGTGGAACAGTAGAGCATATTTTTATAGGGGAAGAGCTTTCAGATATTGGAGCGGTCAAATCATTAGTACGAAAGGTTTTTGAAAAGAATAGATTACCCTATATTACAATAACGCCAACATTTTCAATTTGCCCTACTCATGGATATGTTGCCGGAAAACACTTTACTTGCCCTAGGTGTGCGATTGAACAGCCATGCGAAGTTTATTCAAGAGTTGTAGGATATTTAAGGCCAGTTTCTCAATGGAATGAAGGAAAACAACAAGAATTCAAAGACAGAAAAGAGTTCAAGAAGTCATTATTTAAAAAATAAAAAATATGAAATGTTACGATTGTAAAAAAGAAATAATAATTGATGGTGAGGAAATAAAGAATGGCAAACAATTGAAATATTCATTACCAGGTGGAGGCGAGAAGATGATTCTTAAGTGTGATGATTGTTTTTCTAAAGATCAGAGCTTAAGAAATTATCAAGAAACGGAAGTTTATTCAAGAGTTGTAGGATATTTAAGGCCAGTTTCTCAATGGAATGAAGGAAAACAACAAGAATTCAATCAAAGAAAAACTTTTAAGGTATGAAAATCGGAGGATTGCAAAAAGTTACCTTGATAGATTATCCGGGCAAGGTCGCTTGCACGGTTTTTCTTTCTGGGTGTAATTTTAGGTGCCCTTTTTGTTATTCTCCCGAGCTTGTTTTGCCAGAAGAGATTGAAAAACATCTTGCTATTGAAAAAAAAGATTTCTTTGATTTTTTATTAAAAAAGAAAGGATTATTAGACGGCTGTGTTATTTGTGGTGGAGAGCCGACTATAAACGGTGAAGAATTAGTTGATTTTTGTAAAAAGATTAAAGAAATGGGATTCTTAATTAAGCTTGATACCAATGGAAGCAATCCTGATGTTTTAAGCAAAGTCATTCCTTTTGTTGATTATATTGCAATGGACATCAAAGCACCATTAAATGAAAAATATATAAATTTCTCTGGCGTTGATTGTCTAGAAAAAGTTAAAGAATCAATAGAAATGATTAAAACATCGGGAATTGAGTATGAGTTTAGAACAACAATTACAAATCATTCAGTAGATGATGTTTTGAATATAGCAAACTATATTGCTCCAGCTAAAAAGTATTTCTTGCAAAGATTTGTTGGTGAAAAAGCAAATATATCAGGAGAAAATTATTTTGTTAAAGAAGAAGATCTAACATTAATCGAAGAAAAAGTAGAAAATCTTTTTGAAATTTTTAAAATAAGATAATGCTCCCTCTCTACGACAAAGTAAAAATTAAAAGAGGAATTCCGTGGGGGATTATTTTTTTGGTTTTAATTAATTCTTTTCTTTTTTTTATTTCTCCAGATATTAACTTTTTTGGTTTTTCGTTGGAAAATATCTGGAATGGAATGTTATTTACATTAATAACATCATTATTTTTACATGGTAGTTTTTTCCATCTCCTAATTAATATGTGGTTTTTGTGGGTTTTTGGAATAAACATTGAAATGCGATTAGGGACATTCAAATTTTTATTATTTTACTTATTATGTGGCATTACAGGATCAATTCTTTTTACTCTTTCAACTGATTCAATAGTGATAGGAGCATCAGCATCAATCGCTGGCCTTTTAGGTGGATATTTAGTTTTGTTTCCTAAAAACAAAATAAAGGCACTTTTACCACCAATTTATTTGCCAGCAGTAGTTTATATTTTTATATGGTTTTTGCTTCAGATCTTTTCTGTTGGTCAAATGGAGATATCTACTGCTTATTTATCTCACATTGGAGGATTTATTGCAGGAATTATTTTGATTAAGAAAATATGACTAATTCCCAGAAATTAGTTTTATTATGTTTAAGTTTTATTGGAGGCATTTGTTTTGCTTCTTATTTTTTTGCTTTGAAAATATTTATCATTGGTTTAATTATGATGATTGACAGAAGATCAATTTTAATTGGTCTTTGTGTGATATGTTTTTCTTTTGGTTGTTTTCTTGTTGAAAATGAAGTTAACAAAATTAATCAAAATCCTTTATTATCTTTTCATGAAAAAGAAATAATATTGACGGGTACTATTTCAAAAGAAGTAAAACAAAAAGATGAAAAGACGGAAATAATATTAGGAGATGTTTTAATCTTTACTGACAAGTATTCTTTTTTGAAATATGGAGACGAAATTAGGGCAAAGGGGACATTGAGGATCGCTCAGAAAATTGATGGTTTTGATTATCAAGGATATTTAGCCAAGAGCGGTGTTGTTGGAACAATGGCGTATCCTAAAATAGAATTAATTAGTAGCAATAGTAATGCACTATATGATTTTAAAGAAAAAAGCTCTCAGAAGATTAGAGATCTAATATCGCCAAGTGTAAGCCCAATATTAGAGGCGATGATTTTAGGTAATTCAGGTAAAATCAATAAAGAGACGAGAGACATTCTAAGTAAAAGCGGGACAAGTCATATTGTGGCAATATCTGGAATGCATATAGTGATTTTTTCAACAATGATTTTTTGGCTACTTATTAATCTTGGCTTATGGAGGAAACAAGCATTAGCATTGTCAATATTCTTTATTTTTCTATATGTGTTTTTTGTTGGTTGCCCCGCTTCTGCTCTAAGAGCGGGAATAATGGTTTCTTTTTTGTTTATTGCTGAAATTTTTGATAGAAAATCATTCAATTTAAGAACACTTGTTTTAACGGCAACGATTCTTCTTTTATTTAATCCATTGTTGTTAAAATATGACTTAGGTTTTCAGCTTTCTTTTTTGGCAGTCCTAGGAATAATATTAACCAGCAGTACATTTAATAATTGGTTTAGTTTTATAAAATGGAAGAAGGTAAGGGAAATTGTTTCTGCTACTGCTGGAGCTCAAATTTTTAGTTTGCCGATATTGATATCTTCTTTTGGTTATTTTTCCTTAGTTTCTTTTTTTACCAATTTACTTATTTTACCAATTCTTAGCGTTGTTATGATTTTAGGAATATTGATGGTTTTATTTCCTTTTGGTTTTATTCTTAGCATACCTTGTTCTTTATTGTTATTCTATTTATTAGCGGTTGTAACATTTTTTTCTCAATTACCATTTGCTACAGCAAGTATTCCTGTTTTCATAATTTTATTATTATATATTCCACTTATATATTTCATTTATAAGAGCAATAAAAAAGAGTTGGAATTTTTAGGACAATAGTATATAATTTTAATATGAATAAAAAAGCTTGGATAGTTTCAATAAATATGGGCTATGGACACCAAAGGACAGCTTATCCTTTGAGGTTTTTAGCTAAAAATAATGAAATAATCTGTGCTAATGATTATCCTGATATTCCCGAAAAAGATAAAAAAATATGGGCTAGCTCAAGGAGGTTTTACGAAGCAGTTTCAAGGTTTAAAAAGGTTCCATTGTTAGGGGAATTAGCTTTTTATTTATTTGACCTAACTCAGAAGATACATGATTTTTATACTAAAAAAGATACTTCTATACCTAACTTTACTCAGAGAAGAACTTATCCATTATTTAAAAAAGGGTGGGGAAAGCACTTAATTGAGAAGCTTGATAGTAAAATTCCCTACATTTCTGTTTTTCACAATACCGCTTTTATGGCCGATTATTTTAATTATCAAGGAGATATTTTTTGTGTAGTTTGTGATACCGACATAGCTAGAAGTTGGGCGCCGTTATATCCTAAAGAATCAAAAATTAAATATTTTACACCGAACAAAAGGACAACAAAGAGATTAATTTCCTATGGAGTCAAAAAAGAAAATATATTTTTGACAGGATATCCATTGCCACTAGAAAACACGGAAAAAAAGGTTTTAACGCAAGATGTTAAAAATAGAATTCTTAATTTAGATCCTGCTTCAAAATATAGAGAAAAATATGGATTTGTAATTCGTGAAAAATTAGGGAAACTTCCACAAAAATCAAACCATCCATTAACAATTACATTTTGTGTTGGTGGAGCAGGAGCACAAAAAGAAATAGGAGTTGAGTTGGTCAGAAAATTAAAGAAGCAAATCTTTGAAAAAAGGTTAAAAGTAATTTTAGTAGCAGGAATTAAAAAGAATATTAAAGATTATTTTGAAGAAGAGATTGTCAATGGCGGATTAGGTGATTTTATTGGCCATGGGGTTGAAATAGTTTATGCTAATAATTTTGGTGATTATTATGATAAGTTTAATTTGTCACTTCATAAGACAGATATATTGTGGACTAAGCCAAGCGAATTGTCTTTTTATTCTGCTCTAGGCCTACCAATTATTATTGCCCCGCCAATTGGATCACAGGAGGACTTTAATAGGAGATGGCTTTTAAAATCAGGATTTGGAATTGATCAGGGTAATATAGAGCAGGTTAAAGATTGGCTTTATGATTGGATAGATTCTGGTTATTTAGCTGAAATGGCGATGGAAGGATACATTGAAGGGGAAAGAGATGGAGTAAGTAAAATTAAAGAACATATTGAAAAATGCTCTGGATTTTAGCAATAACTTCTGCCTATATTTGTTTTGCACTAGCTTCACTCGGAGATAGGATTGTTTTGTCTGGTCCATCTCGCCCTAAGTCATATACTTTTTTTGTTGGCACTTTAAGTGTAGCGGTAATTTTCTTAATTCCCTTTATAGGGATTAATGTTCCTCAAGGAATATTGTGGCTATGGATTATTTTAGCTGCACTATTTAATATACTTGGAATTTATTCAATGTTTACTGCTTTAGACAATTTTGATGTTTCTAAAATTGTCCCAACTATTGGAGCATTACAACCAATTTTTGTTGTTGTTTTTTCTCTTTTAATTTGGGGAGGAAATGCAATGAAGGGCAACCAAGTTTTTGCTTTTGCAATTCTTTTGTTGGGAAGTGTCTTAATCTCAATTGAAAAAAACTATAGAGTTACTAGAAGAAGTTTGAAGTTGTCTTTTTTTGCTGCTTTGTTTTTTGCCCTAGAAATGATTTTTGCAAAAATTGCCTATTTAGATATTGCTTTTTGGGATGGCTTTATTTGGATGAAGATATTTGGCTTTGTTTTTGTTATGGGATTTCTTTTCAACAAAACATTTAGAAGCGATATATTTAAAGTTGATCAAAAGTTGAACAAAAATACTAGCATAGTATTTTTATTGGCTCAAGGATTTGGCGGATTAGCTAATATTCTTCAAGGATGGGCGGTTTCTTTAGTGCCATTAGCTTATTTAGGAATAATGAATGCTATGAAGGGTCTTCAATATGTATTTTTGTTTATTTTTGTTTTAATAGTTTCTATTGCTTTTCCAAAATTATTAAACGAGAAGGTGTCAAAAAGAATTATTATCCAAAGAATTGTAGCCATTATTTTAATAGTGATAGGTCTTGGAGTATTATTTCTTTGATTTTTTCTTGATTTTTAGCTATAATCTTAATAATGCTTCCCATTGTCAAGTATTTTTTATGGATTTTCTTATTAATAATTATACCGATAATTATCTATTTTTTCGTTGGTTTTAGTGAGAAAAATGAAGATATTAAATGGGGAGTCAACTTTTCTTCTAAACAAGCAAAATTTTTAGAGCTTGATGAAGAAGAAACATATCTTGCATTAATAGAAGATCTTGGTTTTAAAAAGATTAAGATATCGGTTCATTGGGATTTGCTTGAAAAAGAATTTGAAGAATATGATTTTTCTTTTCTTGATTGGCAAATTCAAAAAGCTAAAGAAAACAACGTAGAAGTAGTTTTAGCAATAGGAATGAAAACTCCTCGCTGGCCAGAATGTCATATTCCTGAATGGGCGGAGGACTTGGACAAAAAAGACCAGCAGTCAAGTATTATTAATTTAATTGAAACAATTGTTGAAAGATATGAAGATGAGGAAATTATAACAGCTTGGCAAATTGAAAATGAGACATTTTTAAATTTTGGCAAGTGCCCATGGACAGATAAAGATTTTTTTGAAAAAGAAATTAAAACAATTAAATCAATTGATAAAAAGAGGCCAGTTATTGTTACTGATAGTGGAGAGTTATCTTTTTGGATTGCTTCTTCAAAAACGAATGGAGACATTTTAGGAGTTACTACCTATAGGATGATATGGGAAAGTAACATCAAGAGATATATTCCATATATTTTACCACCGATTTTTTATGAAAGAAGAGCTAATTTAGTAAAGATAATATTTGACAAAGAGGTTATTGGAACTGAGCTTCAAGCAGAGCCCTGGTGTACTAATTCAATAATGAATTCTTCTCTGGAGGAACAAGCAAAAACAATGAATTTGGAACAATTCAAAAAAAATGTTGATTTTGCTAAAAAAACAGGAATCAAAGAATTTTATTTTTGGGGTGGTGAATGGTGGTATTATATGTTAACTAAAAATGGAGATGATAAAATATGGAATGAAGTTAAAAGTATGTTAAATTAAAAGTATGTTAAGTATAATTATACCAACATTAAATGAGGAGAAGAACATAACGAGAATTTTAGAGCTTATTAAAAATAGTAAGTTTAGTGATTATGAAGTAATTATTGCTGATGCTGGGTCAACTGATAGAACGGTGAAATTAGCTAAAGATTATGGTTGCATAATTATTAAAGGGGGACTTCCAGCAAGGGGTAGGAATTGTGGAGCAAAAATTGCTAAAGGTGACATTCTTTTATTTCTTGATGCTGATTTAGATATAAGGCCTAATGATTTTGTTTCGCAAGCAGTTAAAAGATTTAACGAGAAAAAGTTAGACATTGCTTCTTTTCCAATATATCCTCAAAAGAATAACTTCTATATGAATCCGATTACATTAAGTTTATTTTACAATATACCGCAGTTTCTTTTCAGGGATATTTTTCCAATGGGAGCAATGGGTATAATGGTAAAAAAAGATTTGTTTAATAAAGTGGGGGGGTTTGATGAAACAATTAGTTTAGCTGAAGATCATTATTTTATTAGGCAAGCAGATATCACGGGAAAATTTGGTATAATTTCTTCTGTTAGAATATATATGCCATTAAGAAGATTTGAGACAGATGGTTATTTTAAAACAGCATTTAAGTATTTAGTTTGTGGAGTGAGATTACTCTTTTCAAAACCAACAAGAGATATTAAATACGAATTTAATCATTATAATAATAAAAAATAATTATGTACGAATTACCAGAATTTAACATAAAAAAAAGAGAACAACCAAAAAAGTCATTTAAAGGATGGTTTTTAATAGGAGTTTTTCTATTGGGGATTTTAGGAGGATCTTCTGCTAGTTATATTTTTTATTTAAAATTAAAACAGGAAGTTGTTAACGCAGGAGTTCCGATTATTCACTCAGAAAAAATAGTTGAAAAAGAATATATCCCTCAAACAACTCAAGAACAAAAAATTATCAATATTGTAAAAGAAAATTCTTCATCAGTTGTAAGTGTGGTTGCTTATAAAGATATGCCTGTTTATGAACAGACATATGATCAGGATTTATTCTTTATTATTCCAAGATTAGAACAAAAAGGAACTGAAAGGCAACAAGTGGGAGCTGGGACTGGTTTTATTGTTTCGGGCGATGGATTAATATTGACTAATAAACACGTCGTGAGTGATGTTGATGCAGAATATGTTGTCGTGATGAATGATAACAAAGAATATAACGCAAAGGTTTTGGCTAGAGATCCAGTTCAAGATTTAGCAATAATGAAAATTGAAGGAGGCAATGACTTCAAGCCCTTGCAGTTTGGAAGTGTGGAAGATGTTCAAATAGGTCAAACAGCTATTGCCATTGGTAATGCCCTAGGAAGATTTCAAAACACTGTTTCAGTTGGCGTTATTTCCGGGCTAGGCAGAACAATTGTTGCGACAGGATCTGATTTTAGCACCGAAAGATTAGAAGATATTATTCAAACAGATGCAGCGATTAATAAAGGAAATTCAGGAGGACCACTAATTAATTTAAAGGGGGAAGTTATTGGTATTAATACAGCGGTATCTATGGAGGGACAAAATATTGGTTTTGCTATTTCAATTGATAAGGCAAAAAGAAGCCTTGAGCAAGTCAAGACATTGGGCAAAATATCCTATCCATATATGGGGGTAAGATATATTATTTTAGATGAAGAAATTGCTAAAGCAAGAGATGTTGAGATTGATTATGGAGCATTAATTGTGGGAGATGATGATTCAGCGGTTGTTGAGGATTCTCCAGCTCAAAAAGCAGGAATAAAAGAAGGGGATGTAATTTTAGAAATGAATGGAGAGAAAATTACAAAAGATAATTCGTTAGCAAAGATAATTTCTAAGTATGATCCTTTTGACAAAGTTAATCTTAAAATATTAAGAGATGGTCAAGAAATATATTTAAATCTTACTTTAGGAGAGTGGGAAGAATAATTATGAATTCAGAAATAGAACAAATTAAATCTCGTCTTAATATAGTTGATGTTGTCGGTGAATATATTAAGCTTGAAAAAGCAGGCATTAATTATCGAGCGCCTTGCCCATTTCATAGCGAAAAAACACCATCATTTTTTGTTTCACCATCTCGTCAAATGTGGCATTGTTTTGGAGGGTGCAATGAAGGGGGAGATATTTTTAAATTTGTAATGAAAATTGAAGGCATTGAATTTATAGATGCTTTAAAATTACTTGCTAAAAAAGCAGGAGTTCAGTTAAAGGCACCCTCAAAGAAATATGAAGAAATAAAAACACAGAGAGAAACCCTACTTAATATATGTAAAAAGGCCACTGCCTTTTTTTCTACTCAATTAGAAAAAAGTAAGGTTGGTTTAGAGGCAAAGAAGTACCTACTGGAAAGAGGGCTTAAGGAAGAAACAATCAAGGAATGGAAAATTGGATATGCTCCTTCAACATGGAATGGTCTTTGTGATTATTTAATTGGACTTGGATATAACAGAAAAGACATTATTGGTGCCGGACTAGCTTCAGATAAGTTTTTTGATAGATTTCGTTCTAGAATAATTTTTCCAATTAGTGATTCTTCTGGGCAAGTCATTGGATTCACGGGGAGGATTTTCAATACAGATGACAATGCAAAATATTTGAATACTCCTAATACATTATTGTATGACAAAAGTCAGGCATTATATGGTATAGATAAAGCTAAAGTAGAAATTAGAAAAAATGATAGCTGTGTTTTAGTTGAAGGAAATGTTGATTGTATTATGTCTCATCAATCAGGAATAAAGAATTGTCTTGCTGTTTCTGGAACTGCCCTAACACCAATTCATTTGGGAATCATTAAAAGATTTTCTAATAATCTTATCTTAGCTTTTGATATGGACCTTGCTGGAAACAATGCGACTAAAAAGGGAATAGATATGGCACTTAAGAATGGCTTTAATGTAAAAGTTATATCAATGAATAGCGAAAAGGATCCAGCTGATATAATATTGAGTAGCGGAGAAGAAGAATGGAAGAAAATTATTGAAGAAGCAAAGCCAATTAATCAGTTTTATTTTGATTTAGCTTTTAAAAATAGGGACATTAAATCAATTGATGATCAAAAGAAAATAGTTAGCGAGCTATTGCCTATTTTCAAGAAAATTGATAATACCATAGAACAGACCTATTGGATACAAAAATTAGCAGAAAAGCTTTCAATAAGAGAGGATGATATTAGACAAGAGATGAAAAGAATTAATTTACCTAAGCAAGAATTTGAAATACTAAAGGAAAAGAAAAGCAAGCCAAGAAAGGAATTATTAGAAGAGGCCATTCTTTCAATGATATTGATTAAGCCGTCAATAATTGAAAAACTAACACCAGAACAGAAGGAGCTTTTTACTTTTCTGCAAGAAGGGAATAATGATAGCTATATCATAATGAAATCAGAACTGCTAAAAGAGGAAGGGATAGATATTGACGATGAATGGCACAAATGTGTTTACGAAATGGAAAACATATACAGGGAAGAAAAAAGGAAAAAAATAATGGTAGAGATTAAAGAAAAAGAAAAAGAAGGTTCATTTGAAGAAGTTAAAAAACTTTTAGTAGAGTTTAATAAATTAACAAAAAAAGATGATAAAAACTAAAAAAGAAGCTCCCAAAAAAACAATTAAAAAAAAGAAGAAAGTTATTTCTATTATTGTGCCGGAAAAACTAGATGGACTTATTAAAAAAGGAAAAACTAGAGGGTTTGTTACTTTTGGTGAGATATTAATCTTTTTTCCAAACATTGAAGATAATATCCAAGAATTAGATGAAATGCTACAAAGATTAGAGCAATTAGGAATAGAAATTAAAGAATCAAAAGGGTATTTAGATATAGATAAAACAACAAAGAAGAAAAGATCATCTTTTGTTAAAATTGATTCTGTTCAATCATACTTAAAAGAAATCGGAAAAATATCTGCAATTACAGCAAAAGATGAAAAAGACCTAGCTAAAAGAATTGAAGAAGGTGATGAAGATGCCAAAAGAAGATTGGCTGAAGCTAACTTGAGGTTGGTTGTTTCAATAGCTAAGAAATACATCGGTCGTTCTCCCAATTTGACCTTGCTTGATCTGATTCAAGAGGGTAATTTAGGCCTATTTCGTGCTGTAGAGAAGTTTGATTGGAGGAAAGGTTACAAATTCTCAACATATGCTACATGGTGGATTAGACAGACCATCACGCGTGCATTAGCTGATCAAGCAAGAACGATTAGAATTCCCGTTCATATGATTGAAACACTTACCAAACATACTCAAGCTAAAAGAAAACTATTACAAGAGTTAGATAGGGAGCCACTAGATGAAGAAGTTGCTGCAGAGATGGGGCTTGAGGTTGAAAAAGTTCGTCATTTAGATAAAATATCACAAAAAGCAATATCTCTTGAAACACCAGTTGGGGAAGATGAAAAAGATAGTGTTTTGGGAGAGTTTATCAAAGATGAAAAGCTTGAATCGCCATCATCACAAGCTGGAAGAACACTTTTAAGAGAACACCTAGATCACATCTTTGATGATCTTACCGAGAGAGAAAGAAAAATTATTGTAATGAGATTTGGATTAGAAGACGGTGTTACGCATACACTAGAAGAAGTAGGGCAAGAATTTAATGTTACTCGTGAAAGAATTAGACAGATTGAAGCTAAGGCGATAGAGAAGATTAGGGCACACAAGGATTTGAAGAAGTTGGAGGGATATTAATGCTTGACATTCGTCTAATATTCGTCTAATATATGTCTATAGACGAATATGTTTAATCCTAAATACACAATAACTACAAAGATTTTAGCTAATATTAAGCGTATTGCTGAGTTAGCTACAGAACTAAATGGAAGGCATTTTTCTGATGTTGTGCTTTTTGAATTTGAAAAAAGAGCGAGAGAAATTTCAGCATATTCATCAACAAGCATCGAGGGTAATCCATTGCCTCTTACTGATGTAAAAAGATTAATTAAGAATTCTCCAGAAAAAATACGAGATACTGAAAAAGAAGTTCTAAATTATAATAATGCTCTCGTTCTCATAAATAATCACTCCGAAAAAATATTAAATCTTAATTTTATTCTTGAAATCCAAAAGATAGTCACAAGTGAACTTATCAATAAATTTAATTCAGGTAGAATTCGTCAGGAATCAGTATTTGTAAATGATCCAAAAACAAGAAAAGTAATATATCTTCCGCCTGATTATCAAGATGTCCCTAAGATGATGGATGGATTAATAAATTACATTAATGATAACAAGGAAAAAATAGATCCCTTAATTTTAGCAGGTATTTTTCATAGACAATTTGTAATAATACATCCTTTTGTTGATGGTAATGGAAGAACCTCTCGCTTAATAACTAAAAAAATACTTTCTAATATGGGGTTAGACACATTTAATCTTTTTAGTTTTGAGAATTATTATAACAATAATGTAACTAAATATTTTGAAAATGTTGGAGTATTTGGAAATTATTACGAAATCAAAGATAGTGTTGATTTTACTTCTTGGCTAGAGTATTTCACAGACGGAATAATTGATGAGTTACTTAGAGTCACTAAAGAGTTAAATAAGGTTGGCTCAAAGGAGTCAGATAGACTAGAAGATCATCATAAGATGATAATAGAATATATTAGAGAGAATGGAATCATGAAAGACAGTGATTATGCTAAGCTTACAAACAGAGCAAGAGCAACTAGGTATATTGATTTTAAGAAGTTAATAGAGTTTAACTTAATTGAAAGAAGGGGGAAGGGAAAGAATTCATACTATATATTGAAAGATTAGGAATATTATATTCAAAAGAAGGGATGCTAGACATTTACTAATTTTATTTTATATTAAAATCAGCACATTGAAATGTGGTGATTACTATGAGTTACAAAGTGTTTTGTAGTTTTGAGATGAGAAGAGCAAGTGGAAGAAAATTTTCAACGAAAATTTGGCACATTATTCTTCTTATAATCTTTCTTCTTTTCCCAAAGAAGTATAAGGCAATAACTTTGCTTTATGGATGGTTCCGAGTCGTCGATGATATTATCGATGATGAGGAGGAAATGCCTACTGGTTATGATGTCTATTCATATATCCAGCAGAAACAATCTTTGATTGAAGGAAAAGATACGATTCTTTTAAAAGAAGATGCAATGTATCTTTCTGCCCTTCAAATATTATCTCAAAAAGGTATTGATTTAAAACAAGAAATCAAAGATCTTTTCCTTGCCATGACAAAAGAATATCTAAGCAAGTTTGTCAGAAGATCAGAATTTGAATCAAAGATTCTACTTCAAGATAGAGCAGTATTGATGATGCTTGTGAAGGTTCACAGTAATAACTATGGGCCTCTAGATCCGATACTTTTTGATTTTTTTACTAGAGTTGATGCCCTCTCTGGAAGATGCCATTAATATGGGAATCGACGTCCACAGGCCTCTTTCTTTTGAAGGATTGATAAGAAATCCAAAGTTTAGAGAGTGGTACATCAAAGAGGTCGATAGGGCAATCATCAAATCAATAAAGATATATCAAATAATGAGGGAAAGGCAAGAATTCTTTTTACTTAAAATAGTTTTTGACATTCTCAAGATTGATAATCGTCTTAAAAAACTAAAGGAATCGCCATTCCTTTTTTTTATTTAGAAAAAATTAATAGGGTTGATAAAAAATTTAATTTAAGGTATATATTAATTACATTCCGGTGTGGCGCAATGGTAGCGCGGATGCCTGTTAAGCATTAGGTTGTAGGTTCGAATCCTACCACCGGAGCAATATGAAAAAGTATCAGGAGACCGGTTATGGTCAAAATATAAATAGTTTAAAATCAAGGCACCTTTTTTGAACTGGGACCTAAAAAGTGGACACAATCGTGTCCATTTTTTAATATATAAATAAGAATAATTAAATAAATAAAAACATGTTTACAAAAGATGAAATA
>JASGMO010000005.1 GCA_030156465.1 Patescibacteria group bacterium
TTAATCATTAAAACAAAAGCATCTATTCTATCTGATTTCAAAAGATAAATTATATCTTTTTCTATACAACTACGAAATATTTGATCTATAATATTTCTTTTCTCTTTTTCTGTTTCTTCAAGTATAACCCTAGGATAGCCACCAAAATTCATATACTCTTTTAAAAAATTAAATGTTTTTTCTTTTTCTATTTCAAAAAAATCTTGAAGCTTGCCTTCATATTTGTATTCAGTTTTAAAATCAACAAATTCTTCAAAATCAACAGGATTCATAAAGAAGTCTTTTTTTCTTCCTGCTAAAGATTCGTTTATTTCTTCTTTTAGTTCCAAACTGCCTGATCCAGAAACAATAAACTTATATGGCAATCCTAAATCATATATTCCCTTAAGAAACAATCCGGCATTTTCTTTTCTTTGAATCTCATCTATAAAAACAAATCCTCCATCCTTACCTAAGTTTAATTTTATCTTTCTTAAAAGATCTTCTTGAGATTTAAAAAATACACTATCTGATTCATAGTCTAGACTTAAAAAAACTGATTTCTTACCTTCTTTCTCCAGATAATTCTTAATTTCATTCATTATTGTTGTCTTTCCAACCTGACGTGGACCAACAATTAAAGAAATCTCTTTCTTATCAAGATGATTCTTAATTTCGTTGAATATCTTTCTTTTAATTATATTCATAAATATCTATAATTAGTGTTACACTTTCATTTTAGTACGATTAAAACAAAAGTCAAGTTTGTGTTTTCTCGGGTTAATTAGCATAATATCACTTAACCTTCTTTAAAAGTATCTTGTACGCTCCATCTAGGAAGTCCCCTCCTTCAAAGGATATCATTGATTGATCTATCAGCGGCTAAAACACTCACTAACATCATTAATGTGCTTTTATCTTGTTTTCTAGTATTATTTTAAAATCCTTTAAATATGTTGTATGGCTAGCTGGCAAAAACTTCTTAAGCTCGCTACGGAAGTTGATATCTTCTTCCTTAATTAAATTCATAACTTTTTGTAAATTATCCTTTTCTTTTACAATGGGATAATTCCCCGACAACAAGAAAAAATAATCGAAAAAATCTCTAGGTTTCTTTCTTGAGTAAAGGGCTTGTAATTTCCATTTGATAATATCATCCATCGCTAAATGAACAAGCGTATATGCCGGTATGTAGTCATTATCAACAAGAACTCTTGTTCCTTTTACGTCTCCACTATTACGCAAGGAAACTTCTATTTGAATTTGAATATTAATTCCATATACTTTAAATAAGGCAATACCAAGATATCCTCCTGTAGTATTTTTAGATTCAATAATCTCCACTTCAATGCCTGTATTTTCTATATCAGATAAAGTATTAGCAAAAATCTCTTCTATTTCTTTTACTTTAATGTTTACTCCTGTAAAATCTAAATCTTCAGAGTAGCGAGGACTACGAAAAACAATCCTCAAAGCTGTTCCCCCTTTAAATAGTAATTTTTCTGAACCACGCTGTCTATATAGATAAGATAAAAACAAATGCTGGCAATACTCTCTTGCTACATTGATAAAGCTAGTCTGTGCTTGTTTAGTAAATTTTTCTAGGTTTTCTATACTCAACATATATTTGTTCAATAAGTTTTAACATCCCTTGTCGATTAAAAAGTTTCGCATACTTAATAAGTTTATCTTTATTTACATTTCTTAATTCTAGTCGATCATTAAGAGAAACCCTTTTTAATTCTACAAAATATAAATAATCAGCAAGAGCTTTTTCAATGTCAGCTATTAAAACTTTTTCACGATTAACCTCCTTTAATTGATATCCAGTAAATACTTCCTTTTTTATAGTTTGATAAGTGAAGCTACCTACTGGTGTTTCATATTCTCTTGATGCTTTTGAAGTAATAGAAGTAAAACTGTATACCATTTCAGGTATAACACCATAATAAGACAAGGCTGTTTCTAGAGAAATATAAGAAGGCTGGTAAAGCTTATTAGCAATGAAATAATGAGGAGGAATGGTATCTTTAATTAGATAAAGGCCATTGCGCAATTTAATAAATAATCCACTCTTAATATTTGAAGTAATAAAAACTGATGCTGTATTTTGAGAAACCTCAAAAATGTCCCTAAATTCTTGAGGGGTAAAAACTGTAAGACCCAGCGATTTCAATTTTTCCTCTATTTCTATACGTTTCAGTTTTTTTATCATATTATACAAAAAATGAATTAGCTATTTTTAGTATATATTTTCATTTGAAAAAGTCAATGCTATTTAACCTTCTTCAAAAGTATCTTGTACACTCAAGTCCCCTCGGTCGTAGCCAATGATAAAGGCAATAGCTGGAGAAACATAGGTAACTCCTTCAAAGGATATCATTGATTGATTTATTACTATGTTTAAAATGATGATGCTGGAATAAAACCACTTTTGTTTATGTTCTTTTTAGAAATAATATAAAAATCTTTTATTCCTAATGATTGTGATAATTGACTAAGCTTTTCATAATCTTTTTCAATTCCGCTTATCTTTACCTCAAAAGATATTTTTTTATTCAAAATTAAGTCTATCTCCGCTTTGTTTTTTTTATTATAAAAAGATAATTCTCCAAAAGATGCAAGCTGATTTACGACGGCGTTCTCAAAAAGCTGAGAATCGTTTACATATCCGATAGCGTTCAATATCCCCGTATCACTAAAGTATATTTTCTTTCCTCCAGCTACCGATCTATCAATTCCTTTTGAAAACTTAGGCAATAACCTTATCATAAAGGTCTTTTCTAAAAATTCAAGGTAAGAATATACTTTAACCCTTGAAACACCTAGTTCGCTACTTATTCTTGTCACATCTATCAATGATCCAACTCTCGGCACCAATAATAATATTAAATCCCTTAATTCTCTAATATCTTTATAATCAGCCATTATTTGAATGTCTTTTTCAAAAAATGAAGTAAATATATTTTTAAGTATCTGTTTTTTTGTTTCATTGTCATTAGTAAGTACCACCTCAGGGAATCCTCCAAATTTAAGATATTCTTCATAATCACTTTCTAGTTTTTTAGACAAAATGTAATCATAATTTTTAACAACATCGTCAATATCATTAATCATGGCTTCGTCTTTCGGCATCTTATCTTTGAAATAAAGATATTCTTTAAATCCTAAAGGTGCCAATTGATATAAAAATTTTCTGCCACTTAATGACTCGGGAAAAAGGTTTTTCAAATAAAAGCTAGACGATCCAGTTACAACAAATTTAACTCCGTAATGATCTATAAAATATTTAATGACTTTAGTAATTTCTGGATAGTTCTGAATTTCATCAATAAAAACAAACAATCTTTCTTTGTTATTATTAACCATCTTTGATAGTCTTTCATAGATATTTTTATATTCAATATCTTCAAATATCTTCTGATCTAGTGGGTTATCAAAATCAAACCATAATTTTGAATGGCTTTCAACTTCATCAAAAACCTGCCTCATTAAAGTTGTTTTTCCTACTTGCCTTGAACCAACAATGACTATCGCATTTTTATGATTAATCTGCTTATTAATTTCATCAAAAAGTAATCTTTTCTTCATTTTATTGTGTATTATATTAATTACAAAAATGATACTATCTGTAATTAAATTATTACACTTATCTTAGAAAGTGTCAAGACCTTAGGAAGTCCCCTCCTGCATAGCCAATAATAAAGGCAATGGCTGGAGAAACATAGGTAATTCCTTCAAACGCCCACTATGCCAGAGAGAAGCATCATTGCAGAATAAATCGGTTCCAGAAAAAGTGGTATGTGCAAATTTTACACTAACCACTTTTTTATTTAATTATTCATTAAAAAAATACTTTTGATATGTTTAGTAATAGCCGATGATTTTAAAAAAGGCGTAAATAGCGAATACAACTAATCAAATAATATTATCTTCACTTCATTAAGAAAGTCGCTTGCTACATTCATTAATTCATCGGCACTTTGTTTACTAAAATCACCATAATAATCAGCATTTTCTCTAAGAGATTTTCCTAGTTGTAGTGCCTCCAAAAATTTAAAATTCAATATTCCTTCTTGAACATATAAATTTCTTATTGCTTCAATCAAACAAAAATGACTTTTTTCCCGATAACCTTTATTATAAAGAAGAGCCCTGGCCGTATGGAACATTGAATAATACGATTGAATAATTGACCATTTATAATTATTATCTAAAAAGCTTTCTTTTGAAAAATTCAAATCATTATCTGCCAATTCAATTTCTTTGGACACCAAGGTCTCAGCTTTAGCTTTAAAATTTTATTCGTTCTTTACATCTTTGGAAATCACTGCTTTCCATAGTTTTCCCAAATTAATTTCCCTTTTTCCACTTCTTGAAAAAATAGTGGCTTTTGATTGTTTATAGTTAACATTTCTTTCGGTTTTTTTGCTATTAATTGAATTTTGTCTTTTAATTGAGAAGAACTAATTATTCTCCTTATCTTTTCAATATCGTTTGCTTGAACAAAAATATCTATATCACTTTCAATAGTATTGGTTCCCCTAGCGCTTGAACCAAAAAGAATTATCTTTTGACTTTCTAGTTTTAATTTCTCAATCAATGGATATATTAATAATAGATTTTGTAATATTTTCAATTCTTTAACAATTATGTGATTTGAGCTTACACTATACAATGAAGTACGACCTATTTTTTTTCTAATAACAAAGCCGGATTCAACTAATGAATGTAGGGCTAAATTAATAGATGATTTTTTCATCCCCGTTAAATTACTAATTTCTTTTTCCGTATATTGTTTATCCGTATTAACCAACAAAAAATCTAATAATTTTTGTTCAATAGTAAAAAAAATGTGTTTATTTAAATCTTTCATAATTCCATTATATTAGCTATATTTCCATTATAATGGAATAAAGATTATTGTCAATATTCCTTATTTCACCTTCTTCAAAAGTATCTTGTACACTCAAGTCCCCTCGGTCGTAGCCAATGATAAAGGCAATGGCTGGAGAAACATAGGCAATTCCTTCAATGGAGATCGTTGATTGATCTATCGCTACAGCGGATAAAACACTCACTACGCCAGAGAGAAACATCATTACAGCAAAATACCTACATTCTTGTAACTGTACTGATGCTTTAAGTATCCTATTAGTCCCCTAGTATCATTATATATTTATATCTTATTTAATTTAATTTTTAATGCTATTAAGCATTAATTTTAAGGAAAAAATAGCATCGTTTCTTAATTTGGCTCTTACAGAGTCCTTCTGAGAATCACTGAGTAATTCTCCAAGACCATCTAATATATGTTTATTATCCATAGCTTCTAATTTTTCAATACACTTTTCTAATAATTTACTATATTCCATTTGGGACCTATTTTCTACTATTTCTTTGTTTATAGGCCAATCATTTTTAGCAAAATATTCAACATCAAAAATATCTCTACTGGTCTTGCCAATTCTTTCATACATTGCCATTAATTTATGAGCAAACATATCTTCTTTTACCATAACCTGCATAGACACCCCAAGAAATGTTTTTAATTCATACTTAGAGCCAAATTGTCTACGATTTACTTCAATTTTAATATTTTGAGCCTTGGGATCGTAGGAAATCACATTCTTTAAATTGGACTTCTGCATATATGAGCTTGTTATTTTTCCATATCCCCCGGCAATCTTGTTTATTTTATCAAAAACATCTTTCTCTTTTGCTTCATCTAATAAGTCAAAATCTAAATCAACAGAGGGTCTTGGCAAGTCATAAAAAAGCATTGCCGCTGTTCCCCCCTTAAATCCTAAACAATGAGCAATAGATGTATCAGAATAAATTTCTTTTAATATTTGTAATAAAATGTTTTTGTGCTTTGAGTATTCTAATGTCATGTTTTATTTTCTTTAAAATAACTATTAACTTCTTTTTCTAATCGCTTATTATTATATATCGGCAAAATTTCAAAAACCTTATCCCAATTTAATGTTGATAAATTATCAAAATAATATTTTTTGTTAACATATAAACGATCTAAAAAAGCTCTTTCTGGGCTTGCAATTGCATAGCCATCACTATGGCTTATCCCTATAGAATTACTTAAAAC
The DNA here is from genome assembly GCA_030156465.1 of Patescibacteria group bacterium. Taxonomy (GTDB): domain Bacteria; phylum Patescibacteriota; class Minisyncoccia; order Minisyncoccales; family Minisyncoccaceae; genus UBA2558. The sequence goes on from JASGMO010000005.1 coordinate 6,086, forward strand.
ATAATCTTTCATTCTAACAAATGATATTCTTTGATTGTCAGCAACTATTTCACGATTTACATATGAAGCAACAAAAATATTGCCATAATATTGGAAATTAATACCGCTCCTTGTTAATACGGTTTCAAAACTAATATATGATGGTGTATAGATGCGAGTCGCTAACTCAAATTGATTATAATCCTTATCCTTTGCATATAAGCCCCTATAAACCCTGACTAACTTGCCCGCCTTGATATATTTCTTTAATCTATTGGTGATAACTTTTCTATCTCCTTCTTTCCATAACAAAGAAATGTCTTTGATAGAAAAGATTGTTTGTTGAGACCTTAACAATGTCTCCAAATATTCACCTTTTGATGGTTTTTTGTTCATTTTTTAACTAGAAGGGGCTTTAAAGTACCCCTACAGTTTAAATATTAACATATATTCCAAAAAATTGCAAGATCCTTCTTTTCACTAAAAAATAATATGGTAAATTTTGAATTAGCTATTTCCTTGTCTATCATACTCTAAATAAAATCACTTCACCTTCTTCAAAAGTATCTTGTATATACCATCTAGAAAGTCCCCTCGGTCGTAGCCAATGATAAAGGCAATTGCTGGAGAAACATAGGTAATTCCTTCAAACGATATCATTGATTGATCTATCGCTACGGTGGCTAAAACACCCACTACGCCAGAGAGAAACATCATTACGGTGAAATACCTACATTCTTGTAACTGTACTAATGCTTCAAGTATCCTATTAGTCCTGTGATAGCACCACCACCGAAGCCACCAATTAAGATAGGTAATAATGTAATCATATGTCTATGTTATTAACAATAATTATATGAAAAACTTGACATTTTTTCTAGGAGATTTAGAATGTATTTGTGAGCTTATGCTTACCTGATTTTAATCAAAATGCACTTCTTTAGGGGTGCATTTTTGACTTTCTATTAAATCCTATAAATAAAATAGCAACCATGGTGGGTATTCCAACATAATTTATAATTTCTTGAATAGTCACATTTTTATTATTTAATTTTCGTCTAATGTCTTAATTAATTTTTCTTCGGTAATTCCTAGTGGTTTAAGACACTTTTTCATATCTCTTGTATAGATAAATTTTGCTTCATGATTTACCCAGAAACTAATCGGTTTTAAATAATCTCCATTCTTAAAAACCTCAAACCTTCTCGCAGAACCAGGCTTATTGATTATTTTAATGTAAAGATCTTTTTCTTCTGCAATTTTACAAACTATACGTTTAAAATCCCTGAACTTATATTTTGTAGGAGTTGAAGACATGTTTACGTTCTGCAAAAGCAGGTAAATTAATTGACAAAAAAGAATATTGACCACTTATTTTAATATTGTCTTTTATCTCAAAAGTATTAATTTTTGATTCTGTCTGAAATCTTTTTAAATTTTCTGTCATTTTGCGAGTAATATCTTTTATTACATATTCACGAACTTTTTTAAATACAATTTTATCTTCTTCATCAGACAATTCTTTTACAGCCATATTTAATGGAAAATCATATTTACAAAGACCATCAATATAGGCTTTTACTAAACTATCAGTTATTTTCATTGCCTGTTTTGATGTCTTTGCGGTACAAGAAATATCAAAAGGCGAACAAAAGCCCCTCCAAGTTCCATCCTTAGACTTATAAACAACTCCGATAATAAGTTTTGGAATATTTATATTTTTATTCATGGTATTTTATTACTTCTACTAAAAAATACGAAAATGAAAAATTCCGCTGTTTTTGATATTTTTTGGCGATTCTTTCATATATTTGTATCTACTTTTAACTATTATTAGTATATCTTTATAGGTTCAATTTGTCAATTAAAGATTTAATAATGGCAATATTCAACAGGTACCATTACCAAAAATTCTTAATATTAAAACAGGTCTTATAAACTTATCATTTTTTTCCATCTGCTTCATATCCAATATTAACACCTAATGAACACCACCAAACTTCTCTTTCATGAAGGAAAAACTTACTATTTAATTTATTTAACTTCTTTTTGTCTTCGTTCCATTCATCAAATGATTTTTCCATTTTGTTTTTACTTAACTTTCTTCAAAAGCACCTTGTATACTCCATCTAAAAAGTCCCCTCCCGCATAGCCAATGATAAAGGCAATGGCTGGAGAAACGTAAGTAATGCCTTCAATAGAGATCTGATTGATCTATCGCTACGGCGGTTAAAACACCCACTATGCCAGCTTGACAACCTTTAATGTATAATGGTATAAAGTAAATATCAAGACAAAAGGGTCCCTGCAAAGGTCCCCTTTTTTTATTTCTTTTCTATTAGATGCTTAATATTAATTAAATAATCAAAATAAACTCTTGTTATTTTCTTATACAAAGAAGAGGCAAACTCCTTATTAGGAAACAATATTTTCTTAAATCTTTTTTCTTTAATCAAGAAATCAACCAACCTTCTATAATCTCCATCTCCTGAAACTAAAACTATCTTATCAAAAGGTTCTTTTTCATATATCCTTCTCATAATATCAAAGATAATATCAGAATCAACATTTCCTTTCTTCCTACCAATCATAGATGAGCTATGCTCACGGAACTTTAAAATAAAACCAGCTTCTTGTATTTTGTCATATAAAGCTTGATTATCTTCATCTAAAAACCCCAAGAAATAATAAGCTTTCTTTACACTGTATTTCCTAGTTAAATACTCTCTAAACTTGAAAAGATCAACTGTCCACTTAGGATCAGTTTCTGTAGTTCCTCTATACAAATTCTGTCCATCTATAAAAGCTATATTTTGTTCAGATAATTCTTTCATGTTTTATTTCACCTTCTTCAAAAGCACCTTATATACTCCATCTAAAAAGTCCCCTCCTGCGTAGCCAATAATAAAGGCAATGGCTGGAGAAACGTAAGTAATGCCTTCAATAGAGATCTGATTGATCTATCGCTACAGCGGTTAAAACACCCACTATGCCAGAGAGAAACATCATTACGGTAAAATACCCTAAATCAAAGCCAACATTCTTGTAACTGTACTGATGCTTTAAGTATCCTATTAGTCCCCTAGTAGCACCACCACCGAAGCCACCAATTAAGATAGGGAATAGTGTAATCATATGTTTATATATTATTAAAACTGTTGATAACTCTTGCAAACCTTGACTTTTCAATGCCTCATATGTCAGAATCTGCTTAATCACGCCTAGTAAAATTATTTATTAGGATACGAAGAAACTAAGGATTTTTCCTTAGTTTTTTCTACATCAAAATACTTTTTAAAAATATGTTAGACAAAAAATCATACTAAAAATAATACTTTTAAAAAAAGATTGAAAAAGATTGTATTGTCTTTAAATGCCTTTTCTTTAGGGGCGCATTTTGATTTTCTATACATTAAATTTGACAAAAAGTGGACAAAAAACTTGACATATTTATATAAAAAAATGATAATGAGGTTGATCAGTAAGATCAAAATTTTAAGCTTAGGGGTTCCGAAAGGAATCCCTTTGGCTTTTTTAAAGCTAATCTAATTCTTTATTCCAGCAAATAAATTCTTTTATTTTTTTAATTTCAAACTTTCTTGCACCAGTCTGTGACAGTTCTGAAGAAACCTTACGAGCAGTTATAAAGAGGGTAACTCTTTTCCCTTTTTCCATAATGCTCCTTACGGGACCTTCAAAATCACTATCTTCAGTCCAAAGTATAAAATTATTTGTACCACTCATAGAATCTATTGTCATATCTATGCCCATTTCTACATCAAAATTACATTTTCTTTGCTCAAGGAACTTAATTCCTTGATCATTCAACTTCTTTAATTTACCATTTAAATATTCTATATCCTCTAAACTTAACTTAGAAAGAAGTGATTTTTTAATAAAATTTTCTAATAAAGAAGGAGAATTAATTTTAATACTTGAAACATCAATTGATAAATGCATTATTTTTACTGGTTTGGTTTTAACCTCATAAGAATAGCTTTTGAGTTTTTTTATTAATTTCTCAGAATAATCATCCCCTTTTAATTCTCCATAATATATATAAATCTTTTCTACTGTTTCAAATGAATTTAAAAATTGTTTTAATCTCTTAATGTCTATGTGCCAATTAAGTTTGTTTTGCCAAAAAACAACATTTGAGAAGTCTATATAAATATTTGTTCTACTAGCTAAAATTGTCTCAAGTTCTTTAATAACTTCAGGATACAATATGGATAAATTTTTGATTTTTTCTGTTTTTGGTTTAAACATTAAACTTTCAAAAATATAATTATTTCACCTTCTTCAAAAGCACCTTATACACCCCATCTAAAAAGTCCCCTCCCGCATAGCCAATGATAAAGGCAATAGCTGGAGAAACATAGGTAATTCCTTCAATAGAGATCGTTGATTGATCTATCGCTACAGCGGTTAAAACACCCACTACACCGGATAAAAACATCATTACTGTAAAATAACCTAAGTCAAAGCCAACGTTCTTGTAACTGTACTGGTGCTTTAAGTATCCTATTAGTCCCCTAGTAGCACCGCCACCGAAGCCACCAATTAAGATAGGCAATAATGTAATCATATGTTTATTTATTATTTATTAATTAAATTGTTAAACTAAGTTACCCTTTTAATAATTGAACTGAGTTTACTAACTGCAAAAACTCTTGATAATTTTTAATCAATTCTTTTCTATTAATTGTATGCCCTTTGATAATGTGTTGACGCAATGTTTTGATTGCCCATTGGCGGAACTTGGTAGCTATTTTAGAATTAACACGATAACCAACAGAAAGGATTAAATCTAGATTATAATATTCAATATTTCTCTTTACTTTTCTATCTCCTTCCGCTTGAACTGTTGCAATTTTTGCAACAGTTGTCTTAGGATCTAATTCTCTAGATTGATAAATATTTTTGATATGACGAGAAATACCTGATTTATCAGTCTCAAAAAGATCGGCAATTTCTTGTAAATTAGCCCAAAGTGTTTCTTTTTGAATATCACCTTTAAACTCTATCTCACCATTTTTCCCTTGATAGATTATAGGTTCTTTTTTCATATTTCTATTATACTGTGAACTACTATCGGGCTAAAGACCCGACTAGCTTCTCGTTTCATAGACTTGTCTATTGACAACGCCTCACCGAGTTTTTGTTTAATGTCCGATTGCGTCCCAAAACCAGACAATTATATTCTAACATATCCGCTAATTCATCACAACGGCTAAAGACCATTGTGTTTTCTTAGCCATCTTCTATAAATAAAGAATTTCCTTAACTTTTTTATATATTGTATTATTATTAAAGTTTTTGATAACTCTTGCAAATCCTTGACTTTCTAAAAAAATTACAATAGAATAATAGTACAGTATCGAGAAAGGGCGTCGACCGTTAGGACGATAGCTCTTTTTCATTTATACACTACCATTAAAAGTTGATCCACTAAACAGAAAAGTTGTTTAAAAACCTAAACAACTTAACAAAAAAGGTTGGTTGCAGGTATGCCTTGGGCATACCCCCTATTGATAAGAAGTATCTTATCTCAACAACTATTAGCTGTATAGTTATTATGTATTTTCTATTTTCAAATGTCAAGTAAAATTATCCCATTTTAGATATGACTGAAACTGATATATTTCTATTAATAACAGGTATTGACATTGTGATATAGGAATTATATCATAATAGTATCTTTCGGTTGTTTTCTTATCAACCGTGAGGGTCATACATCCCAGAGCCATCCTCTTTATTGAGGGTGGTTTTGTTTTTACGACGGATTAAATCTTTACCCCAGCATCTTATATCCTTTAATTCAAAGTATCCACTTCCCCCTGTCTTTAATTCATTAGAGATATTGCCTGCCGTAGAAAATATATATGTCTTTTTACCATGCTTCTTTAAGTAGTTTACTAATGCTAGAAAATCAACATCTCCACTAAATAGGAAAGCTGTATCATAATCATCTATCTTCTCTACAAAATCAATTGTAATTTCTACATCCATATTGCCCTTTTCTCTAATTACTTCTTCACCTTCTTCGTTAGTAGTATGAATTTCTTTTAATTTCTTCTTTCTTACTGTAAACCCTAGTCCTTTTTCAAGATATGTATAGAAGTTGTGCTTCTTAGAAACATCGTAGTCCCTTGTTCCCTCTTTAGGGAAAGCATCGTAATAAAAGAAACTAACCTTGCTTGCGCCAAGGTTATTTTCAAAATAATCTTTAAGTTTCTTGTAGTTGATAAACTTCTTTACTGATTTTATAGCATTCCAGACATTAGAAGCATCAATGAATTAGCCGAATGATATTTGACATTTTAGAGAAAAGGTATGATATACTTTAAATATGATACAGAGAGCATACAAATACAGGATATTTCCTAATAAAGAACAAGTAGAATTGTTTGAAAAGCATTTTGGTTCTACCCGTTTTGTTTTTAATTGGGGTCTTGAAAAAAAGATAAAAGCATACCAAAAAGATAAAAAAAGATTGACTTGTTTTGATTTGATAAATGAACTTACAAAGTTAAAAAAAGAAAAGGATTTTGAATGGTTGAACGAAGTTAATAGTCAATCCCTGCAAGTGTCTTTAAGAAATCTTGATAATGCTTTTACTAATTTTTTCAGAAAACAAAACAAATTCCCAAATTTTAAAAGTAAAAAACATAATAAAAATAGTTTTCAAATACCTCAACATTTAAAGTTGTCTGAAAAATTAGATATTCCAAAGATTAAAGATATTAAGATAATTCAACATAGAAAATTGGAAGGTAAAATAAAGACAGCTACTATCAGTAAAACTACAACAGGAAAGTATTATATTTCTATATTGATTGAGCAAAGTAAAGATTTACCAAAAAAAGACAAAATTAAAGATAAAACAACCATTGGAATTGATTTAGGAATAAAAACTTTTGCAACAATTTCAGATGGTAGAAAAATAGACAATCCAAAGTATTTAAAAAAGAGCGAAAGAAAATTGAAAAGACAGCAACGATGGTTAAGTAGAAAAATTAAAGGAAGTAAAAATAGAAATAAACAAAGAATAAAAGTTGCTTTAATTCACGAAAAAATAAATAATCAAAGGTCGGATTTTTTACATAAATTTTCTTATGAATTGACACACGAGAAACAAGTGAGTTCAATAGCCATAGAAGATTTGAATGTAAAAGGAATGGTTAAAAATCATTATCTTGCTCGGTCAATTTCAGATGTTGCGTGGAGCGAATTTAAAAGACAGTTAGAATATAAATGTGATTGGTATGGCAAAAACTTGTTAGTAATCGGAAGATTTGAGGCAAGTAGTAAGACTTGTAGTTGTGGAGTTGTTAATCAAGATTTGAAATTGAGTGATAGAGAATGGACTTGTAAAGAATGCAAAACAAAACACGACCGAGATATTTTAGCCGCCAATAACATTAAAAAATTTGCTTTAATACCGCAGGGACTGCGGAAATCAACGCCTCCGGAGAGAATGGCATTAGCCAACTCGTAGAAAGAGGAAGCCTTTGGGTCTTTGGCCTAAAGGTAGTTCACTTCTGGAATGTTTTTCATTTATTTAACTATATTACCAGCTTGCCTTGCATTAATAAGTATATTATTGTCCTAATAATCACCATGAGAAGCTCTTCTCTGTTCATTTGGTTCAATGGCTTGTCTATTTCAAAAGGTAGCTCTATATCCACACTATTCCCATTTTCTTGAATTTCTTTTGATGCTATATGTGTTGTAATTGAATAGAAATAGGATTCATCATTGTTGATATTAGTATTTTCATTAATTGCTATAGGAATAAAAGTAACACTACTAACATCTTTTCCAAAGTTTGATATTATCAATTCTACTTCTTGTCCGGATATGTCTATAAAGCGAACATCATTTTCCCCAGAGATATTTTTAATAATATATGGAAGCTTTGAAACAACACCAGATGGATTTGAAAAACTAACCTTTAACTCTCCCCTGCCTCCAACATATCTCTGCCAATGAGCTGAATAATTGCTTAATACTTGTCCAGCATAAAGTGTGCTTTCTCCAGAGAGAGGCAAGAAGTTACTAAATGGAATAATTGTTTTACCTTGAAAGTTCTTATCCTTAAAACAGTATTTTTCCCCCAAAGAACAATCATTAACATATACTGCTATTGTCCAATTAGTAAAAATATCGGAAAAACTATCCTTAAAGCTATTTTTTAATAATGCTTCGTTAATACTTTCTATTCCTTTTTTAGAAGAATTTAAAGAGTCAATTAGAATATCAACTCCATAATGATCAACTAAATAATGAATGAAAGAATTGACAACACCATAATCATAATTAGAATTGTCCCAGAACATTAAAGAAGTATATGGTTTTTCTATAAAAGAAGTAATTCTTTTATCAATATATCCTCCTCCTTGATTATACCCTAATAATGTGACAGCATATTCTGCCCTTGCTTCATTTAACCATTTATCTTCAGCTACTCCATATTCTAAATCCTTTTTATTAAGAGTAATCAAATGAACAAATTCATGAGCAATAGTTTCCTTAAGATATTCACCTAAAATTAAATCTGTACTAATGTATATTAATTTTCTCTGATTAGAAAAAGGATTAATTCTTTTTTCGTAAGCATCAATATTTCTAATGTATCCATTGACTCCTTGTTTTAAGTTATGAAAAACAATTGTCAATCTCTCGTCTCTATCTGCCCCCCTTAGTGCTTCGTTACCAAACACAGATGTTAATTGAGGATATATTACCTCATTAAACTCTTTGCTTAAAGCCCCTAAAGAATCTTTAATTTCTTTTTTAGCATTCTCATCTTTTGAATCCCAAAAGCTTGTTTCAATATAGAAATGAAGATTGTCAGGAGAGCTTATTAGCGTTGCTGTTACTTGTCCCTTATTCTCCTCGCTAAAACCTGCCTCTGTATAGAAGTCTGTTTTTGTTCCAATGCTATAACCAAAAGCTAGTGATGGTGCAAGAAGCATCAAAAACAAAAAAACAAAACTGATTTTAATACAATCCATTCTTCTTAATTTCATAAGATAATATTATCATAAAAAGATTAAAATAAAAATAGGCCGATGCCCATTTTTATCTCTCCCATTACTCTCCAATCATTTCTAAATAATAATTCTTCATTTCTTCATTATCTTTCTCGGTGTAATATCCTATCAGCCATCTAATTAAGTTAGGATCATTGTCTGTCTTTGCTAGCCCTTCTTCTATCAATGCCAATGCCTTCTCCTCTCCATTATCAAAGCGATATTGATACAGATATGCTAACATTCTGTATCCCTGTGTAAGAGTGGGATATACTTCTAATAATCTTAAATAATACTCTTCTGATTTTTCCCATTCTCCCATATCTGAATAAAGAACAGCTGTATTATTTAATAATAATAAATCACTAGGATATTCTTCTAATAAAGAAAGATAATCAGTCAACGCCCCCTCTTTGTCCCCTTCGTTAGCTTTTCCTACAGCAACAAGAGTTTTTTCTCTTAAAATATCCTCTTGATTTAATTCATTTTCATTATTAATAATTTCTCCGTTATCTTTCTTGTTCATTAAAAAGAATAAGGAAAAAATAATAATTAAGATTGCGAATATAATTAAAATATTTTTGTTTTTGTTTGTCATATAGCCAATATATCAAAAGTAAGAAAGATTATCAAGATTCAATCACAAAACAAAGAAAAAAGGAAATAAATACAAATGAAAAACCTCCCCGAAGGGAGGTTAATCATTTTCTTTTAGTCAAGCCCACAAGAAATGACTAGAAGATTGAACTAAACTATTAGTAGCTTAGAGTGTTAGCATTTACAGGGTAAGAATCAGTCAATGTTCCACTATATTCTGTACCTGATCCAAGCTTAGTATATGTCCATGTTAATCCACCTGCTGTTGTTGTTAAAGGACCTGTTGATCCTGGAACAGTCATTGTGAAGTTAACAGTTTGACCAGAATCTGCACCTGTCTTAACATTTTGTGTGTCAGCTTTTACTGTTAAAGTCATTGTTTGACCTGCAGTAATAGTCTGAGCAGCTAATGCTTGACCAGTAGAGTTAGCATCGAAGTGAACTCTGTTGTTGTAAATAGTTACATTTCCAACAGTTAGTGTTCCTAGAGCCGCACTAAGAACAACGTTTCCACCGACGGCGTCACTAGTCCATGTTCCAACTGATGATACTGTTACTGTATCACATCCTGGTGTAGTTTGTGTGTCACAGAAAGTTAATGTGTCTCCTGCCTTTATTGTGTTATATTCTGCCTTTGACACACCACCAATTATGTTGGCACTAGTGCCAGCCCCATCTGCTCTAAACGTTATTGTTGGACTCGTTACAGTTGCGCCTATTGCACCAGTAACAGTCGTTGAATCAACTTGAGCTAACTTTGTTCCTCCGTTGTATAGGTAGAACTTTGTTACATTCTTAGATGGGTCATTGTTTCCACCTTTTTCTAATGTTAAAGCGCTAAAAATTAAATCTCTTTGTCCTTCTGCCTTTACATCAAACATTGCAACAGTTTGTTCTGATGAACCGCTTGTTGTGCCTGCTGGACTTGAAGCATTCTTAGAGATTACTGGCTTAACTTCTTCAAATTGCATTGTGTTACTAAATAATGCATTTGCGTTTGTTAGTTTTGTAACTTGATCAGCAGCTACAAGAGTTAGTCCACTTATCATACCACTTACAGAAGATCCACTAGCAACAGCTGTTGTAACAGTATAGAAGCCGTCATTAGCTGTTGTATCGTTATCGTGAATGAAGACTACATCTCCTCTAGCATAATCTTGTCCTGCATTACCACCTACTAGACTATCTGTTATACCAGTTAATTTAACAACCTTATCATCTGATGCAAATCGAGTTGCTGTATCGCCTCCGTTTAATTGAACACCAGTGCCAACCCAATCTGTTACAGCACTTGTAACCATGTAATATCCAGGAGTTGTGTAAGTGCCTGAAACAGCGTCTTTTGTAAAGTAAATAACTGTTCCTGTTAAGTCACCTGTGACTGTTAGGTCAGAAATAGTATTACCTGTAACTGTTTCTTGAACAATGTTACCTGATCCTGCACCTTTAACATTCATTGTGCCGAATCCAATTACTCCTAGGTCTCCAGCTACGATAGTTCCAGCATTTGTTGTGTCAACAGCTACTGTAATAATCTTTGTGCTGTAAGCAGGAACTAAGATTTCACTTCCGCCTGGGAATGTGAATGTTGCAACACCGCCCAATAGAGATGCTGTAGGATCAGTTGATAGTCCTGTTCCTAATAGTTTAACTTGTGAAATGTTTCCTGAAGCATTAACTGATTTTAGTTCTAGTCTCTCAATCTTCATGTCTTCAATAGTACCGTATAGCTTAATTTTAGCCATTTCAATACCTGATAGACCACCTACTACAAATTGAGAAGCAGGTGCTGATGAAGTGTCAATGCTTACTTCTAGTGTTCCGCCATCAACAAGTGTCATTGTTTGACCAGCTCTTGGTGAGTCAGGTCCAGTAACTGAAACACTTGAAGTTGATCCTGTTCCTGTAACTCCATTTGTATCAATTTCAGATGTTATGTCTTCAGCGTTTGTAGAAGATCCAATGTCAGCGTAAACATCAAGTTGTACAGTTGTGCTTGCAGGAATGTTTAATTGACCTGCAACGTTGATTGAATTTGCAGCAGCATTATAGACATTGCCCTTTCCTACTGCAGGAGAAGAAACTGATTGACCAAGTAGTGTTTCACCATTCTTAATCTTTAGGTTAGAAATTCCAGTAATATCTGTGCTTGTTTTAGACTTTAACTTGATAGCAATACTTGAAACATTAACACCTTCTGTTGAATTTGTTTGTAGCAAGTATGAACCAATCTTTACTTCATTTTGTCCTTTAACTTTGTTGCTGTTACCTAATGCAGCATTCTTTCCAACTGTTAAAGTTCCTCGTGAAGCTGTCATTGTGTTTCCAGAAATCCAATTTGTAGCAGTTGTTGCATAAGAATTAGTTAAAGCTTTCTTGTAGTAAACATCCTTAATTGAAGCAACTGGTTGGTCTGTAGGACCCATATTGCTTGAAGTGTCAACTACTACACTAATTTTCTTTGATTGACCTGCTGGGATTGTGTAGTAAGGAGATAGTGTTATTGTAGCACCTGTACCACTTCCTGTTGTAATTAAGTTTAATGTTCCTGTTGCAACGCTAGCAATAGTTTGACCATCTTCTGTTACCAATCTTACAGTTCCTGAAAAATCATTAGCTGTAAGACCTGATCCTACTATTTCTGCTTTCAAGCTTCTTACTTCAATGTCTTCACCTCTAGCTTCAAATTTGTATGTAGCTAGAACAACATCTTGTGAACCAATGCTTATTGTTCCTGAAGGAGATGTTGAATCTCTGCTTACTGACAAACTTCCTGCATTGATACTAACAGTGTTTTTATTTGGTGTATTTCCAACTGGGAATGTTGAACTTGAAAGTATTCCCATTCCAGTGTCAGCACCCTTAACAACTACATCATAGTTATTTTGGATAGTGAATTGAACTGTTCTTGAAGAACCACTTGTAATATCAATTCTAATTGTGAAATCTCTTGAAACACCCTTTCCAATTTTGTAAGGGTTAGCAGATAAATCAAATGTAGCTTCTCTGTTAGTTGTTGAAGCAACAGTTGATAAAACTGTTCCATCGTAAGCAACTAATTTGATGTTTGTAACATCACCGTCAGCAGCTGTACCATTTTGATAAACAGTTAACTTACTTAGGTAAATATCTTCGTTTGATTTAGATTCTGTTAATGTGAATTTAGCAATGTCATATCCAACAGTTCCGATATCTTTTGTTACTGCTGCTGATGTTACTGTTTTTTCAGCAACAGTAATTACACCTAATGTGTCCTTACCATCAACTAAATTGAAAGTTGAGCCAACTAGAGGTAATCCAGCTGGAGAACCTGACATAGCTGTTACTTTAGCACCAATTGTACCAGATAAAGCTCCTGATACTAAATTGTACTGAATTAAAATTGTCTTTGTTGTTCCAGCATCAACTGTAATTGGTTGTGATGGGAAAGAAATAGTAGCTGAATTGTTAGCAAATGTAACAATGTTGCCATATCTTACTCCTTGTTCGTCAGCTACCAATACTCCGTCAACATTTGAATCTAAAGAAAGCCCTGTTCTCTCAACTGTTACACTTGTAATAGTTTGAGCTGAAGCTCCTGCAGAAACGTTAACTTTTAGCATTGTGTTGTATGCTGAGCCAGATGCTAATGTACCTGATGGCTGATTTGATGCTAGTGATACTGTGTAGTCTCCTGTTGCAACTGATCCTGTTGAACAAGGTTGTCCTGTGATTGGACTAAATCCTGATGTTGATGTGCAACCTTCAGGTAGTGAGCTAGTAGCTGAACAAGGTTGACCAGTTGTTGAACTGTATCCCTCTGTTGATGTGCAACCTGCTGGAAGTGTTGTTCCAGGTGTTGTTGGTAGTGAACCTAGTAATGCATTAGCCTTTGCTCTTGATGATGTTCCGAAGAATCC
>JASGMO010000006.1 GCA_030156465.1 Patescibacteria group bacterium
GTCCTGATGATCTTTTGTACCGCAAAAAGGGAAGGACTAAAGGCATAACAAGCCTCTCGCAACAAACACCGATCATAATAAATACCCGCTACTTATGATTCGGTGTATTTTTTTTATTTGACACAATTACTTCTTTTGTATTATCATCAAAGAAGTCCTTAGCTTCTTATGAGGAACGAGAAGTAAGGGATGTGGTTCTTAAAAGGAGGTGATATTTAAGAAAAGTAAATTATTCGTGTTCTCTCTATGTTGTCATAGTGTTTTCTCCTCTGTCTATAACAAGCGTACAACGTAACAGAATATTAATATTAATATAATACTGTCTATGTGCGCTTCTTTTTTTTGGCATTGACAAAAGATGCATAATATTCTACAATTTCATTGTTCTAGAATCCTAATAGAGTTTCTAGGACGGTATGGCAAGTTAAAATTAAGGAGGTGATTTGCAAAAATATATAAGTTGCGATTTTCTCGCTACAATCCTCTATATACGGCAACTTAGAGTATGAGATATTCAATAAATGAATATATATCTTATGCTCTTTTTTTATTTCATTTGATTTTTAATTAAAAAAGTCATACAATTATCATATGACAAACTTAGTACTTTATAGAAAATACAGACCATATAGTTTTAAGGATTTTGTAGGTCAAGAACATGTAATTAAAACTATCACCAATGAAATATCTTCAGGAAATATATCTCACGCCTATTTATTCTCTGGACACAGAGGAACAGGTAAAACTACTCTAGCAAGGCTTTTTGCCAAAGCAATAAATTGTCAAAACCTTAAAGGATCAGAGCCATGCAATAAGTGCTCTTCTTGTGTAGAGATAAACGAAGGCAAGGCAGTTGATATTATAGAAATAGATGCTGCTTCAAATAGAGGCATTGATGAAATAAGGAGCATTAGAGAAAGTATTAAGTTTGCTCCTAATTTCTTAAAATACAAAGTTTTAATACTAGATGAAGCTCATCAATTATCAAAAGATGCTGCCAATGCACTTTTAAAGATATTGGAGGAGCCACCAGCGTTTGCAGTTTTCATACTAGCAACCACTGAGGCGCACAAAATGATACCGACCATTGCTTCAAGGTGTCAAAGGTTTGATTTCTACAAACTATCATATGATGAAGTTATTAAAAAACTATCTACCATATGTAAAAAGGAAGGGATAGAGATAGAAGATGGGGCGCTAAGGATAATAGCTTCAGCATCAGAGGGCTCAATGAGAGACGCAGAGGGAATACTTAATCAAGTATTAAGCTTTTTGCCGGGAGTGAAAGTTAAAGAAGAAGATGTGCAGGTTCTTTTGGGGATAGTTAAAACAGATATTATTACTGAATTAACAGAGCACTTAATTAAGAAAGACAAGGCAGGGGCATTGAAGTTTGTTGGTGAACAAATTGAAAAGGGAATTGACTTGCCAGAGTTTACAAAAACACTAATTGAATACTTAAGAAAGTTGATTATTTTGAAAATTGATGCTAATTTAATAGGGTCAATAATGCCTGGAGAAGCAAAAGAATCAATCGCTAAGGCAAAACAACAGTCAGAAAGTTTTGACGAGGGAACATTAAAAAGAACTATTGAACTTCTTTTAGAAGCTGAGAACAAGAGTAAGTATGCATCAATACAGCAACTTCCTTTAGAGCTAGCAATAATTGAGTCAATAGGGATAGATTAACATTCTTTACATAAACGAACCATGATGATATTATATATTTAATAATAATCATTGTTCGGTTAATATGGAAAAGAAACAGAAAGCAATTATTTTGAGAAAAAGGGGATTGTCTTATTCAGAGATATTAAGAGAAGTTCCTGTAGCTAAGTCAACCCTCTCTTTATGGTTAAGAGATGTTGGTCTTGCAAAGAAACAGCAACAAAGAATTACAAATAAAAGAATTCTTTCGGCAAGAAAGGGCGCAGAGAAAAGAAGAAATCAAAGAATTGAAATTACTAAAGAAATTAAGAACTCTTCACGAAAAGACATTAAGGAAATTAATGAAAAAGATCTTTGGTTGATAGGGATATCACTACATTGGGCAGAGGGAGCAAAAGAAAAGAATGGAAATTCTTCTGGAATAATATTCAGCAACTCAGACCTAAGAATGATTTTAATATTTATAAAATGGATAGAAAGTGTTTTTAAAATAAAAAAGTCCGAATTGGTTTACGAATTATATATCCATGAAACAGCAAACATTAAAAATGCTCAAAATTATTGGTCTAAAAATATCTCGATTCCTCTGAACAACATAAGAACTTACTTGAAAAAAAGTAAAATAAATACTATAAGAAAGAACAGCGATGATGATTATTATGGATTAATAAGAGTAAGGATCAAAAAAAGTACCAATCTTAATAGAATGATAGACGGATGGGTAGATGGTGTTTGCGAAAAGTTATTATAATATTGTGGGATCGTCTAATGGTAGGACGACGGGTTTTGATCCCGTTAATCTAGGTTCGAGTCCTAGTCCCACAGCCAAGTTGAGCGCCTCACGAGACGCTTTGAAATTACAGAAATTATATGATTAGGATAATAAATAACTTATTAATCAATAACTACAATGGAAAAACCCTTTAATTTGGGTTTTTTTGAAAAACTATTAGCATGAATAAAGAAAATAAAATAAATGGAAATCAAGGAGAGCAGGAGGTTGTAAATTTAGTGAAATGTCCAAACTGCGGAAAAAATTTAATGTTATTGCCAACAAATTATCCTTTATATGATTTGCAATGCACTGGATGTAATTTTCGCGCCCAAGTAAAAACAAATAAAACTAAGCCTAAAAATGAAATATTGGGTGCTGGCTGGGACATCATGGAAAAAGTTTTAAAGTCTGGATATATCACCCCATCATTAATAGTTAACTTCAAGTGGAAAGAAAAAGACGAAGAGAAACAAGTAATAAGATTTTATCCCTTTGTTCCCAGAGCTAATCTAAAGAAATATCAATTATCGCCAAATGCAAGAAGAGCAAATTATAAAATGTTTAGATATGTTGGATTAAATGGATTGCCATTTTTTATACTCTTCGAAAAATAAAAAAATATATACTATATTAATATATAAATAAAATTAGATTGTGGCAGAAAAGATAATTATTAAAAACAGATATAATTTAAATCTTGTAGCATTAATAAATAATCCTAAAAATTCAAAAAGATTAGTTTTTTTAATGCATGGCTTTGGAGCCTCTAAAGACCACCCATTAATAGAATTATCTGAAACAATATTTAATAATAATGGTTTTGCTACTGTAAGATTTGATGCAACAAAGAGCATTGGAGAAAGCGAAGGAGAAATGAAAAATGGAACACTAACAAGCTACTACGAAGACCTAGAAGACGTTATTAAATGGGCTAGCAATCAAGAATGGTACACAGAACCATTTTATCTGGTTGGCCATAGTGCAGGAGGTTATTGTGTAGCTAATTATACTATTAAGAATAAAGATAAGGTTAAAAAATTAATTCTTTATTCTCCTTTAGTTTCTGGGGAGCTATTTAAGGAAACAGATGAAATTAGAGGAGTAATTGATGAATGGAAAGAAAAGGGAATAAGGGAGTGGGAAAGCTCAAGCAATCCAGGCATCATCAAGCAATCTAAATATGATTTTATAGAAGATATTTCTAATCATGACTTATTAAAAAATGCTAAAGATATAACATGTCCAGTTTTGCTTGTTTCATCTGAAGATGATACAGTAATTCCAATAGATCATCAGAAATTATTAGCAAAAGAAATTAAAAATAAAATCTTTACATTAATTAAAGACAGTGACCATAATTTAAAGGGGACATCAAGTGAGATTTCAAAAATAGTTAACAATTTTATTAAAAATTAAAATAAAATGAAAAGAAAAATTACAGCAGAAATAATACTAATACTAGCAAGTGTTCTAATATTCAGAAGTACATGGACGCTTTTGGATATGAATCCAATAATGAACGAACAAAATAGCTTAATAATTTCTTTAATCTTTGGAGTTATTGTTACTATCTGGGCCCTATATTATCTTTTTGAAAAAGAAAATAAATAATCTAACTATTTTAACTTTTCATCAAGAACACTTTTGATCTTCTTGCTGTTTTCTATAATCAATTCCTGAGTTTTTCTAGCTCTTCTTGTTTTTAATAGGTCATCAATATATGGAATAAAGTGAAGTAAGATGTGTACTATTAAAATAAAGATGGCAATAAGAACGAATATTGGATATTGAATATAAACACCAGAAGCAAAAAGAGCAAAAACAAAGAAAATGTGCAGAGAAGTTAGCGCCCAAAAAGACAAGGCATCAAATTTCCTTAAATAATTCTTCCTGTATCTTATCGCCACAAAGATAAAAATATTTACTAACTCCATTATAATAAAAGCAAAGACTATCCCTTTCCAAAGCTGTACTTCTGGTTGGTAAAGTAAAGTAAAGTCCAATTGAAAATTAAAATTCATTAAGTCTCTCCAATGATTAATTTGATAGGGAAGTATGGTTATAATACCATAAACAGCTAATTGCAAACAAAGACCAATGTATGCAATAAAAGGACTAAATAACATTAATAATTTAGTCAAAATCCTCTTGGGATTCAATGTTCTGATAAATCTAATAATAAAAGAGAAGGAGATGGCAACAGCAATCCATCCCACCAAGTTTTCAAAGGGAACACCATACCATTCTTGGTCAAATGGTATTGTCCAGCTCCAAAAACCAATCCTTATGGCAACAACATCTAAAACAAGATCTGCTAGTATAACTATAAATGCATCGGTAAAAGGACGAATCTGCCAAGGGGTATTATACTGATCGCTCAAAAGCATTGCACAATATATAATAACGGCCCATCCTAATCCAATTACCAGCGGAACTCCTAATATATTAACTAAAAAAATATCGCTATAATAATAAGTATTAGCGATATAGGTATTTCCAACTTCTAGCAATACTCCAAAAATAGCACAACTTAATAATTCAAAAATACGACCCCCACTTTTTTTAAATATTTCTCTTAACAGCAAAAGAAGGAACAAAAAGAATCCTAGAAATTCAAATCCTCGAAATAAGAATAAAGTAATATTTGTGAATTCCAACATATTTTGTTAAAATAATAGCAATATAAAAAATTAAAATCAAGTAAAATATATGAACAAAAAAATATTATACATTTTGTTAGTAATAATTATCGCTTTAGTTGGGTTAATTATCTTCACGCAAGGAAAAGATAAAAGCACGAATGATAATTTTTTTAGTTGTTTAAAAAATAATGGCGTAGTTATTTATGGCACAAGTACTTGTCCTGTTTGCAAACAATTAAGAGAAAATTTATTAACTGTTGGCAACAATATAGATTTGGTTTATGTTAATTGTGATGAAAATCCTCAAAGATGTGCTACGGAGATGAAAGACAACTATGTTCCAGAAATACAAATAAATAAAGTGGTATTTCCAGAAAGATCAATTAAGGCACTATCACAAGAAACAGGATGTAAAATAAATTAATTAGATACTTAACAACTACACAACTTACTTTTATTTTATTACTTGTCATTAATAAATTAATAATGTATATTAAAGATAATAATAAACAATAAATAATAATATGAAAAAAGAAACAATCGCTCTATTAATATTTATCTATGTTTTTGCTTTTTTTGCAGGTTTTATTCTAGGTCAAAATTATCAAGAAAAAATCTTTGAAGAAAGGGAGCCAATTAATTCAGCAATTTATAGATGTGACGATAATAAATTTATAATCGCTGATTATTTTGATGAAGAGGTTGAATTAAGGTTAAGCGACAATAGATTAATAATACTACCTCAAACAATTTCAGCTTCAGGTGCTCGCTTCGCAGATGAAAATGAAGTTTTCGTTTTCTGGAACAAAGGAAATACTGCTTTTATAAATGAATTAGATGAGCAAACTTTTAGTAATTGCATAGCTAATGGATCAGCAAGTTATTAATATCATTGCTGAGAGAATTAATCTCGGAGAAATTGGAGTTATCCCAACAGACACAATATATGGGATAGTTTGCTCAGCTTTTAATAGAGATTCCGTAGAGAAGCTTTACAAAATTAGGAAAAGAAATAAAAATAAGCCTATGATTATACTCATAGGCTCTGTCGATGATTTAAAGCTTTTTAATATTAATAACAAAATTGACAATTGGCCAGAAAAAACAAGCATTGTTTTTGATTGTAATGACTTTGATTATTTACATAGGGGTAAAAAAAGCTTGGCCTTCAGATTGCCTCATGACAAAGATTTAATAAGTATATTAAAAATATCTGGACCAATCGTTGCTCCTAGTGCTAATATTGAAGGAAAGAAGCCAGCAGAAAATATTGCAGAAGCTAAAAAGTATTTCGGTGATAAAGTTAACTTCTATATAGATAAGGGAAATATAAAATCAAAACCATCAAAAATAATATATTTAAACAATGGAATCATTAGAGAATAAAATTGTTATCATTAGACACGGAGAAAGTGTTTGGAATAAAGAAAACATATTTACTGGTTGGACTGATGTTGAATTATCTGAATTAGGCATAACTCAAGCAAGGGAAGCTGGTAAATTACTGAAAGAAAAAGGATTTATTTTTGATATTGCATACACTTCTGAATTAAAAAGGGCGATTGACACTCTTGACTTAATTCTTGAAGAAATGGAAGAAGATATTCCAATAAGAAAATCTTGGAAATTAAATGAAAGACATTATGGGCTCTTGCAAGGAAAAAATAAAGATACAATGAGAAAGGTTTATGGGACAGACAAGGTTGAAGAATGGAGGAGGGGATACGAAGCAAAGCCACCAGAAGATGAAAATGGAATGTCTGAGAGCTTAAAAGATACTGTTCAAAGAGTTCTGCCATACTGGGAAGAGGAAATTAAGCCAAAGATTAAAGACAATCGGATTATAATTTCTGCTCATGGTAATAGCATTAGAGCACTAATTAAAATTATTTCTCCAAAAGAAGAAGTAGAAAAAATAGAAATACCCGTCGGTATTCCTATGATCTATGAATTTGATGAAAATATAAAACCAATAAAGAGATATTTTTTATCAAACGATAAGCTTGACTGACAATTAATATATGATATATTAATCATATATGGTAAGTGAAAGACAAGAAAATATTATTAAACTACTTGTTAAGGAGTATATAAAAAATGCAGAGCCAATAAGTTCTAAGTTTTTAGCTGAAAAATATGATTTTGGTATTTGTCCATCTGCATTAAGAATTGAATTTCAATATTTAATTAAAGAAGGATATCTTGAGCAACCTCACACCTCTTCTGGCAGAGTCCCCACAGATAAGGCCTACCGCTTTTTTGTTGATAATCTTAAACAAGAAGGTGAAAATAAAATTGAAGAAGAAATAGAGGAAATTATAAAGGGAATTAAAGATTATTACAAAATTGCTTATTCAATTAGTAAATATCTATCCTCGCACTCTTCTAGCTTTACAATTTTTAATTTTGGAGAGTTTACAATCAAAGAAGGGTTTGAAGAAATTTTTAAAACACCCGAAGCAAAAGATTCTTCTTTCGTTTTAGATCTTCTTGAATTTATTAAAGAATTTGAAGAAAAAGAAATAGTCCCAGGGCTATATATCGGAGAAGAAAATCCGGTTCAAAAAACAAGGAATATTACTTTGATTTGCTCAGAATGTAATTTCCCAAAACAAAAAGGATACATATCAATATTAGGCCCAAAAAGAATGGACTATGAAAACAATATAAAATTAATTAATTCATTAAATAAAGTATTAAAAGAAATTGTATGAAAAAAAGCGAATTAGAAAAAATTATTAAAGAAAAAGAGGAATATTTTGCAGGATGGCAGAGAGAAAAAGCTGACTTTCTTAATTATAAAAAACAAGAATTTGAAAGATTAAAGGGGACGCTAGACATTGCAAAAGAAAGCTTGTTTGAAGAATTAATCCCTGTGTTAGACAATTTTTCTCTAGCAGAAAAAGCAATACCCGAAGAAGAAAAAGAAAAAAATGGAACTAAAGGACTACTATTGATAAAAAAACAATTAGAGAAGTCGCTCAAAGATTTAGGATTAGAGGAAATAGAAACGATTGGGAAAGAATTTGATCCCAAAATACATGAATCAGTTGAGGAAGTAGAGGGGGGCGAGCCAGGGATCATCGTAGAAGAGGTTCAAAAAGGGTACACCTTCCAAGGAAAAGTTATTAGAATTGCAAAGGTTAAGGTGGGAAGTTATCACTCTTGACATCTGAGTGATAATTGAGATATAATTAGAATATAAGAATAAGAAAATAAAAAATTATGACAAAAATATTAGGAATTGATTTAGGAACAGCTATTACAAAATATGCATCAATAGTAAACGGCGAACCAAAAGCTCTAGAAAATAGAGAGGGCTCTATTTTAACCCCATCTATGGTTGCTCAAACAAAGGGCGGGGAAAGAGTGGTTGGTGTCCTTGCTCAAAGGCAAGCAATTACAAACCCCAAAAATACTATTTCTGGAGTAAAAAGATTTATCGGGAGAAGATATTCTGACGCAGAAGTCCAAAAAGAATTAAAATTATTATCTTACGAAACAAGAGAAGGTAAAGATGGAGGAGTTGAGGTAAAGCTGGGAGACAATTGGCACAATCCAATTGAAATATCTTCTATGGTTTTACAAAAAGTAAAAGCTGACGCTAGAGAAAAATTAGGTGAAGACATTAAAAATGTTGTTATTACTTGTCCAGCTAATTTTGATGACTCACAAAGAAAAGCAACAAAAGCAGCTGGTGAAATTGCTGGATTCAATGTTCTAAGAGTTATTAACGAGCCAACAGCAGCAGCTCTTGCTTATGGATTTGGCAAAAAAGATGAACAAAAAATATTAATCTACGATTTTGGTGGTGGAACTTTTGATGTTACTATTCTTGATATTTCTCCTGATGTTGTAGAAGTGTTAGCAACTGGAGGAGAACCACACTTAGGAGGAAATGATTTTGATCAAAGAATAATTAATTGGCTACTAGAGGAATTTAAAAAAGACCAAGGAATTGACTTATCTAAAGATCCACTAGCTCTACAAAGATTAAAAGAAGCTGCTGAGAAGGCAAAAACAGAGCTTTCTAGCGCCATGGAGACAACTATCAACCTTCCATTCATTACCTCTGATTCAGATGGTCCAAAACACTTAGAGTACAAGCTATCAAGATCACAATTTAATTCAATGACAAGTGATTTAATTGATAAATCATTAAATAAAGTTAAAGAAACTTTAAATGAAGTTAAATTAAAGAAAGAAGATATTAGCGAAGTTGTCTTAGTTGGAGGAACTACTCTAATACCAGCAGTAAGAGATGCAGTTAAAGAGTGTTTTAATAAAGAACCAAATAAATCAATCAATCCTGAAGAAGTGGTTGCTATCGGAGCAGCGATTGAAGCTGAAATACTAACCGCAAAAGAAGAGGGCAGAACTCCTGAGGGAGACATAAAAAGTGTATTACTTTTAGACGTATTACCACTAACTCTAGGAATTGAAACTCTAGGCGGAGTGTCAACTCCAATGATTGCAAAAAATACAACTGTTCCAACTTCTGGATCTCAAATATTTTCAACTGCAGTAGACAATCAACCATCAGTTGAAATTAATGTTTTGCAAGGGGAAAGACCAATGGCAGCAGATAACAGATCTCTAGGAAGATTTATCTTAGACAATATTCCTCCTGCACCAAGAGGTGTTCCTCAAATTGAAGTAAAATTTGATATTGATGGAAATGGAATATTAACTGTTGTAGCAACTGACAAAGCAACCAACAAATCACAGTCAATTAAAGTTGAAGGATCTATCGGTGTTTCAGATGAAGAAATTGAAAAAATGAAAAAAGACGCTGAAATAAATGCTACCGAAGATCAAAAGAAGAAAGATTTAATTGAGGCAAAAAATATTGCTGAGAACTTAATATATCAATCAGAAAAAACTCTTAAAGAAGGGGAAGGCAAGGTAAGCGAAGAGTCTAAAAAAGAAGTATATGATGGTATCGCTGAATTGAAAAAAGTTAAAGATAGTGATAATATTGAAGAAATTAAAAAAGCTACAGAAAAACTTTCTGAATCAATTCAAAAAGTAGGAGCACAGATGTATCAGCAACAACAAGAAGAACAACCCAAAGAAGAAAAAGGACCAGAAGATGATGCTCCCGAAGCTGAAACCGAAAAAGAATAATGCAACAAAAAGATTACTACAAAATACTTGGCGTTGAGAAAAACGCCTCATCAGAAGACATTAAAAAGGCATACTACAAACTAGCACATCAATATCATCCAGATAAAAAAGAGGGTGATGAAAAAAAGTTTAAGGAAATAAACGAAGCCTATCAAGTATTGTCTGATAAAGAAAAGCGTTCCAATTATGATAGATTTGGAAGCGCCTTTAATAATGGTGGTCCTTCAGGGTTTAATTCTCAAAATGTAAATTGGGAAGATATGATGGGTGGTTTTGGTGGCCTTGAAGATATCTTTGATATCTTTGGTGGTGGCAACTCAAGAAGAAAACCACAAGACTTAAGAAGGGGAAAGGATATTGAGGTTTACTTAGAACTTGAATTAGAATCAATTCTAAAAAACCAAGAAAAAGAAATTAGCTTAACTAAAAATTGTACTTGTTCAAGATGTAACGGAAGTGGTGCTGAACCAGGAACAAAAAGCAAAGAATGTTTTACTTGTAGGGGAACAGGAGTTGTTCAGGAGATAAGAAAAACATTTTTAGGAACATTTAGTCAAAATACAATTTGCCCAGATTGTAATGGCGAAGGATCAAAGCCAGAAAAACCATGTAATGTTTGCAGTGGTGAAGGAAGGATCAAGAAGGAAGACAAAATAAAGATAAATATTCCCAGCGGTGTTGACAACAACCAAGTAATTAAGGTAAAAGGAAAAGGTGAAGCAGGCAAAAGAGGTGGTGAAGCAGGTGATTTATATATAAGAATAGGTATTAAGCCACACAAAATATTCCAAAGATCTGGAGATGATATATATCTAAGAAAAAATATTACTTTTTCTCAAGCTACACTGGGAGACAAAATTAAAATCCCCACACTAGAAAGAGAAGAAATGATAGTTAAAGTTCCAGAAGGAATAGAGTCAGGAAAAATATTAAAAATATCTAAAAGGGGAATACCTCATTTCTCATCAATAGGAAGGGGAAATCTTTATCTTCAAATTAATATTAAAACACCTGATAAGTTAACAAAAAAGCAAAAGGAACTTTTAGAACAATTGAAAAAAGAGGGATTATAGCCCTCTCTTGCCCCAGTAGCTCAGTTGGTAGAGCAACAACCTTTTAAGTTGAAGGTCACAGGTTCGAGTCCTGTCTGGGGCACTAGTATCAAATTTTTAAGAATTTTAGCTTGGCACGCGAAGCGTATCATCAAGTTTTGTTTGAAAAAAGTTCAGATTCCGTCACACAAGGGCACATAATCTTAATCGCTTTCCCATTAATTAATGCGTCAGCGATTTTTTTATTAGCCGAAAATAATATTCTTTGATAGGTGCTTTGTGATGTATTCATTTCTTTAGCACCATCATTTTGCTCCATATTTTCAACATAGCGTAACCTATATGCTTCTAGTTCTTCAATGGTTAACTCAACAACCTCAAGAGACCTCATGGGAACACCCTGAGGTTTGAAATAAGTAACACCTGGATTGCATCTTATTCTTCTACAAAGTCTTGGTCTTGGCATAATTTTATTAATATGATAGATTATTTTTAATAAAAGGCCTAACAGGGCTCCATTCGGAGCCCATCCCTATGGCCTTTTTATTTTTCGTCCTTAAGTGCTTTTATCTCTTCACGAATTGCATTTAATTCTTCTTCAAGAATTTTTTCCTCTTCTTCTAAGGCAATTAGTTCGTTTTTAGGAGAAAAAAATCTTCTTCCTCCACAACCACAACATCCACATCCTCTTCCTGTCATTGGACCAGCACTCATAGGACCAGTTCCGTCAAATCTTGGCATATATTTTTATATTTATTCTTACTCTTCCGACCTTTCTATATTGATTATATACCCATAACTACTTGACGTCAAGGGGTAACAAATAGTATTATAAGAGTAGGGGAAACATTCGTTGCTCCTTTTTATTTCAAAAAACCACTCTATTAAAATAATAGAGTGGCATTTTTTTTATCATTGACAAACTTTATAAAGTTGTTGAAATCACTCACTAAATATAAAGTTCTATTTTATAGAATAAGTAATTGTTACCGTAGAAGTGATTTTATTTTCTCCCACCTCAATTGTTGGAGCTGGAATTGCACTGCTTAATTGCTTTTCAAAACTTACCATTTCGTCATAGGCAACCCTTAATGGAACATATCCACTTTCAGAGAAGCTTACTATTCTTACCATCTTAATTCCTAGAAGATCTTCCAATTCTTTAGCTTTAGCTTTTGCATCACTAATAGCCAATTCTTTAGCTTCTGCTTTAGCTTCTTCATCATTATCAACAATAAATGATAAACTACTTACATCGTTAGCTCCTTTTGATGTAGCGTTAGAAATTATTGTTCCCACCTTAGATAAGTCCCTGATTTTAACATTCACTGATTGACTTACCTCGTATCCTGCTAAAACTCTCTTACCTGTATCATTATTCCATTCATACCTTGGATTAATGTTGTATCCTGTTGTTTTAATATCTTTACTTTCAACTCCCTCGCTCTTAATGTATTCTATTACATCATTCATTTTGTTATGATTTTCTTCACTTGCTACTGAGACATTTTTATTTTCTGTTTTAACAGATATAGTTACAAAGCCAACATCTGGAGTCACATATACTTCTCCAAGACCAGAAACAGAGATAAGATTCTCATTTGCTCCTGTTTTTTCATTAATTAAAACAGCAACAAAAGCGATAACAACTATCATTAAAACGATAGATAGAAATTGAAAGAATTTGTTTTCAAATATTTGCATATATTTATTTATTATTATTTATTATTTACTTCTGAGTGGACAAGAACATCATTCCTTGTATCAAAATAGAATAATGTTTTTGTTTTTGATTCGACCATTTCATACACTTTAACATCTTGACCAGCCCACTCTACTGAACCAAGATTATTAACATTCATATTTTTATCAAGACCTACAACCATATTACCACTGCTAGCAGGGGAAACAAAGATAAAGGCAATCAATAGGCAAGAAAAAGACAAGGAACTAAAAATTAATTTCCAATCCCAATAATCAACTTTTTTATTAAAATAATCTCTTGATAGTAATACTTGCTTTAACTCATCTTTGTGATTACCAAAAGATATATTTTCATTTTTTACTTTTTTAAATAGTTTTTTCATAGTTTGTAAAATTAACAGCATCTTTTTCTAAGATTTTCTCCAATTCTTCTATTGCACGCTTAGCATAAACTCTGACTGTTGACTCATTCTTTTTTAATACTTCCGATATTTCATCATATGGCATTTCTTCAAAATATCTTAAATGTAGTATATCTTGGTATATTGGTTTTAATTCTTTAATCGCTTTACTCAAAATCATTAAGTATTTATCATTATCAATTTTCTTTTCAATCTCAAGCGACAAATTACTTTCATCTTTTAAGTTAAATCTTATCTCAGGATCATCAATGATTAACTTATACCTATTTTGCTTTCTAAAATATTGATTTATTTCATTGGTAGCAATTTTAAATATCCAAGCATTGAAACTATTAATACCATTTTTCCATTTAAAGCTCTCTATATTATCTAACGCTTTTAAAAATACATTTGAAGTAATATCTTTGCTGTACTCAACATCAAGTGTTCTTCTAAAAACATACCTAATAATTTTATCGTAATAAAAATCAAATAACCGTGAGAAGGCCTCTTTATCTTTTTTCTGTGACCTCTCTACAAAGTCCTTTATTTCATCTAGGTCCATCACTATATATAATACACCAAAATTAAAATTGTTACATTGAAAAAGAATTAAAAATAGAATACCATTACTATATGAATTTCCACATCAAAACATATGGCTGTAAACTTAATCAGTCCGACTCGGAGATAATAAGGGATATATTGTTAGAAAAACATCAAGAAACATCATTATCTGATGCTGATTTTGTCATTTTGAACACTTGTGGAGTCGTAGAAAAAACAGAAAGAAAGATATTAAAGGAGGCAGAAAAAATAAAAGATAAAAAAATTATTATCACAGGATGCTTGCCGATGATCTCTCTTGAAGAATGTCAAAAAGTTTCCGATGGAATTATTGGACCGACAAACCTTTTGTCAATAAATAAGATTGTTGATGGAATAATTAAAGTTGATATTAAAAAAACAAAGACCGATAAAGTGAAATTAAAGAAAAGCTCTTCAAAAATAATCCCTATCGCTGAAGGTTGCCTTGGAAATTGCACTTACTGTGCAACAAAGTTTGCAAGAAAAGGATTATTTTCTTTCTCTGCTAAAGAAATAATTAAAAAAGTTAAAGAATCAAATAGTAGTGAAATATATTTAACCTCTCAAGATCTATCCGTTTATGGAATGGATAGGGGCGAATCATTGTCATTATTATTAAAAGAAATTGTAAAAATTGATAGAGATTTTAAAATAAAACTAGGGATGATGAATCCCAAATATGTAACTGAAGAACTACTTAATATCTACGAATCAGATAAGATATACAATTTTATCCACCTACCACTTCAATCGGGCGACAACGATTTACTCAAAAAGATGAACAGGGGATACAAGGTAGAAGATTTTACTAATATCGTTAAAAAGTTTAGGAAAAAATTCAAAGAATCCATTATTGCTACCGATATTATTATTGGACACCCATTAGAAACAGAAGAATCATTTAATAAAACATTGAAAGTCATTGAAGAAGTAAAGCCAGAAGTTTTGCATATCTTTAAGTTTTCAAAAAGAAAAGGAACAGCTGATTTTAATCTAAAAGACCTGCCTGATAGAATCAAAAAAGACCGATCAAGAATAGTGACAGAATTATTTGAGAATTACAATTATGAAAAGAATAAGAAATACATTGGAAAAAAACTAGAAGTTTTGATTGTAGAAAAGAGAAAAAACAATTATCTTTCAAGAACTGACTCTGGAAGAGCAGTTGCTGTTAAAGAAGGATTAATAGGGGAAAAAGCTAAAGTTAAGATTATTGATTGTAAGTGGAATTATCTCATTGGTGAAGTATAAAAAAATTGATTATATCTCCATAATGTTGTAATGTGATTTTGGTGATTAATTTATGAGTGAAAATAAATGCAACTGTGGCAATGATTGCAAGTGCAAAAACAAAGAAAAAGAGGGTCAATGCTCATGCCATGAAAAATGTGCAGATGATGAACAGATGAAGAAAAAATAATTTTCATCTTTTTTATTGTCCCAAAAAAGAAAATATGCTATCCTTTAGGCATATGAAAATTAGCTCAAAAATAGTATGTTTGGTTTTTGTTTTGATTTCCTTTGTGTCCGGATTCTATTATCATGAATACCTTTTTCAGGAACGCTACAAGAGGGCGTATTCAGATGAAAATATAGACCTTTCTATTCTTAAAAAAACACTAGATCAAATATATCTTAATTATGTTGATCCAAGTAAAATTAATCTAGAAAAAATGACTTACGGTGCCGCAGCAGGAATGGTTGATGCATTAGGTGACCCCTATACTGAATTTTTTGATCCTGAGGGAGCAACATCAATTCAAGAATCAATTAGCGGTAAGTTTGAAGGAATTGGATTACAAATTGGAATAAGAGATAAACAATTAACTGCCATTTCACCAATAAAAGGAACTCCAGCTGATAGATCTGGAATAAGGCCAGGAGATAAAATAATATTCGTAGATGAAAAACCAACTTCTAATTTATCAGTTAACGAGGCCGTTGATATAATAAGAGGACCAAAAGGAACTAAAGTTGTCTTAACTATTTTAAGAGATGGTGAAAATTTTGATGTAGAGATAACAAGAGATGTAATAAATGTTCCCACTGTAGAGGTAGAAATGCTAGAAAATAATATAGCTCTTCTTGGTCTTTATCATTTTTCAAATTCAACCAACCAAGATTTTAGAAAAGCTGTCTTTGAAATAATAAATAGCGATGCAAAAGGAATTATTCTAGATTTGAGAAGCAACCCCGGAGGTCTAGTCAATCAAGCAATTGATGTTTCTGGGTGGCTATTAAACAGAAATGATTTAGTTATGATAGAGAAAAGTAAAGATGGAATAGAAAAAGAATTTAGAGCTAATGGCTCAGGAGATCTAATGAATTATCCAACCATCATATTAATTAACGAAGGGACTGCTTCTGCCTCTGAAATACTTGCTGGAGCACTAAAAGACAATAGAAATTTGATGATAATTGGAGAGAAATCTTTTGGAAAGGGAACAGTTCAAAAATTAATTAGCATATACAATAACTCAATGCTAAAAGTTACTATAGCAGAATGGTTAACTCCTAATAGAAATATTATTAATGATAATGGAATTACTCCTGATATAGAAGTAGAATTAACAATAGAAGATTACGAACAACAAAAAGACCCACAACTAGAAAAAGCAATTGAAGAAATAATTAAAAAAATAAATATATGAAAGTAATACTATTAAAAGATATTAAAAAATTAGGTAGAAAGTTTGAAGTTAAAGAGGTTTCACCAGGGTATGCAAGAAATTTCTTGTTTCCTAACGGATCTGCCGTTGTAGCAGACAAAGATTCTCTAAAGAAAATTGAAGATCAAAAGAACTTAGAATTAAAGATTGCCGAAGAAAGACAAAAAGAAAATGAAAAAATGATTAAAGAATTAGAAGGTCAGGAAATAAAGATTGAAACTAAAGTGGGAGAAGAGGGACAACTTTTTGAATCAATAAACGAACAAAAAATATCAGACAAGCTGAAAGAATTAGGATTTATTGTTGATAAATCAAGCATAGAAATTGATGAACCAATTAAGCATCAAGGAGAATATTTAGTTAAATTAAAACTAGAAAATAGCTTAGAGGGGAAAATTAAAATAATTATTTGAATATGACACACTACATCTTTGTTGCAGGAGGCGTAATGTCAAGCGTAGGCAAGGGCGCAGCTACAGCTTCAATTGCAAAAATACTTCAAAATAGAGGATTTACTGTTTCCGCAGTTAAAATTGATCCATATATTAATGTTGATGCAGGAACCATGAACCCAATTGAGCATGGCGAAACATTTGTTACTGATGACGGAACTGAATGCGATCAAGATTTAGGAAACTATGAAAGATTTTTAGATATTAACCTTTCTACAGAAAATTCAATTACCACTGGAAGAGTTTATCAATCAGTAATAGAAAAAGAAAGAAATCTTGAGTTCAATGGAAGATGTGTTGAGGTTGTTCCAGATATTCCAAATGAAGTTATAAGCAGAATAGAAAAAGTAGCAAAAAAAGATAAGGCCGATTTTGTGGTTATTGAAATAGGAGGAACAATAGGGGAATATCAAAATCTTCTATTCTTAGAAGCGGCAAGGATGATGAAATTAAGATACCCTAAAAGAGTTTTATTTGCTTTAGTAACCTTCCTTCCAACTATTAAAACAATAGGAGAAATGAAGACAAAACCAACTCAGACATCATCAAGGTTATTAAATGAAGCAGGAATCCAGCCCGACTTTATCTTAGGAAGAGCCAGCGTTCCATTAGACCAAACAAGAAAAAGAAAGATATCAACATTTTGTAGTATTGATCCTAAAGATGTAATTTCTGCTCCAGATGTTGACTCAATATATGAAATACCTCTTAATTTTGAAAAGGAGGGATTAGGTGACAGAATAATTAAAAAGCTAAAATTAAGAAATAAAAAAAGAGATGGTAGCGAATGGAATAAATTAGTAGATAAAATAAAAGATCCTAAAAAGAAAGATATTAAGATAGGTATTGTTGGTAAGTATTTTGAAAGTGATGGTTTTTCATTGACTGATTCATACATCTCAGTTCTTGAAGCAATTAAACATAGTTCTTGGGATAATAATAGAAATCCAGTAATTGAGTGGATATCTTCTGGGAAAATAGAAAAAGACAGCAAGGAATTAGCAAAACTCAAGAAATATGATGGTGTAATCGTTCCCGGTGGTTTTGGTATAAGAGGAACTGAAGGGAAAATAAAAACAATAGAATATTGTAGAAAAAATAAAATACCTTTCTTAGGATTGTGTTTAGGTCTTCAATTATCTGTGATTGAATTTGCTAGAAATGTTTGTGGAATTAAAGATGCTACATCAACTGAGTTTAATCCTAAAGCAAAAAATCCATTAATTGATTTAATGGAAGGACAAAAAGAAGTTATGGACAAGCACAAATATGGGGCAACTATGCGTTTGGGTGCATGGAATTGTAAGCTTAATAAGGGGACTATAAGTAGTAAAGCATATAAGACAGAAAACATATCAGAAAGACACAGACACAGATATGAAGTCAATAATAAATATCTAGACCAACTTACTTCTAAGGGGCTTGTAATCGCTGGAACTAACCCTGAAAAAGGACTAGTTGAGATTATTGAATTAAAAGATCATCCATTTTTTGTTGCAACACAATTTCATCCAGAATTAAAATCAAGGCCGTTAAGCCCGCATCCACTATTCAATCAATTTATAAGAGCTATGAAAAAATGAGGGGAAGCCCTCATTTTCTTATTCTACGTTTACTGTCTTTGCGATTCTCTGAGAACCATCAAATAACTTTTTTCTTTTAGTAGTGAAATATACTTTTCCTTCTTTTATTGCATAAAGGGTGTTATCTTTGCCCATTTTTACATTTTTACCTGCAATAAACTTAGTCCCTCTTTGACGGATAATAATTGAACCTATTTTAGTCTTTTGACCTTCAAATAATTTAACGCCTAAATACTTTGGGTTTGAATCTCTTCCTAGCCTACTTGTACCGGCGGATTTCGTTGTTTTTGAATCTCTTCCGAGCCTACTTGTACCGGCGGATTTCGTTGTTGACATTTTTTTGACTCTTTATTAATTTTAATCTAATATATAGTTACTCGATAATAACAAGCAAATGTTAACAAAAATAATCAATTTTGTCAAAGATAAAAGTGGCGAAATAATAGCACTAATATTAATATCTTCTTTCTTCTTTTCTTTGGGATTGATTTACAGTAAAAAGCAA
>JASGMO010000007.1 GCA_030156465.1 Patescibacteria group bacterium
AAATCAACCGGTTTTAATTGAAAAAATAACTAATTAATTTCGATAGGTATGACATTTCTATATGGCTCGTGGTATGACATTTCTAAATGGCCTTGACATATTGAACTCCCCTTCAAAAATATCTCTTATTTCTTCTGGGCTCAATAGAGATAATAGCCACTCTATTAATTGTTTTGCTAATGAATTAGTAGTGTTTTTAACTGGAGTTGTTATCGTTTCAATAATTTGCTCTACCTTTTCTGTTGTTTTCTCTTTGGTGATATTTATTGTCTCCTGAGTTGGAGTAATAATTTTATCTACTACGATATTTTCTTGTTTTTCATCTGTGCTACTATACTCATCATTGTCACCATCAACTCCTTTAATTTTGTCAATTATATTAGCCTGCATTCTACTCCGAAGTGCAACATTAAGATGATACAAAAAGGACACCTTGTTATGGTATAATATTTTAAATAATCAACAAAAAATAAAATACTAACAAAGATGTCCTATACACATATTACACCAATTAATCGAAATGAGCTAGCAATATTATTAAGAACTCAAATAAAGCAAAAAGAGATAGCAAGATTGCTTAACAAGCATCGTACTAGTATTTGGAGAGAAAAGAAAAGAAATTCTAAAGAAGATGGTATGTATAATGCAAGAACAGCAAAAAAGAGAACTAAAGAAAGAAGAATTAAAGCAAATCAAAGATTTAGAAAGATAGATAATAATTCTAACTTAAAAAAGATCATTATCAAGCATTTAAAAATTTATCTAAGTCCAGAAGAGATTAGCGGAAGATTAAAAAACAAAGGAGCGAGGATAGGAAAAGATAGTATATATAGTTTCATCTATGAAGATAGACAAGGATTAGTTAAATTTCTAAGATGTCAAAAAGGTAAATATCGTAGAAAAAGAGGTACTAGTATTAGAATAAAACAAAGAAAAGCTATAGAAAAGAAAAAGAACATCTCTTTACGTCCCTCTATTGTCGAAACAAGAGAGCGCATCGGAGATTGGGAGGGAGATACTGTGTGGGGCAATAACAAGAAAGGTTCTGTATTGCTAACTCATGTAGAAAGAAAAAGTGGTCTTGTGAGAATAGGATTAATGAAAAACAAGACAGCAGGAGAAATGAAAGAAAAGACATTGGCTATGTTTAAAACTATTCCGAAGAATAAAAAACACACTGTAACTTATGATAATGGAAGCGAAAATGCAGAATACGAGTTAATTGAAAAAGAAGCTAAAATAGATGTATATTTTGCTAATGCCTATCATTCTTGGGAAAGAGGTTCTAATGAAAATTGTAATGGATTAATTAGACAATTCTTCCCAAAAGGAATGTCTTTTGATAATATTACAGAAGAACAAGTTAAAAAAGTAGAGCGATTATTAAATAATCGCCCCAGAAAGAGACTTGGATATTTAACCCCGAATGAGGTATTCCATGGATCGTCTTAAATGTTGCACTTTGGATTAGAATCTAAGTAGCCGTCTTTTCTTTAAGAGACAAAATTACTTTATCTTTTCCATTCAAGGGAGCATTTTCTTCAGGAGAAGCTTGCATAGCTATAACAACTACTCCAAAAAGACATAAAAAAAATAAAAGGGTAGCAATATGTTTTTTCTTCATTAAGAAAAAAATACCCTTTTATTTCCCTTTTGTCAAAGATTAGTAGCCCATTGGCATTTGAGGTGGTGTATTTTCTTTTTCTTCTGGATTATCAACCACGATACATTCTGTTGTTAGAAGCATTGAAGCAGCTGACAAGGCATTTTCTATGCAAGATCTTACTACTTTTGTTGGATCAACTATCCCTGCCTCAATCATATCTTCATACTTATCATCTTTTGCATTGTATCCCTCATTTTGTGCTAACTTCTTAACTTCGGAAACAATAACTGAACCATCTTTGCCAGCGTTATCTGATATTTTCCTTAATGGATCTTCAAGAACTCTTTTAACAATTTCTAGTCCGATTTTTTCCTCTCCCTTTAATTTCATTCCTTCTAATGCTTTTTGACATCTTAAAAGTGCAACTCCCCCACCAGGAACAATCCCTTCTTCAATAGCTGCTCTTGTTGCTGACAAAGCATCTTCTGTCTTGTGCTTTCTTGCTTTTTGCTCAATCTCAGTAGCTGCTCCTACCTTAATTACCGCAACGCCACCTGTTAATTTTGCTAATCTTTCCTGAAGCTTTTCTTTTTCGTAGCTTGATTCTTGTTTTTCAATCTGATTTCTAATTTGATTGATCCTTTTTTCAATTTCTGTTTTTTTACCTTTTCCTTCAACGACAGTTGTATTGTCTTTTGTAGATATTATTTTCCTAGCTCTCCCCAATTGAGCAAGCTCAACATTTTCCATTGTTATTCCTAAATCTTCTGAAATTACTTGCCCCCCTGTGACAATTGCAATATCCTCAAGAATTTCTTTTTTTCTGTCTCCATATCCTGGAGCTTTCACTGCTAAGGCATTAAATGTTCCTCTTAGCTTGTTTACTATTAGCGTTGTTAAAGCATCGCCCTCAAGACCTTCTGCAATAATTAATATATCTTTTCCTCCCGACTTAACAATTTTTTCTAAAAGAGGAACTATCTCTTGAATTGATGTAATCTTTTTGTCTGTAATCAATATGTAGGGATCTTCAAGAATTGCCTCCATTCTTTCAGTGTCGCTCACCATATATGGAGAAACATATCCCTCGTCAAACTGAAGACCTTTAACCACTTCTTTTTCTATGCCTAGGCCTTTTGATTCTTCAATGGTAATAACACCATCTTTTCCAATCTCACTAATTGTTTTAGCAATTAATGTTCCTAGCTCGCCATTCTCAGCTGAAATAGTCGCAACTTGAGCCATTTGGGCCTCCACCGATATTGGTTTAGATATTTTTTTAAGCTCTTTAACTACTTCTATACAAGCTATTTCCATTCCTCTTTTAATGGCTAGTGGGCTTGTCCCAGCAGTTACATTTTTAAGCCCTTCTCTAATTAAAGATTGTGCTAATAGTGTAGCTGTGGTTGTTCCGTCTCCTGCAACATCATTGGCTTTTTCCGAAACTTGTTTTACAATGCTTGCTCCAACATTTTCTGCTTTATCTTCTAGCTCAATTACTTTAGCTATTGAAACACCATCATTAGTGATTGTTGGAGAACCAAAACTTTCTTCTAGAACAACATTTCTACCTTTTGGTCCTAGAGTTACTGTAACGGCATTAGCTAACTTATCAACGCCAGCTTTTAATTTTGCTCTTGCTTCTTCAGAGTAATAAATTTGTTTTGACATATTTTTTATTCAATTATTGCTAATATATCTTCTTCTTTTAAAACTAAGTATTCTTTACCTTCAATCTTAATTTCATGGGGAGTATACTTACTAAAAAGCACTAGGTCCCCTTTTTTAACATTCATTGGAATAACTTTTCCGTGACTGTTTGTTTTTCCTGGGCCAACAGAAATAACTTTACCTTGTTGAGGTCTTTCTTTTTCTGCTGATTGGGGAAGAAGTATACCTCCTTTTGTTTTTTCTTCTTCTTTCAATTGTTCAATTACAATATTGTTTGACAATGGTTTTATCTTCATATATTTTTATCAATTAAATTATTAGAGTGATAATACTATTATATCCATTAATTTTTTGTTGTCAAGAAATTAATTGCTGGAATTATGTTAACAGTAAAACCATCATAATTAATTACTTTTTCATCGCTATAATTAATTATTGTACCCTTTTTCAAATTATTTTTCTTTAATGATTCTACTAAGCCAGCCACTTCCCTTTCTTGATTGCCGTCATTTAAAGAGTAACAAACCTGAATTGCTTCAATTATTTTTCCTTTTTCTTCTATTAGAAAATCACATTCATTTTTACCTTTATCAAAAAATACATTGCACCCCCTTCTTCTTAATTCAATATATATCAAGTTTTCTAAAAGTCGCCCCTTATCTTCTGAGAAAGAAAATGACACTACACTTCTCATTCCATTATCAATAACATAAGCTTTTTTGTCAGAAACAAATTGCTTCTTGAGCGAATAATCATACTTAAACAATTCAAAGATTAAATATGATTCTTGTAAAAATCCAATATAATCTCTTACTGATATTGGACTTTTAATTTCTAAATTTTCGGCTATTTTTTTATACCCTATTTTTTTCGTAAAGTTAGAAAAAACAAAAGAAGAAACCCTTCTAAAGGAAGATACTTCTTTAATTCCAAAACGAGTGATTATATCCTTATATACAACATCTTCATATGTTCTTTTAAGAAACTCCTCATCTTTATATTTTATAAAATCAGGAAATCCTCCACTAACAAGATAATCATCAAATGCTTTCATTATCTTAACTCTATTAGAAGATGATACTTTTTTAAAATCAATATTATTAAAAATTAAACACTCCTTAAAGGAAAATGGATAAACCTCAATTTTAAAATATCTTCCCGTAAGATGAGTTGATAGCTCGGAAGATAATAACTTAGCATTAGATCCAGTTATAAAAATCTTATAGCCCTCTTCATAGATTCTCCTTATAAATCTTTCCCATTTTTCTATATTCTGTATTTCATCAATTAATATGTTTTTTGATTGATGGCTTTTTTTCCAAACAGTTAACAAACTGTCAAAATCAGAAACATCAAAATCAATTAATCTTTCATCATCAAAATTAATATAATAAAAATCTTCCTTTAGCTTGTCTGAAAGCTGTTTTAGAAGAGTTGACTTTCCACTTCTCCTAATCCCCGAAAGAATGACGATTTGCTTTGTTTTTATATATCTATCAAAATCAATTAATCTTTCTACCCCCTTATCCTTTCTATGAAAAACCTCTCTTTGATCATTAACTATTTCTTCTAATTTTGTTAAATTAAACATATTGACAATATTACTATTATTAAATTAAGTATATTGGCAATATTCTTATTTGTCAAGCTTCTTGTACTCAATATATGAATAGACGACAAGATAAATGATTCCGAGAATTAATGGGGCGAACATAAACCAAAAAGCATATTCTTTAAAAAATAATCCCAAAAGAATAGCAATAGCTACAATTTTAAACACCCTCTCCCCCTTTTTATGTGTTTTATCCCAAACAATATCATTGTCCAGCGTCCATGGTAATCTAATTCCTATCATATAGTTTCTTTTTGCTTTTCCAACTAGTTGACCAACAAAAAAGAATAATACTGCAAGAGCAGGAAGGATTGATAGGGTCATATCAAAATAATATCCTGCATTCCAGGCGATGGTTAAAGAAAAGATATAGAGCATAAAAAGATTAAACATGATAATGAAATTACCATAAGAATCTTTAAACTTTTCTATGTTAATTCTTTTAGGGTCAATTTTAGGGACAAGGAACATCAATATATTTACAAATAGTATAAGCAGGGGCATAAAAAATAATCCCCAAAACTTAGACATGTAACCATCAACTTCTCCTTGAAAATTCCAATGCGAAGCAATTTGCTCAGGCATCAAAGGGTAAAAATAAATACCTGCACCAAACATTAATAGGAGGATAACAACACTATAACATAAGGATTTTTTCATATATATTGACTTTAATAATAATTCTGCTATCATAATACCATATGAACGGACTGCTAGTAAAGGTCATCTCTGGAATAATTGGAGTTAGTGCTTCTATATATTTTTTGTCAGGAGTAAGCTATGACGGAGAAATAAAAACTATACTGCTTATTGGAGCAATAACTGGATTATTATTATTCTTTATAAGACCTATACTTTCTTTAATAACTCTACCCATACGACTAATAACATTTAATTTATTCTCAATTGTTATTATGCTCTTTCTTATATGGTTAGTTAATGAGTTGTTCCCCTCATATATGTTTAACATAACTGGAATTGATAATCTTTTCTTTTCAACAATAATAATTTGGGGCACAGAAAAACTGACCTCAGCAATCTTATGAAAGATCAATTACTTATCGCACAAACAATAGTATCCGTGTTGCTAGTTATTCTAATCCTCTTGCAACAGCGTGGAACTGCATTAGGTTCTGCTTTTGGTGGAGGTGGAGAAGTTTATAGCACAAGGAGAGGAGTTCAAAAAAAGTTAATGTACGGAACGGTTGTTTTAACAGTAGCTTTTATTGTTCTTGCCCTGCTAAACTTGCTATCTTAAAAAATGATAAAACAAAACAAGTGGCCATCGAAAAAGCAATGGCTACAATTTTTTAGAATTTTAGGAAAAAAGGAAAGAATTTTCTTTGGATTGCTTTTTGTGATATTTATCACTTCCCTTTCAATTTGTCTCCACTCTTTCTATATTGACAACACAATCATTGTTCCTGCTAATTATGGACATATAAAGGAAGGTGTAGTTGGACAACCACAATTAATTAATCCCCTATACTCATCTATTTCTGACACTGACAAAGATCTTGTTGAGTTAATTTTTTCAGGATTGATGAAATACAACGGACAAGGAGAAATTGTTCCTGATTTAATTAGTAATTATACAGTTGAAAATGGAGGAAGAAATATTGTTTTTTCAATCAAAGAAAATGTAAAGTGGCATGATGGAACACCACTAACAATTGATGATGTAATATTTACAATTGAATTAGTTCAAAAAACAGAATATTCAAGTCCCCTCAGAACAAACTGGCTAGGAGTTGAAATTGAAAAGATGTCAGAATATGATGCGCTATTAACATTAAGGCAAACATATACTGGATTCAAAGAATCACTGGTAAATCTTAAAATTATGCCGAAGCATATCTGGGAAGAAAAAACTTTTCAGGCAATGACTTCAAATATCCAATTAAATATTTTCAATCCAATTGGAAGCGGTCCTTACAAAATAGAGAAAGTTAATCAGAATGGAGACAAAACAATAAAATCAATTGTTCTTCAAAGAAACAATTATTATTATGACAATCCACCGTATATAAGTAGGGTTGAGTTATTCTTCTTTAATAATGAAGATGAATTAAAAAGAAGCTATGAAAGAGGAAAGATTAATTCAGCAAGCATTGCTTACCATAAAGACGCTCAAATCATTAAAATGCCAAGTTATTATAATCTTTTCTTGAATAATCAAAGAAAGCCATTAGATAATAAGGAAATAAGGCAGGCGCTAACATTATTAACCCAAAGAGAATTAGAATCCCCTTTCCTATCAAGTTTCTACGGCCTTGATGAGATAGAAGAAACATTGTCATTTGATGAAGAACAAGGAATAAATTTGTTAGAGAAAAATGGTTACTTAATTAAAGAAGGAACAAGAACAAAAACAATTGAAAGATCAAGTGGCTTCCAATTTACTAGGACTTTGCAAGTTGGTAGTAATAACGCAGAAGTAAGGAAGCTTCAAGAGTGCCTTTCTGAGAATAGCGATATATATCCATCGGGAACTATTTCTGGATATTTTGGACAAAAAACAAAAGATGCTGTAATCCTATTTCAAGAAAAATACAAAGAAGATATTTTAGTCCCTAATAATCTAACTAGCGGAAACGGAGTTGTTAAAGCAAGTACAATTAAAAAATTAAATGAAGTATGCTTTGTTGTTCCCGAAGAAGAAATTAAAATGTCGTTTGTTTTAAAAACAACTACCCATCCAGAATTAATCAAAACAGCAAATAATATTAAAGAGCAGTGGGAAAAATATGGAATTGAAATAGAAGTAAAAACGTATGATGCTAGTGCTATAAAAAGAGTAATAACAAACAGGGACTTTGATATTTTACTGTTTGGAGTTCAATTAGGAGGAATACTTGAGCCAACTCCTTTTTATCATTCTTCACAAAGAGTTGATCCTGGTTTAAACTTGTCGCTTTATCAAAGCACTAAAGCCGATGAAATTATTGAAAAAATTAGAACATTAGAAAATGAAGAAAGATTAAATGCATTATCAGAATTAGAGGCATTAATTATTGAAGATGCTCCTGTAATTCCCCTATATGCACCAAACTATCATTATATAATAAATAAAAACTTAAAAGGATTTACAATTGAAAAAATTGTTGATCCATCAAAAAGATTCGTAGAAATAAATAAATGGTATATAAAAGAAAAAAGAATATGGAAGTAAAGAAAAAAAACACAAAACACAATGACACATTAAAGGTTATACCTTTGGGTGGACTAGGAGAAGTTGGAAGAAATATGATGCTTCTTGAATACAAGAACTCAATTTTAATTATTGATATGGGTTTTCGTATGCCTGAAGAAACAATGCCTGGAATTGATTACATCATCCCCGACATATCATATTTATTAGAAAATAAAAGATATAAGAATGTCGTTGGAGTTGTTATTACTCATGGCCATTATGATCACATTGGCGCCGTTCCCTATGTCTGGAATAGAATTGGCAACCCACCAATTTATGCAGCCCCTCTAGCAAAAGGAATTACAATGAAAAGACAAGATGAGTTCAAAGATCAACCAAAACTTGATATTAATGAAGTCAAAGATGGCTCAAAGATAAAACTTGGTGTTTTTGAAGTTGAATTCTTTAGACAAAATCACAGCATTCCAGACAATATGGGTCTTTTAATTAAAACGCCTGTAGGAAACATTGTTCATACATCTGACTTTAAATTTGATGACTTCCCGGTTAATGAACAGCCAACTAATTTTAAAAAGCTAGAAAGAATAGCAAAAGACGGAGTTCATTTATTAATGTGTGACTCAACAGGAGCCGAAGAACCAGGACACTCATTATCAGAAAAAGATATTTTTGAAAATATGGATAAAATTTTTGCTGGAGCAAAAGGAAGAATTATCATCGCAACATTCTCTTCATTAATAAATAGGATTCAACAAGCAGTAACACTTTCTGAAAAATATAATAGAAAAGTTGGCTTTATTGGTCACTCAATGAGAAGCAATGTTGAGGTAACAAAGAAATTAGGTTATTTAAAATCACAAAAAGGAACTTTATTAAAAAAAGTTGCTGAAGTTAATGACTTACCTGACAACCAAGCAACTATTCTCTGCACAGGCGCTCAAGGAGAAGAAAACGCAGGACTAATGAAGATTGCCACAGGAGAACATCAATCAATCTCAATTAAGCCCGGCGACACCATTGTTTTTTCATCTTCTGTTATTCCAGGAAACGAAAGATCTGTTCAAATGTTGAAGGACGATTTCATTAGAC
Organism: Patescibacteria group bacterium; assembly: GCA_030156465.1. Taxonomy (GTDB): domain Bacteria; phylum Patescibacteriota; class Minisyncoccia; order Minisyncoccales; family Minisyncoccaceae; genus UBA2558. The sequence continues at coordinate 9,133 of JASGMO010000007.1, forward strand.
AAAAAGCAAATGTTTTTCATTACAAGATGATGGATATCCATGCAGGAGGCCACGCTCAAAGAGATGAAATTAAACAAATGGTAGGCATAATGAAACCAAAATTCTTTATGCCTGTTCATGGACAATTCTCCATGCTTTTCGCTAACGCTAGATTAATTGAAGACGAATGTGGATACAAAGAAAATCAAACTATTTTAGCTGATAATGGTAATATAATTAACATTACAAAGGATAGGGCCATAATTGATAAGAAAAGTGTTAGTGCAGAATATATCATGGTTGACGGTCTTGGTATTGGTGACGTTGGAGAGGTTGTTTTAAGAGATAGGCAAATGCTGGCAAAAGACGGAATATTTGTTATAATAGCAGTAGTTAATAGAAAGACAGGCAAGGTTCAAGAATCCCCCGATGTTATTTCAAGAGGATTCATTTACCTAAAAGAATCAAAGGACTTACTTTATCAAGCAAGAAAAAAGGTTATCGCAACTATTGAAAAATCAACAACATCTGGCCAAGTAACAAATTGGACATATGTTAAAGACAATGTAAGAAATAATCTTAGCGACTTCCTTTTTCAAAAAACACAAAGACGTCCAATGGTTCTACCTGTAATAATTGAAGTATGAAAAAAGTTTTTAGTGGCATTAGACCAACCGGAGACATACACATAGGAAACTATCTAGGTGCTATTAACCAGTGGCTACAATTGCAAGAGGAAAACGATTGCATCTTTTCTATCGTTGACTGGCACGCTATCACTACGCCCTATAACGAATCAACTCTTCAAGATACAATCCTTGAGGTTGCCTCAATATATCTAGCTTGTGGAATTGATCCTAAAAAATGCATATTGTTTATCCAATCAGATGTTAAACAACACACTGAACTTACTTGGTTATTGGGCTCAATTACGCCCCTGGGAGAACTCCAAAGAATGACTCAGTTTAAGGATAAGTCAAAAAAACATAAAGAATATATTAATGCTGGATTATTAAACTATCCTGTTTTAATGGCTTCAGATATTTTGCTTTACGATGCTAATCTTGTTCCCGTAGGAAAAGATCAAACACAACATGTTGAACTAACAAGAAACATTGCTCAAAAGTTTAATAATAAATACGGAGAAACTTTTATTCTTCCAGAATCACTAATTTCAAAAGAAGGAGCAACAATATATTCCCTACAAGAGCCAGACAAAAAAATGTCCAAAACGGGAGACCCTAAGGGATGTATTGGTATTTTTGATAGCCCAGAAGATATTAAAAAGAAAGTAATGAGTGCTCAAACAGATTCAGAAAATGAAATACGATTTGATTTAACAAAAAAGAAAGGTATTTCAAACCTGCTAAACATCTATTCCCTATTTTCTAAAAAATCAATTAAAGATATTGAAAAAGAATTTGAGGGTAAAGGATATGGTGACTTTAAAAAATCTTTATCTGAATTATTAATTGATAAATTAAAAGTAATTCAAGAAAACAGAATGGAAAAAGAGGATATTAAAAAAATCCTAGAAGAAGGAAAAAAACTTGCCGAAGCAAGGGCTGAAGAAAAAATGAAAGTTGTTAGGAAAAGAATGGGACTAGCTCTTTAATTTTATCTTCTAATAATTCCTTACTTTTTGCTTCAACAATTAATCTTAAAACCGGCTCTGTGTTTGATCCTCTTAACAGAAACCACCAATCGTCAAAATCAATTCTAATCCCGTCTATTTTGTTTATTTCTCCGTTAGAATATCTTTTTTCTATTTCTTCAAGAACTGACTGCTTATCCTTAACTTCAAAATTAAGCTCTCCCGAGTGATAATATTTTCTAAATGGAGCAATTAATTCTGATAATTTTTTGCCTTCCATTGCTTCAAATAATTTATAAATTACAAAATATGGTGATTCGTAATATGACGACCCTTGCTTTAAGTAATAATGGCCAGAATGTTCTCCACCGAAGAAAATATCATCATCTTTCATTTTTTGCTTAATAAAAGAATGCCCTACTCTATACATCACTGATTCTCTTGCTGTTTCTCTAATAATATTACTACAACGGATATCATACAATACTTTTTTATCAATTAATTTAGCAATTAAAGCAATTATTAAATCCGATGAAATTAATTCTCCGTTTTCATCAATAAAAAAAACTCTATCTCCATCTCCATCAAAAGATATTCCTATATCAGCATTGCATTCTAAAACTTTTTCTCTAAGGTCTTTAATGTTTTCTTCTTTCAAAGGATTAGGTTCATGATTAGGAAAAGAACCATCAAGATCACTATTAATATGGAACAATTGAACACCATTAAACATTTTTCCAACAATTAACCCTGAAACACTGTTAGCAGTATCAACAACAACCCTAAGGTTGTGTTTTTTTATTTCAAAATAATTGATATAGTCACTAGTGATGTCTTTATTATATATACTACCTTTATCTGAAGAGATAAAATTATTCTCTTCAACTAATTTCTTTATTTGATCAATTCCATCTTCCCCACTCAAAGGCATTGCATTATTTCTAACCATCTTAAATCCATTATATTCTGGTGGGTTGTGGCTCGCTGTAATAATAATCCCCCCGTCACAATCTAAATTAGAAACAGCATAATAGAACATTGGCGAAGTTGATAGACCAATATTATAGACATCACCTCCTTGATCAGTAATTCCCCTTGTAAGTGCTTCAAAAAGAGAATCGGAGGACAATCTATTATCTCTTGCTACAACTATTTTAGGACCCATATACACCACAAACGCTCTACCTATTTTATAAGCCGTGTCTTCATTTAATTGTTCTCCGTATATACCTCGTATATCATATGCTTTAAATATCATATCCTTATTATATAACAAAATTAAGCGCTTGACCAGTTGGTTAAAAATTGGTATATTATAAACACCTTAAATGCCTTCGCAAGCAAGATAAGGATAATAATAAATAAAAAATGTTTTACGAAATAAACCTATTAATTTCACCTGCACTCGGTGAAGACGATGCTATTTCTTTTGTAGAAAAGCTTAGAGGAGATCTACAAATCCATGGGAAGATTGATGGCGAAGCTAAACCAGAAAGAATAAAGTTAGCTTACCCAATTTCAGACCAAAATGATGCATGGTTATACTACTTTAACCTACACATTGAAGACGAAGAAATAGACAAAAAAGAAGTGCTTGATGCAGTTGAAAAAACTCTAAAAGAAAGTGGCAATGTTCTTCGTTCCCTTTTTATTAAGAAAGAAACTAAATCAAAAAAGGAAAAGAAGAAAAGAGTTCCCAAATCACTAGAAAGTAATGCTAAGAAAAAAGAAGATATAGAAAAAATTGACGAAAAATTAGAAGAAATGTTAGGAGAATAATAATAATTTAAAAATATGGATCTAAACAAAGTATTTTTAATCGGAAGGATTGCTACAGACATTGAAATGAAGTCAACTCCATCCGGTCAAAGTGTTTCAACATTTTCATTAGCAACAAGTAGAAAGTGGAAAGATAAGTCAGGCCAACTTCAAGAAGATACTCAATTTCATAGAATTGTCCTTTGGGCTAGGTTAGCTGAAATTGCCTCTCAGTTCCTTTCTAAGGGCTCTCTCGTTATGATTGAGGGAAGAATACAGAATAGAAACTGGGAAGATAAAAATGGTATAAAAAGATATATGACTGAAATAGTTGGTGAAAACCTACAAATGGGTCCTAAAGGTCAAGGAGGCGAAGCTCCAAAAAAACAAGAAAAGCAAGATGATGACATTCCAGTCATTGAAGATGGGGACGAAATAGACATTAAAGATATTCCCTTTTAATAAGAAATAAAAAATATGTACTGTTACTTTTGTAAAAGAAATATAGATGAAATTAATTTCCGTGATACAGATAATCTTCAAAGATACATCTCAAAATCAGGAAAAATTAAGCCAAAGAAAAAAACAGGTGCTTGTGCAAAGCATCAAAGAGAAATCTCTACTGCTATAAAGAGAGCGAGAATAATGGGACTACTCCCATTCGTAGCAAGGTAAAAGAACCATTTAAAGGTTCTTTTCTTTTATTTCTTTTTGTATTTCTTTTAATATTTTAGGATTTTCTTTCAAGAACTCTTTTGCTTTTTCTATCCCCGCACCTAATTTAATGTCCCCATAACTAAAATGTGCTCCTGACTTTTTAACAATATCTTCTTTTGCTCCTAAGTTAACTGCTTCAGAGTATTTTGATATTCCTTCATTATAATAAATATCAAACTCTGCTGTCTTAAAAGGAGCAGCAACTTTATTTTTAACGATCTTGCCCTTTACTCTATTTCCAATAATACTATCTCCTTGTTTTATCTGAGCAATTCTTCTTAATTCAATTCTTACTGAGCTATAGAACTTCAGTGCTAACCCTCCTGGAGTCGTTTCTGGGTTACCAAACATAACACCAATTTTCATTCTTGTTTGATTTAAGAAAATCACTATTGTTTTAGTTTTTGAAACAATTGAAGAAAGTTTCCTTAGTGCCTGTGACATTAATCTTGCCTGAAGTCCAATTTGTAATTCTCCCATTTCCCCTGCCACCTCTGCCTTTGGGACTAATGCAGCAACTGAATCAATTACTATTACATCAACTTCACCAGACCTAACTAAACTTTCAACAATTTGAAGTCCCTGTTCGGCTGAATCGGGCTGAGAAATTAAAAGGTCGTCAACATTAACTCCAATTCTTTGAGCATAATCAGGATCTAGTGCATGCTCAGCATCAATAAAGGCAGTAACACCACCTGTTTTTTGTGCTTCAGCAATTATGCTTAGCGAAAGTGTTGTTTTCCCAGTACTTTCTCCTCCATATATTTCAATAATTCTCCCTCGTGGGATACCCATTACACCTAAAGCTAAATCCATAGAAAGAGAGCCGGTAGGAACAACATCTACATTAACTTTTTGAGCATCCTTTAACTTCATTATTGCTCCCTCGCCATATTTTTCTTGAATCTCTGATATTGCCTCTTCAAGATTAATTTTTTGTTTCTCTTCTTTCTTTTTGGCCATAATTAATTGTTTTGTTTTTCAATGCGTTGCTGTTCAATAATTTTTTCAATGCGCTTTTTGCTGTCGTATCCCTTAGGGGTCTCCACAACAATGTCTTTGTGATGATCCTTCCTTTTTTCAACAATTTGATCTGGAAGACCTTTTTCCTTACGAAGCTTTGTTAGTTTATCAAATTTACTTTCTCCGTTTTTAAATGGGTTTTCTATTGACATATTTTTTTTATTATTATTAATTATTCTTCTTCACTAAAATATACTTCTCTTGGCTTAGCTCCCTCTTGAGGGCCAACAATGCCTCGCTCTTCTAATATATCCATTAACCTTGCAGCTCTAGCATACCCTATTCCCAACCTTCTTTGCAATAGTGAAGTTGAGGCCTTCTTTGATGATATAACTGTTCGCTTTGCTTCTTCATACATTGGATCTTCTTTAGAGTAAAAATTATCCATTTGTGTTTCTGGTGCTTCAGCTGATTTAGTTAATTCACTCATTAAAGAATTATCTTCCTCTGTTTCTGTTTCCAATAACGACTCTGGGGCCTCTTCCTTAATTGCAAGATTAGAATCAGTAATCCAATTAATTACCTTTTTAATTTCATTTTCTGATATGAAAGGATTCTGAACTCTTTTTGGCTTGGAAAATTCTTTTGATAATAAAAGTAGATCACCTTTTCCTAGCAATTTCTCTGCACCTGATCCATCTAATATTGTTCTTGAATCAACTAATGAACCAACCTTAAGAGCAACTCTTGATGTAATGTTTGCCTTGATTAGTCCAGTAATAACTTCTACTGATGGCCTTTGGGTGGCTAAGATTAAGTGTATTCCAGTGGCTCGTGACATTTGAGCTAATCTTACAACATACGATTCAATCTCTTTTCCTTTGACGCTCATTAAATCGGCCAATTCATCAATAATCAGGATTATATAAGAAAGTTTGTCTTCTCCTTTCTTCTCCATTTTTTGATTGTAAGATGTAATGTCTCTGCTATGAGCTTCAGCTAAAACAGTAAATCTTCTTTCCATTTCTCCAACTAACCATTTTAAAGTGACAAGTGTTTGATTAGCATCATAAATTACTGGGCAAAGTAAATGTTCTAAATTAGAGTAAATTGGAAACTCTACTCTCTTAGGATCAACTAAGATTAATTTCATTTCATCGGGACTGTTTCTGTATAATAAGCTTAAAATGATAGAGTTAAGACAAATTGTTTTTCCTGATCCAGTAGTTCCTCCAATCAACAAGTGAGGCATTTCCGCTAAGTCAGCAAAAGTTGGCGTTCCTTTAACGTCCTTTCCTAGAGCCATCAAAAGAGGTGCAGGAGAGTTTTTAAACTCATCGGTGTCTAATACTTCCCTTAAGCTTACAACTGCCCGTTTTTTGTTACCTATTTCAATTCCCACAAGAGATCTTCCAGGAATTGGTGCTTCAATTCTAATTGTCGGACTAGCTAGAGCAAGAGCTAGATCATTTTGTAGTGCTGTAATTTTAGACAACTTAATTCCTTCTGCTGGCTTTAGAGTATATTGAGTTACGGTTGGACCAACATTGACCTCGGACATCTCAACAGGAATACCAAAAGTATGTAATGTTCTTTTAATTACTGAAGAGTTGTATGATATATCTCCCCCTTCGGGATTTCCTCCTTTTTTTGATAATAAATCTAATGGTGGATACTTGTATTCCTTGTTTTCTTGTTTTTTTTGTTCAAATGTTTTCAAACTTTTATCTTCTTTTTCATCCACTTTTTCTTCTTTTTTAGGTACAAACTTGCTTAAATCAAATGACGGCTTTTTCTTTTTTGTTACCTCTACCTTTACTTCCTCAACATCTTCCTCTTCTTCATCTTCAACTTCTTCAATAGTCTTTTTAAACGGTTGAATAATTATCCATAGAGAGATAAGGATAGCAATTGAGAACAACGCATAAGAAACAATATAATCAAGACCTCTTAATATGGGCCATGATATTAAATATCCAATCCATCCCCCATCTAATGATTTATTCCAAACAAAATCTTCAGCTAATTCTGGATTTAATAAGCTAAAAAATCCCGCTAATCCAATAATTAAAATAATTGTTGAAATGATTAAAGAATTTTTATTATCTTCAAAGTGCTCTCCTCCTTTAAGAAGAATTATTCCAAAAATGGCGAAAATTATTGGAATGATATATATTACATTGCCAATTAAAAATCCGAACATATTTTTAAGTACCTCTCCAACAGACCCAGCATTGTCTGAAAAAGAAAAGACAAAAATAATTGCTAAAAGAAAAGACAAGGAAGCAAACAAATACCTCTTTGTCTTTTCAGGTAAGGAAAAATTGAACTTCTTTGGTGAAACAACTTTTTTTTCTTTTTTCTTTTTTGCCATAGCTACTTTTCTTCTTTATTGTAGCTTAATCCTGTCCCAATTGGAAGTAGTTTGCCTAAAATTACATTTTCTTTTAACCCTCGGAGCTTGTCTTCTTGCCCCCTTAGAGATGCCTCTATTAAAACCTTGGATGTTTCTTGGAATGATGCCGCTGATAAGAAGCTATCTGTGTTTAGAGCAACTTTTGATACTCCTAAAAGTAAGTCTTCTGCTTCAATTATCTTTTTACCAGCTTTTTCTAGCTCTTCATTTTCTTCAAGCATTAATGCCCTAGAAATAATTTCTCCCTCACTAAATCTACTATCTCCAGAATCCTTAATTTTAATTCTTGAGAACATTTGTCTTACAATCACTTCAATGTGTTTATCATGAATTCCTACACCTTGAGAAATGTAAACTTTCTGTATTTCAGAAACAACATAATCTTGAACTGCTTTTACTCCCAATAGTTTGAATAACTTCTTAAGATCAATTGAACCAGCAATTAATGGTTGACCTTTTGAAACAGCGTCTCCCTCTTTAACTAAAATTTCAATTGAAGAAGATATTGGATACTCAATAATATCATCTTCTTTTGATTTTCCACTTGCTTTAACAGTCAAAACCTTAATAACTCCTTTCTTTTCATCAATCTCAGTAACCTTTCCGTCCTTTAAAGCAATTTCTGCTTCTCCTTTTGGAGGCCTTCTTTCAAAAACCTCTTCTACTCTAGGTAAACCTCTAGTAATATCAGCTTCTCCTGCTACACCTCCGGTATGGAAGGTCCTCATTGTTAGCTGAGTCCCTGGCTCACCAATTGATTGAGCAGCAATAACTCCTACTGCCTCTCCAATATTAATTAATCCTCCCCATCCTAGATCAAGACCATAACATTTCTGACAAATTCCTCTCTTGCACTTACATGTTAGTGGTGATCTAATTTTAACAGTTTCAATTGCGTCTATATTCTTAATTCTTTGAGCCATTTTCAAATCAATCACCTCTCCATTCTTTACAATTACTTCATTTGTTTCGGGATCAACAATCTTTTCTAACGAAACTCTACTAAATATTTTATTAGCAAAGTCCTGATTAATTTCATCGGCATCTTTTTTACTTACCACTAAACCCTCTTTATCTCCGCAATCTTTCTCGTTAACTATTACATCATGAGCGACATCAACTAATCTTCTAGTTAAATATCCCGATGTAGCTGTTCTTAGAGCAGTATCAGCAGTACCTTTTCTAGCACCATGAGTTGAGATAAAATATTCTAGCACATCAAAACCTTCTTTGAATGAACTTTTGACTGCTAATTCAATAATCTTACCTGTTGGACTAGCAACTAAACCTTTCATACCAGCCATTTGTACTGGTTGAGACCATGAACCTCTTGAACCAGAATCAATA
>JASGMO010000008.1 GCA_030156465.1 Patescibacteria group bacterium
TAGAAAACATAATTCACTGCATTTTATCTCACAGAAACAGGAATAATTATAAGCCAAAAACAATTGAAGCTAAAATTATATTTGACGCTGATAAGCTAGATTCTATTGGAGCAGTAGGCATAGCAAGAGATTTTTTATTCGCAGGAATATATAACGCTCCACTGTACACTGGTAGAGAAAAAGAAATACTTAAAAACGCTGACAATTATGCATACACAAGAGATGATACAGCGCTATTAGAATATTATTATAAGCTCAGTAAAATTAAAGATAAGATAATAACCAAGACAGCTAAAAAGATTGCTCAAGACAGACATAATTATATGAAAGAATTCTTTGAAAGATTTAATAAGGAGATAAAGGGAATACTGTAAAAATGAAAAAAGAAAACAATCAAAATGCTGGATCTTTTGATCAATTAAATTTTGATTGTTTTCCTTTTAAGACAGGAGGCCCTTCAAGAATAAAAGACGTAATTAATGGTGGCTATAAAGAACACAGGGCAAGATTATTTTATTTCACCTAAACCGTACAACAAGGAAAAAATACAATTGTTTATAATTTTAAATTTCTTGAAGTATTTTTTGACAAAGTAATTTTTCCATATATGCATCTTCTTTACGGGAACAAATTTAGATTTCTTTCTAATTTTCCAAAGCATGGAAAAAGAGAATCTAATAAAAGGGAAGTGCGACTTGAAGATGAATTTAGAAACACTTTTAAGTTATTTGAAAAAAAATGTTTAAGGAATAGAAGTATTGTATTAGAGGAGATAGAAAAAATAGTATGAAAAATATTTCATACTATTATTTATTTAAAAATAGAGATTATTAATCTCTATTTATTTCGCTGAAGCTCTGTTGGAGCTCCCTTATTTTTTCAACCAAAAGATCGTCGTCCTTCTTCATCTTTAAAGATTTAAGGTAGGAAGAAGAAACAAGGATGCCTATTGCTCCAAGAAGAGCAATTAGGAAACCATCAATCAATAATTGACTCGATACCATTAATGACAAAAATGTCATTACTGTGCCCACTGCTGTAAAAGCAGCAAAAACGCAAGCAATTGCAATTATGCGGACTTCCATTATGGTAATCCTCCACCAACAGAATAGCGCTAAAATGCTTTTATGTAAAGACGTTGACTAAAACATTAATTATTAATATCCTTAATTAATGGACCATAATGAATTTGAAAAAATAGTTGTTGAAGGAATCCAAGCAATACCAGAAAAGTTTCTAGAAAAATTAGATAATGTAGACATTGTGATTGAAGAGGGGCCAACAAGAGAACAGTTAGAGAAATTAAAAATTAGAAATAATGACCATCTTTTAGGTCTTTATGAAGGGGTGCCTAAAACAGAAAGATGGAACTATGCCCAAGTACTACCAGACAAAATAACTATATTCAAAAATTCAATTGAAAAAATAGCCAATTCTGAAAAAGAAATAAAAGAAATTGTTAGAGACACAGTCTGGCATGAAATAGCTCATCATTTTGGAATGAGTGAAAAACAAGTTAGAGATTCAAAGATAAGAAAAAATAAATATAATTAAATAGAGCTGTTAATTATAATAGTTTTAGGCAGGGATTAAAATATAGAAAAATAATTTAAAAACTTTGACATTTTAATTCATTTATGAGATAAAATAGCTGGTTATTATGAGTGTGCAAGAAAAAATAATCCAAGAATGTGGAGACTGCCATAAGCAGATGATTGAATCTTCTAAAAATCAAATCAAAGAAGAAGCTGAAGATTTTATCAGGACGAAAATAAGGGCTTGTAAATTCGCACCCCATGGGTGCCTTATCGCAAGAAATATTTTTGAATATGCAAACTATTCTTACGGCGAGCCCCAATCATAACCCATTTTTATAATGGGTTTTAAAATAAAAAAATTAGAGGCATTTTGCTCTCTAATAATCACTTCGCCAAGATCTTAAGGACTTTCTCGGACTGATCAATAGTGCTTGCCTTCATAATCATCCGACAGATGGTTTCCTCATCAGGACTAATCCTGTGACATTCGTAAAGGTCTTCAAATGTATCCGCAAGATCTCTTGCTTTCTTAATAACACTTTCCTTTATCTCTAGTGTCTTCTGAGACTTCTTCTCGTAGTCAAGGATGATTTTGTGAAGTAAAAGCAGTTCTTTTGTTTCACTGGAAGAATCAATCATACTCTTAACAAAAGCAATGAAGAATTCTTCTGGCGGACGAAAAACATCTTCATTTTCTTGGTCACGATACCATGAATTTTTTAAAAAATTCATTTCGTTTTTTATGCCTCCGGTGATATACCTAAAGCAATCACCTTGAGCATAACCATCTAAGAGTGCCTCATGGGCTCTCTTGAATAAATAGTCATACATGCTTGTACCACCATCTTTATACAATAATAAGTTCAATGTGGCAATAGTTTTATTTAATAGATTCCATAATTTGAGGAACTAGATCTTTCTTTCTAGACATCATTCCTTTTATATATATAGAATTATCATTTACTTCTCCATCAAAAGAGATTGACTCATAGCCATCGCTAAACAACAACTCTGAACCCTCATTAATAATATCAGTAACCATCAAGATAACAAAAAGTAAGTTGTCTTTTTGTTTTATTTTGTTTAATTCTTCAATCAATTCAGCCTTTCTTTGCTTCGCTTCAGACAAATCAACTACTTCCACCTGACCAATTCCAAAACTATTATTACCAACTTCAAATGTCTTAAAATCAGCATTAATTATTTGCTCTGCTGTCATTCCGCCAAGTGATGATTTTTTCTTTTTGAGCTCTATGCCAAATCTTTCAACATCTTCTATTTCTGCAATTTTAGAAAGTTGCTCTGCTATTTTAACATCTATTGTTGTTGTTGTGCTTGATTTAAAAATAATTGTGTCTGAAAGAATAGCAGAAAGTAGAATTCCTGCGATTGATTTTGTTATCTCAAATTCAGCATTATTAAACATTCTCTTAGCAATAATTGTTGCCGTTGATCCGTATGGTTTTATTTCAAACCTTATTGGATTAGAAGAAGAAAATCCTATCTTGTGATGATCAATTACTTCTACGACCCTAGCATTCTCAAGACCAGCATACCCTTGGCTATCTTCATTATAATCTACAAGAATAACTTTTCTATCTTCAGTTGAGCACATGCTTATTGGCTCTTCAACATTAAAATATTCTAAAACATATTTTGTTTCTGGATTAAGTTCTCCGCAAATAGTTGGAACAGCTTTTATTCCCTTATGTTTTAAATATTCACTGTAAGCAATAGCTGAACAAACTGCATCTGTGTCAGGAGATTTATGTCCAACGATATAAATTGTTTCTTCTTGATTCATATTTTTTAATAATTAATTATATTCATAATATATAATGAAATTAACTTAATGTAAAATGATTATTTCGGCTATTAAGAACTATTATTATATAAAGTAACTAGTTCTTAAGAGGTAATAATATGTGTTTAAGAAGAGATTGAATACTTCAAGGACCTCAACAAGAGGAGAGAAGTAGCACACAGAAGATCGCTTGAATAAACCCAAGTGATTTTATTTATACCCATTGACAAAAAATAATTAATGTTTTACAATCTAAGTATGGAATCAAAAGAATCCAAAAAGAAGATCGCGCCGATCATCGACGCGGACGAACAGCAGAAAAAAATTTTTGCTAACCTCCAAAAAAGAAACAAACAAGCACCTATTGATATAGTGTGCGACTAGTCCAGCAAGACTCTAAACTGCTTTTTTTATTTGACAAGAAACAATAGGGAAATTATAATAACACTAATAATTATAATAAATAAAAAATATGCCTAAAAAAGCTACGCCTAAAAAAAGTTCTCTCGGGGCAGCAGTAGGAATAGGAGTTGGAATCGCAGCGGCAACAGCTGCAGCATACCTTCTATTTGGTCCTGAAGGAAAAAAGAACCGTAAAACCATATCAGGTTGGTCTGTAAAGATGAAGGGGGAGATAATAGAAAAGTTTGAAAAAGCAAAAGAGATAACGGAGCCTGTATATCATGAAATTGTTGATGAAGTTTCTGAGAAATACAGTAAATTAAAGAATGTTGACAAAGAAGAGCTTGAAGCAGTTGTGGAAGATCTAAAAAGTAACTGGAAGAAAATAGTAAAAGACGCAAAGCCTAAAAAGAAAAAGTAGAGCCGATGACTCTCTTTTTTGTAAATAAAAAAGGGGAGTACTAGTTTTTAGAAATCCCATAGATTTCATCGTACTCCGCCTGAGTAAAATTCCTCTTAATACTTCCATTGCTGGAGGTTGTTTTTTCTTGAGGAACAATAACTTTCTTGAAGAGATTCTTCATCTCTCCTTTTTTGGGATGACGTTTTGTTAACGGCATAAATTATTATCTTTATCTTGTCAACTTTTTTCCTAAGTGGTAGAATAAGTTATATGAACAAAACAACAAAAACAGTAAGAACTTTTTATTTATATGTCGTAGCTTTATTAAGCTTAATATTTTTAGCAGTGGGAATAGGGAACCTAGCTAATACAACATTGAAGGCAACGATATTTAAAGAAGCAGAAAAAAGAGATTATAGCGTATGCTATAGTTATCCCTATTATGTTTCTTCAGTTGATCTAAAGTCCTTAGAAGGAGCAACTGAGAATCAAACTGAGAAAATAGAAGCAATGATAAGGGACTATGATTCATGGCAAGAAAGAAACACTGGAGAGGCATGCTACAGATCAGAAAGAGAGAAAAGAATGGTTGATTCGTTAACAATGATAATTATTGCTCTTCCTCTATATATCTTCCACTGGATGATTATTAGAAGAGAAAAAAGAGAAAATGAATAATATTGCAATAATCCTCGCCTCTAAAAATTTTAGAGATGAGGAATACTTTTTAACTAAAGAAGTTTTAGAAAAACAGGGAAATAAAGTTAAAGCTATCTCTAATGACAAAAGGGCCATTGGCAGATTTGGTGGTGAAGTTATTGCTGATACATTAATTAATGAGCTAAAGGTAGATAACTTTGATGCAGTTGTATTTATTGGCGGTTCAGGAGCAATAGAACTACTAGACAATGATGTTTCATACAATATATGCAAAGAATGTATCAAAAGAGATAAAATCCTAGCAGCAATATGCATTTCTCCTGTTATCCTTGCTAAATCAGGCGTTCTAAGGGGCAAAAAAGCTACTGTCTGGTCTTCTAATATGGATAAGTCAGCAATCTCTATACTTGAAGAAAACGGGGCTATTTATGATCCTAAATCAGTAGTTATTGACGAAAATATAATCACAGCAAATGGCCCAGATGCTTCAGAAGATTTTGCATTAAGCATTGACAAAATCTTAAAAACAAGTAGTATTTAGTTATAAGTTAATATTCCACAGAAAGCGGGCATAAAAGTAAGACCTGCCGAGGAAAACGCAAGTTTTTTAGGTCGTCTGTGGAATCACAGATTTTTTTAATTAATAATTATGGCTTTAACAAAAGAACAAAAAGAAGATATTGTTTCTAATTTGGAACATAGTATAGAAAAGCAAAAATCAATCGTCTTTGTTGGTTTTGACGGAGTTGATGTCAAAGAAATCACTCAATTTAGAGAACTATTAAAAGATGGAGGCAGCGAAATGAAAGTTGCTAAAAAAAGTTTAATGAAAATTGCTCTAAAAAACAAAGACATTGAATTTGAGCCACAAGAATTAGAAGGGGAAGTAGCAATGGTATTTGGCTACGAAGATGAGATCGCTCCAAGCAAACTTTCTTATGATTTTTCTAAGAAGAATGAAAAAATTAAAATCTTAGGAGGATTTTTAGAAAACAAGTTTTACGAGATTAACGATGTTATCAAGTTAGCACAATTACCAAATAAGGAACAATTACTTGGCATGCTTGTTGGAACACTTAATGCACCAACAACAAATCTAGTAGGAGTTCTTTCGGGAAATACAAGAAAATTAGTTTACGCACTTTCCCAAATTAGAGATAAAAAAGCATAACACTACATTAAGGTATAGTTAGCTAATAAAACAAAGTTTCATTAGTTAGTATAGTTAATGTGAATAAAAACATGTCAGAAGAAAAAGAAATTGTAGAGGTTCCTGAAAAGTTTAAAAAACTTGTTGAGGAAATCGAAAAAATGTCAGTACTAGACCTATCAGAATTAGTTAAGGTTCTAGAAGATAAGTTTGGCGTATCAGCAGCACCTCAAATGGTTGCAGGAGCAGCTCCAGTAGCAGGTGGTGATGTAGCTCCAGCTGAAGAAGAAAAATCATCATTTGATGTTGTATTAACTAGCGCAGGAGAAAAGAAAATTGAAGTTATTAAAGTTGTTAGAGATCTAACACAAAAAGGACTAAAAGAAGCTAAAGATTTAGTTGATGAGATTGCAACAGGTGCTCAAACAATTAAAGAAGGTGTTGAAAAGAAAGAAGCAGAAGAAATCAAACAGAAATTCGTTGACGCTGGTGCAACAGTAGAATTAAAATAATATTTATTGTACTAAAAAACTCCGCCATACACAGCGGAGTTTTTGTTTATCCCTCACAAACGGAAGCAGGAACTCCTCCCGTAGCCCTACAAATAACCTTTGTAAGAGCTTCTTTTTCTGCTTCTTCGCCTAATGATTCACCAGATCCAATTCTATAATATTTACATCCAGCAATAATAGTAGGAACAGCTCCTTCACCATATTTTAATAGCACATCCACATCTTCGGAACCATCATACCTAACACGATAATCAATTGTTTCTCCAAATTGTGCAATAACATTAGTAATCAATGGCTTTTCCCATGCACAATGTGGACAACTTTCAGAACCAAAGAAATATACTATTGGTTTATCGTTTTCCATACATACATCTAGCTCTGTAATTTCTTTAAATCCTCCCTCAACTTCTGTTGATTCCTTTTGTTGCATTTCGGGAAGATCTTCTTGATCTGCTTCTCCAGAAAGACCTTCAGACATATCAATTGGTCCATCAACAAAGAGATACCTACCATCACCAGAAACAACTGACTTAAATGTTTGCCCTTGGATGCCAAGCTCAACATCATACATCCCCTTGATAATCTCTGATTTTTCAACTCCTTCTAGGGTAGCAACTGTTCCATCACCTAATAAGTTTTGATTAATATAGTTTATTGTATCTTCTCCAATTTTTTGAGAAGATTTAAGAGATGGTTTTATTAAGAACACCAATGAAACTATTAGAGCTACTGCTAAAATAATTGTAGCAATTTTCCATTTATTTTCTTTCATTTTTTTCTTTTATTATAATTATACAAATATTGTATCATTAATTTAAAAAAGGTCAAACAAAAGCCCCGGTTTCCCAGGGCTTTAAGAATATTAAGAATTATTCTTCGTCTTCCTCTTCGTCTTCTTCGTCTTCTTCTTCATCATCATCAATTTCTTCTTCTTCATCATCATCTAGCTCATCTGTCACTTCTTCTTCGTCGTCTAGTGATTCACAAGATTCTTCGTCGTCCATTAACAATGAAGTTTCTTCTTCAGTAGTAGTTTCTTCTTCGTTTTCTTCGTCAAAAATCATAATTTTGTTTTTTATTAATATTACTGATAATAGCCGACCTTTTTAAAGATGTTATCATTATATTAATAGAATAATTATTGTCAAGGGCAAATTGTGGACATTTTTTGAAAATAGAATATAATTATAATATGAACATTATTTTGAGTTATTTTTATTGGCAATTAATAGAAACCCCTAAAAAACTAATTCTAATAATTAAGGACTTTATTGTTTTTGGTTTTAATCTCTTTTCCGTAAAAGAAACAATTGGGAATCTGTTTTCTCCATGGAAAAGATATGCTTGGGACTATGGAAGAGGTTTTGATTTTAAAAGATATTTTGATGCCTTTACGTCTAATCTGATTGCAAGGATAATGGGATTTATTATGAGAATATTTCTATTATTCTTTTTTCTTGTATACGAAGTATTAGTTTTAATAATTGGCCCATTAGTATTTCTATTCTTCCTATCATATCCATTTATAGCTTTATGGATGCTAATTAGTATTATATGAACAACATCAAACAAACAGACATATATAGGGCAGTACTATTAGAAAAATTCTTTTCTTTATTAAAGTTTCTAAGAAATGTTTCCATTATAGCTATTTTGGGTTTTATCTTTCTTTTCTTTAAGGATGGTGTCGGGTTATATATTGATATAGCAATAATACTTTTTGCTTTTCTTTTAATAGCAAACAATTTAAAATCATTTTTTGAAAATTATCTTAAAAAGGTAAAGAACAAAAAACCATTAGAAATTGCCCTAGAAGATGGAGATGATTTATTGCCTTATCTTAACTTTAATTCAGTTAAATACCTTGCTTCCTCTAAAGCGCTTGATCAAACATCAATACTTAAAGCATTCCTTAAACCTAAAAATCAAAAGATTGGATTTATAATGATGAGATTACTAATTGACCTAGATAAACTTAAAAAAGATCTAGAAAGTGCAGAATACAAAGTGAGAGATGATTCTGTTGATATTATTAAAGAAGCAGGGAAAATAGCAGTGAAAAGAAATAGCCAAGTTATTAAAGAAGGTGACATCATCGTAGCGCTAACTAAAACTGAACCACACTTAAAAGAAATCATTATTAATTCTGACATTGAAGAATCTGACTTTGAAAAAGTAAATGAATGGCAGGAAAGAATATCTAATAGATTAAAAAAGATGAAAGAGTGGTGGAGCTACGAGAATCTTTTGAGAATTGAATCGCTAGGTAGCGACTGGACAGCGGGATACACTCCAACGCTAGATAATTACTCTATTGATTGGACTTCTATTGTTAAAAGAAGAGGATTTGAAGATGTTGTGGGACACAAAGATAAAGTTTCTCAATTAGAAAGAATACTTTCTAAGAAAAATGCTGGCAATGCTTTAATTATTGGAGATCCAGGAGTTGGCAAGAAAAACATAATTCATGGACTAATTAGAAAAAGTATAATTAATCGCTCAGCAAAAGAAATAAATGGTAACCGTTTTGTAGAACTAGACATTGTCTCATTGTCTACAAGTGTTACTTCTTTTGAGCAAATGGAAAAAATACTAGATCAATGCTTCAAAGAGGTGGTTCATGCTAGAAATGTTATTTTAATTATTAATGATTTTCATGACTTTTTAGGCGGAAAAACAAAGGCTGGAATAGTTGATGTTTCTGGCCTGATAGGCAATTACCTTTATTCTCCATATTTTAAAACAATCTGTCTAACTTCATATAGTGGGTTACATAAATATATAGAAAAGAAACCATCAATATTGGCAGAGTTCCAAAAAATAGAAGTAGAAGAAATGAGCAAAGACGATACAATTGAAGTTCTTGAAAATAAAGTTTTTGGCGTTGAAGCAGAAAATAAAAAGTTTATTCCTTTTAATTCTTTAAAAGAAATTGTTGAAATTTGTGAAAAATATATATTTGATTTTCCTTTTCCTCAAAAAGCAATAAATATATTAGAAGAAACAGCATTACTTAAAGATAGCAAGGTTGTTATGCCTGAAGATGTACATTCTCTTGTTTCAGAAAAAACACAAATACCGATTGGGAAAATTAGAAGTCAAGAAAAAGAAATTCTTTTAGATCTAGAATCAATTTTACACAAAAGAGTTATTGGTCAAGAAGAAGCGATAAGAGAGATATCATCAGCTCTAAGAAGATCAAGAACAGGGGTGCAAACAAGAAAGGGGCCCATGGGAAGCTTTCTATTCCTAGGACCCACCGGAGTTGGAAAAACTGAAACAGCAAAAGCATTAGCAGAAACATACTTCAAATCAGAAGAAAAAATTATTCGTCTTGATATGTCAGAATTCCAAAGAATTGAAGACATTGAAAGAATATTGGGATCTGAAAAGCAAGAAGGTATTCTTACCACCCAAGTAAAAGAAAATCCTTTTTCTTTGGTCTTGTTAGATGAAATAGAAAAATCACACCCTAATATATTAAATCTTTTCTTACAGGTGTTAGATGAGGGATATTTAAATGATTACACGGGAAGAAAGATAAGTTTTGCTAATTCTATTATTATCGCTACATCAAACGCAGGATACAAAACAATATTAAAAGCCCTAGATGAAGACAAAGAAATGCCAGAAATTAAAAAAGAATTATTGGCAGATATTTTTGAGAAAGGACTGTTTAGACCAGAATTTATTAATAGGTTTGATGGTGTGATTGTTTTCAAATCATTAAATAAAGAAAATTTACATCAAATTGCAGGACTTCAATTAGATAAATTAAACAAAAACCTACACTCAAAAAGAATAAAACTAATCATTACAGAAGAATTGAAATCCAAAATTGTTGAATTAAGCTATAATCCTACTTTTGGAGCAAGAGAGATGAAAAGAATAGTCCAAGACAAGGTAGAAAATGTTTTAGCTAGAGAGTTATTAAAAGATTCAATACCTAATGGAAGCTCAATAACAATAGACCCTAAAACATTCAAAGTATTCATTAATTAAATACATCAACTGTGGAAAACTCTTAAAGCCCTTGTTTACAAAGGGTTTTTTAGTGGTTGACAAGTAATTATGGGTGGTGTAGAATGGTCGTACAGTGTTAATAAGTGGGGAAAAGTGTGGATAACTAAGATAAATTGTGGATAACTAAAAATGATAATAGGCCAATACAATTACAATTTAGACCCCAAGAAGAGGCTAACCATTCCTACTAAATTTAGAAGTGTTTTATCAAAAGGCGCCATCCTCACCAGAGGAATTGATGGGTGTCTTTTTTTGTATCCACAAAAACAATGGGACGAATTGGCAGATAAATTAAGCAAACTTCCTTTGTCACAAGCAAACGCAAGAAGCTTCGCAAGGGTGATGATTGCTGGAGCAATGGATGTTAAGGTAGATAGCTTAGGAAGAATCTTGATACCTGATTACTTAAAAGATTACGCAAAGCTAGATAAGAAAGTTGTAATTGCCGGATTATACGACAGAATTGAAATCTGGGATGAAGAAAGCTGGCAAAAATATGGAGAAACAACAGGAGCACAAGTTGAAAACATTGCAGAGGGATTAAAAGAATTAGGTATATAAGATGCACACACCAGTTTTATTAAATGAAATAATAGATTTAATTGAGCCCAATAAAAACTATATTGACTGCACGCTAAGCTTCGGGGGGCACACAAAAGAGATATTGGAGAAAAATAAACCAAATGGGAGAGTGCTAGGAATAGAGATAGATAAAGAGATATTTGAAAAAACAATAAGTGATGATCGCTTGATAGCTGTAAATGATTCATACATAAACCTTGAAGAAATAGTTAAGGAAAATAACTTCAAGGAAGTATCGGGAATATTGTTGGACGCTGGAATGTCATCATATCATGTTGATTTAAGTAAAAGAGGATTTAGTTTCAATAAAGATGAACCATTATTAATGAATTATAGCGATGGAATATCAGCAGAAGAAATAATTAATGATTACAACGAAGAGGAAATTGAAAGAATATTAAGAGAATACGGAGAAGAAAAGTTTAGTAGAAAAATAGCAAGAAAAATAATTGAGGAAAGGAAAAAGAGAAGAATAAAAAGCACATTACAATTAGTTGAAATAATTAAAAGAATAGTCCCTAGGTCAAAAATTAATCCTGCGACAAGAACATTCCAGGCATTAAGGATAGAAGCAAATCAAGAGTTAGAAAACTTAAAAAAGGTTCTTCCGCAAGCATTAAAGTTGTTAGATAGTGGTGGAAAGCTAATGATAATATCATTTCATTCACTTGAAGATAGAATAGTTAAAAATTTTATAAAAGATAATCAGCTAGAATTAAATAAACCCATAATTCCTAGCGAAAAAGAAATAAGCTTAAATCCAAGAAGCAGATCAGCAAAATTAAGAATAATAGTTAAAAAATAAATATGACAAAAAAAAATAAAAGAAAAAAGAACTTGGTATTAGTGTCAGTATTATTTAGCTTTTCGTTGTTAACTGTTTTTTACCTTTTTCAAGTAATCAAAATGTCTGAAACTGCTTATCAAATTGGAAAGAACAATGTAACTATTGATTATCTTAAAAAAGAAAATGCTAACTTGAAATTATCTATCTCTCAACAGAAAAATCTAAAAAATGCAGAAGAGAAGATTGTTGAAGAAGGTTTCTTGAAAGTAAGTGCAAACACAAGAAATTACATTGTTATTCCGGAAATATCTTTAGCTAAAAAATAGTTAGATGAAGATTAAAGATTTAAGAATAAATCTTATTGTCGTTTTTGTTTTTATCATAGGTGGCCTATTTTTATGCCGTCTTTTTGTTCTTCAAATAGAACAAGGTAATTTTTATAAAGCAATTGCTCAAGGACAACAAGTTCAATTGTCAGAAATAGAAGGGAAAAGGGGATATGTCTATTTTAGTAATGGTGAAATATTAGCAATGAATAAAGACGAACCATACCTTTTCATTTCTCCAGCAGAAATTGAAGATAACAAAAAAGCCATAGAAGAAATATTGAAAATAATAGATGTGGAAGAATCATTCCTGCTTTCTCTCTTAGAAGATGAAAATAGTTTTTACAAAATCGTAAAAAAAGAAATTGGGAAAGAAAAGGCAGACAAAATTAAATCATTAAAATTAAAAGGGCTATACATCGGCAACGACACAAAAAGATATTATCCTGCTGAAAAAACTGGCTCCCAAATTATTGGTTTTGTTAATCAAGACAAAATAGGTCAATATGGAATAGAAGAATATTATAATGAAACAATAAAAGGGTTGTCATCGCTAGAAAAGAGTGAAAGAAACCCTTTTAGTTTCTCATTTAAAGGAACGAATAACGATGCCCTTGATGGAGATAACCTAACGCTAACTATTGATTACAATATTCAGTTTGTCGCCGAAGAATTACTTGAAGATGGTATAGAAGAGTATGATGCCGAAGGTGGGAATATAATTGTTATGAATCCTAATACTGGGGCTATTATTGCAATGGCCCAACAACCAAATTTCGATCCTAATAATTATGGAAATAGTGATGGTAAATATTTTAAAAATACTTCCATTCAAGAAATATTTGAACCAGGGTCAATTTTTAAACCAATCACAATGGCAATGGCAATTAATGATGGCGCTGTTACGGCAGAAACAAAATATACTGATAATCTAGGTTATGTTCAATATCCAACTAATAGGGTTTCAAATTATTCAAACAAGGCGTGGGGAGAAGCAACGATGACAAAAGTCCTTGAAAGATCAATCAATACTGGTGTTATCTTTGCGGAGAAAGAATTAGGCCATAAATCTTTTTATAACTATTTAGAAAAATTTGGTATTTTTGAAAAAACTGGAATTGATTTATCTGGAGAAGTTGTTTCAGCTAACAATGAAATCAAGAATGCTTTAAAGAGCAATGTTGACATTAGTTTTGGAACCGCATCTTTTGGACAAGGCATAGCAATGACACCTCTTCAAATGATTAATTCTTTCTCTGCAGTTATTAACGGCGGAACATTATATAAACCATATGTTGTTAAAAAAATTAATAATCAAGTAATTGAACCAGAAGCAATAAGAGAAAATATTATCTCTAAAGAAGCAAGCACAGAACTTAAAAAAATGTTAATCAGCGTAGTTGAGAATGGTTTTGGACACTTGGCAAAAATTGATGGTTATTGGATTGGTGGAAAAACAGGAACATCTCAAATACCATATTCATCTATTGGTATAAATAAGGCGGGTTATTCTGAACAAACATGGCAAACATTTATGGGCTTTGCTCCAGCACTAGATCCTCAATTCATCATCCTTGTTAAATTAAATAATTCTAAGAAAATTAAAACATCAGAATATTCAGCTGTGCCAATATTTAACAAATTAGCAAATTATATACTTGATTATTGGCAGATACCCCCTGATTATTTAGACAAAAAATAATTAATATGCTATTTTTACTATTATTATAGGTCCCATCGTCTAGGGGTTAGGACACTAGATTCTCAATCTAGTAACACCGGTTCGAATCCGGTTGGGATCACATGGAATTAATTAATTATATTTTAATTTTTCTATTATCGTTCGCTGCTTTTTATTATTCAGGCGAAATAATTGTTCAAAGCTTTAACAAGATTGCTAAGTTTTTAGGATGGAAGGAGTTTGTTGTATCTTTTCTTTTAATGGCTTTTATTGGCTCATTACCTAATCTTTTCGTTGGAATATCTTCAGCTATGCACAACGTCCCAGAACTATCTTTAGGTGAAGTAATCGGGGGAAGCGTTATTGATTTAACTCTTGCAATCGCTTTAGCGACATTATTTTCCAAAAAAAATATACCAGCAAAAAGCAAAACCATTAATAGTTCCCTGATTTTTACATCAATTGCCGCAGTTTTACCAATACTCTTGATCTGGGATAACATTCTCTCAAGGGTAGACGGAATAATTCTTATTTCTTTTTTTGTTTTCTATATTCTTTGGTTATTTTCTAAGAAAGATAGATTTACTAAGGTTTGTGAAGATGAACAACCAATACAGGAAAGTTTTCAAAAATCATTTAAGGGTATAATAAAGATTGTGCTTTGTTTAATTACTTTTGCTGTTGCTTCTGATATGATAGTACGATCAGGGTTATTTTTTGCAGAATCATTTGATATTCCTATTATGATTATTGGATTATTTGTTATTGCTTTGGGAAATTGCACCCCAGAAATATTCTTTGCAATAAGCACTGCTAGAAAAGATCTTGGATGGATGATACTAGGAGCATTAATGGGAGCAGTAACTTCTCAATCTACACTAGTAATTGGTACAGTGGCTATTCTTAATCCAATAGTCATTACAAGCCTTTCACCATTTTTAATAGCAAGGATATTCTTATTTATAGCAATATTCTTCTTCTTTATCTTTGTTAAAACAGACCATTGTATTAGTAGAAGAGAAGCTGTCTTTTTATTGTTCATTTATATATCATTTATTATAGCTGAAATGTTATTTGGTTGATAAAATAATTTGACTTTTATTCTCTAAATTGATATAAGAAACAAGTATTAAATTAATAAAACTATATGTTAGCAGTAATAAAAACGGGAGGGAAGCAATACAAAGTTTCTCCAAATGACAAAATCAAAATAGAAAAATTAGACCAAGAAGAGGGTAGCGAAGTTGTGTTTGAAGAAGTTCTTTTACTTGATAATGAAAAAGAATTACTAATCGGAACACCTAGAGTTGAGGGTGCAAAAGTAGTTGCTAAAATAATTAAGCAAGCTAGACATCCAAAGGTAATGACTTACAAGTTTAAACCAAAGAAAAGATACAAGCTTAAGCAAGGACATAAGCAATATTATACAGAAGTTCAAATAACTGAAATCAAAAACTAATATCTCCTTCATTAAACTCACGACCTGTTTCCATATTTCGGAAGCAGGCTCTTTGTTTATCAAAGACAAGCTCTACTTTTCCGATAGGACCATTCCTGTGTTTTGCGATAATAATATCAGCCATTCCTTTTCTAGGAGTTTCTTCTTGATAAACATCTTCTCTATAAATAAACAATACAACATCTGCATCTTGTTCAATTGCTCCACTCTCACGCAAGTCAGACAATCGTGGTATTTTAGGAGTTCTTTGTTCAACTGCTCTAGATAGTTGAGATAATGCTAATACAGGAACATTTAATTCTCTTGCAAGGCCCTTCAATTGTCTTGATATCTCAGTAATTTGTTGGACACTACTCATTATCTTATTATTTGGTTCAATTAATTGTAAATAGTCAACAATAATTAATCCAAGGCCATGGCTTGCTTGTAATCTCCTTGCCATTGCTCTCATTTGTAAAACACTGCAACTTGAAGCGTCATCAATAAAGATTGGCGCTTCTGATAAAACTCCTAAGGCGTGCTGAATGCAAACAAAATCATTATCCTCTCCTTCAGAAGAAAGCATTCCTTGCCTAATCTTCCAAGAATCAATATTTGATTCAGAACTAATCAATCTATCAATTAATTGATCTTTTGACATTTCTAAAGAGAAAATACCAACGGGTAGTTTTTCATTAAGAGCAACATTTTTCGCAATGTCTAGTGCTAAGCTTGATTTACCCATAGATGGCCTAGCTGCTAAAACAACTAAATCGGATCTTTGCAATCCCGATAAAACAGAGTCAAGCCCCTTAAAGCCAGTAGCAACACCTCTTGTTGCACCTTTTTGCTTAGACATTCTATCAATCCTTTCAAATGCTTCCTCAAGATATGGTTTAATTGGTAAAAATGATTGAGTTAGATTTTTTTGAGTAATACCAAATATCCTTCTTTCTGCTGCGTCAAGTAAATCATCTGAATCCTCATCTTCTTTATATCCCATTAATCCAATTTCTGATCCCGCTTCAATTAAATCCCTCAAAACTCTTTTCTTTTTTACAATTTTAGCATAAGTCAAAACATGACTTGCCGTGGGTACAATATTTATCAACTCTGTCAAATAAGCCGTCCCTCCAAGATTATCAAGATGATTTCTTTCTTTTAGTTTAGAAGCAACAGAAATTAAATCAACGGGCTCTCCAGAAGCAAAAAGATCTTCAATTGCTTGGTAGAGATACTGATGATTTCTTTTGTAAAAATCTTCAGCACGAATAATGTCGGCAACTTTAGTAATGGCCTCTCTTTCAAGCATTAAAGAACCAAGCAAACTCTTCTCTGCTTCAATGTCTTGTGGGGGCACTTTTATATTTGATATTTTCTCATCCATTGTATATAATGTAGCAAATAAAGAAATCAAGGTCAATCATAATATGAAAGTTGGATTTATATCATTTCACTCCTTTGCTAATCCCGGAGGGGTTAAAAATCACATTTTAGGCCTCTCTAAAGAATTTGAAAAAAGAGGTATTGAAACTAAAATCATCGTTCCTAGAAGGAAATTGTGGGAAAAATATGACAAAAATGTCATTCTTTTGGGAACTTCAATTCCAATTAATGTTATCGGAACTCAAGGTGATCTTGTTTTTAATTTAAATCCTATAGCGATTAAAAAATTGCTAAAGAAAGAACAATTTGATGTTTTGCATTTTCATAATTTCATCGCACCAAGCGCTGTTCAGATATTAGAAAAATCAGATAGTTTAAATGTCATTACTTCTCATGCCAATATTGAAGCAGCACCTTTGATTAAAAAAATGATTGGTGGTTTTAATAGAATAATAAACAAAAAGGTGTCTGGAATTATCGGTGTTGCTCCTTTTAATCTCGATCTATTTAACAAGTTTGAAGGTCATAAAGAAGTTATTCCTAATGGAGTTGATTTACTAGATTTTAATCCTTCAATTAAGAAATTAAATAAGTTTGATAAAGAAAAAATAAACATCCTATTTCTAGGAAGAATAGAAGAAAGAAAGGGTTTAATTTATCTTCTAAAAGCATATAAGATATTAAAGAAAAAACATAATAATATCAGATTAATCATTGTTGGTGAGGGCCCATTAAAAAACGAGTGCCAGGAATATGTTCAAGCAAGCAAACTAGAAGATGTTTTCTGGGAGGGAAAGCAAACAGGAAAAATAGTTGCTCAATATTATTCAACTTGTGATATTTATTGCAGTCCTGCAATATTTGGAGAAAGCTTCGGAATTGTTTTATTAGAAGCAATGGCTTGTAAAAAACCAGTAGTTGCTTTTGCAAATGCAGGATACAAGGAATTATTAAAGGAAACAAGAGGTGAAGAATTTTTGGCAACACCAAGAGATGAAATTGAACTTTCTTCAAAATTAGAAAAATTAATTGTTGATGAAAAATTAAGAAAAGAAATGGGGGAGTGGGGATTAAAAGAAGCTGAGAAATACTCTTGGGATAAAGTAGCTGACCGTGTTCTTAGTTTTTATAAGAAGTGTTCTTAATGATTGTCTTTTTCCCAGAATCCTCAACTTGCCAACCAATGCTTTCAAGCTTGTCTCTAATTTCGTCTGATTTTTCCCAATCCTTATTATTCCTACACTCTTCTCTCTGATTAATTAAAGTCCTCACTTCTTCAGGAAGAGAATCAATGTTGCTTGTCCAAAAAGGAACATCATCTCTAAATGTTTTAATTATGTAGTTTGAGTTTGATATATTATCATCTGATTTAATTGAAGATATTTTTAATCCAAATATTTTATCAAATTCAATTAATAATTCATGCTTTTCATAGTCAGACAAATCTTTATCTTTTAATATATCCCAAGTCATAGCTAGCGCAGAAGGAATATTTAAATCATCGCTAACATATTCCTTAAATTGATTCTTGTATCCTTTGTATTTATCTGATAGCTCTGTTTTTTCACTATTAAACAACTCAAAGGCCTTTTCATATAGCTTGTTTAAACTTGTTTCAGCAAATTCAATACTTTCATCACTGAAAGATAATTTTGATCTATAATGAGTGTTTAGGCATAGGTATCTGTAAGATAAGGGGTTAATTCCTTTTTGTTTTAGTGTTTGAAGAGTGATAATTGTTCCAGATGACTTGCTCATTTTAGAATCCTTTAAATTAAGAAATTCTCCATGTAGCCAGTAATTAGCTAATGGTTTACCATATGCAGCCTCTGCTTGAGCAATTTCATTGGTGTGATGAATAAAAACATGGTCTATTCCTCCGCAGTGAATATCAAAAGGGATGCCTAATTCGCCGATACTCATCACCACACATTCAGTATGCCAACCAGGAAAACCGACTCCCCATGGTGAATCCCATTCCATTTGTCTTTTCTCATTTTTAGGACTAAACTTCCACAAAGCAAAGTCAGTTTGATTTCTTTTTTCTTTAACTTCTTCAATCCTTCCTTTCATTTCACTCCTTTCACTTTCCCCCCAAAGTCGCCCATACTTCTCTAGCTTAGATGTGTCAAAATATACTCCATCGGATATGGTATATGTAAATCCTTTCTCTTCTAATGTCTTAATTAGATCTATCTGTGCTTCAATTGTATCAGTTGCTTTAATCCACTTAGTTGGCTCAATTATATTCAACAACTTTATATCCTCTTTAAAAAAGTCGGTATAGAATTGTGCAATATCCCAAACACTCTTCCTTTCTTTCTTAGCTCCCTTTTCTAATTTATCTTCTCCTGAATCAGAATCAGAAGTTAAGTGGCCAACATCTGTAATATTCATTACATGTTTAACTTTGTATCCATTATATTCCAAAGTTCTTTTTAATAAATCTTGAAAAATATATGTTCTTAAGTTACCAATATGTGCAAACCAATAAACTGTTGGTCCACAACCATACATACCAACATTATCTTTATTGATTGGCTTAAATTCTTCTTTTGTTTTTGTTAAACTATTGTATAATTTCATATTTTTATATATATCTTTCTCCTCTGTCAGGAAAAATAGTTATTATATTAACTCCTTCATTATTCTTGCATATTTCTCTACAAATATACATAGCTGCGCCCGAACTGGGTCCAACCAATATTCCTTTTTTTGCCAAATCATCTTTAGTTTCAATGGCTTTGCTTTCTTCTAGATCGTAAATTTCATCAATCAGATCAACATCCATAATGGGAGGAACAAAACCATCCTTAATAGATCTTAAGCCCTCTATTGTTTGATTTTGAACTGGCTGAACTCCGATAATTTTAATTGCAGGGAACTTCTCTTTTAGTTTTTTGCCTATGCCCGTAATTGTTCCGCCTGTACCCATTCCAGCAATGAAATAATCTAATTGCTTGCCCTCTAACTGGTTAATAATTTCCTCAGCAGTATTTTCGTAATGAGTGTATGGATTATTCATATTCTCATATTGATTTAGAAAATGTATTCCTGCACCATTTTTAGCCATGTCTCTTGCGTCTTCAATGGCAAACTTCTTATATCTTAAATTCTCAACTAAAATGGCCTCTCCTCCAAATGCTCTAATCATCTTTATCTTCTCAATGCTTGTTGTTTCCGGCATTATCACCTTTACATTGTATCCAAGCATCGCTCCCACCATTGAAAGACCAATGCCAGTATTTCCACTAGTTGGTTCAATTAATGTGTCGCCCTTTTTAATTGTTCCATCTTTTTCAGCGCTTCTTATCATATTAAGAGCAATTCTATCTTTAATTGAGCCACCAGGATTAAAGCCCTCCATTTTTGCAAAGATGCTAGAATTATTTTCTTCCTCTACTTTAACTAGGGGAGTGTTGCCGATATGTTCTAAAATTGTTTTCATATATTATTAATTATTAATAAAAAAATCTCTTATAACTAAGAGATTGAAATATATTACACGAAAAAAACCAACCTCTTAGTCTAGGGGAGGGCAACAGCAACAAGCTTGATTGGTTATTATTTTATTCATTATCATTATTCTATACAGAAGCTTTTGAATTGTCAATAAAAAAGAAGAACTATGTTCTTCAGGTAATTTCCTCTCTCATTTTAATTGTTAGTTCAATTCTCTTTCTCATTGAGAGAGATTTAAGTTCGCGAATCACCTTTATCAGAATATCGTTGCGACAGATGCAAACAATTTCATTGATTACATCTTTTTCAATCACAAGATATATTTTTCTTCCATATTCCTGACCAAGGAAAGTTTCTTTTTTGTAAACTTTCCACGAATCTCTAAAAGATTCTGCAACAAGGCCTTCTTCATTGATATTCTCAACAATCCTATTGAGAACACCCTCAACCTCATTGTCTTTCATGCAAAAGACTCTCTTAATCATAATATGTACCTTGCTTAGAATAGAATATCATTACCACCTTGTCAACATTGACCTACTAGCTTTATATAATAAGATAATAAGGTCCTGATGATCTTTTGTACCGCAAAAAGGGAAGGACTAAAGGCATAACAAGCCTCTCGCAACAAACACCGATCATAATAAATACCCGCTACTTATGAT
>JASGMO010000009.1 GCA_030156465.1 Patescibacteria group bacterium
TAAAAAAGATGACTCCTGTTGAATACAGGAATCATCTCTTATCCTCTAACACTTAAAAAGTGTTTTACTGGTGTCCACTAAATGGGGCCCAGTTCACAATGAGCTGTTTTAGTAGAAATTATTTTTTCTTCTTTGCTGGAGCTTTTTTCTTTGCTACTTTTTTTGTAGCTGGTTTCTTTTTTGCTACTTTTTTTGTAGCTGGTTTTTTTACAGCTGGCTTCTTTTTTGCAGGAGCCTTTTTAGCTGCAGCTTTTTTTACTGCCATTTTTTTAGAAAAAGTTAAACTTTATTAATCGACCTTTTTCTTCTTATAAATTATTTTCACTTTCTATTTATATTTTCCTCTTTATAAAAAAATTTGTCAATAGTTTTTTCTAAAAAATTTTTATTTCTTCTTCAAGTTTAATTAAAAATTTTTCTTCTACTTGTTTTTTAATAATTTTTATCAATGATAGAACATCATCTGATGTTGCATTGCCCAAATTAATAATAAAATTTGCATGATCTTCGGCTATTTTTGCATCACCAATCTGCTTCCCCTTTAATCCTGCTTTCTCAATCAATTCACCAGCAGAAAAATTATCTCCATTTTTAAAAATAGAACCAATTGAAAATCCTTTTGGTTGTTTTAATATTCTTTTACTTAAATTATTTTTAATTTTTTGTTTGATTTCTTCTGTATTTCCTTTTTCTAATTCTAAAATAGCAGAAGTAATAATTAAATTAGGATTATTTTTAAAAATACTATTCCTATATCCAAAATTACAATCTTCCTTAGAAAACTCTCTTTCTATAATTTTTTTATCTTTTACTTCTAGCGCTTTAACTTTTTTTATTGAGTTAGATATTTCTCCACCAAAGGCCCCTGCGTTGCCATTAATTGCTCCTGCAAGCGTTCCTGGTATGCCGACTGCCCATTCTAATCCAGTATAGCTATCCAGCTTATTAACTAGGTAATTGAGGGGGACACTTGCATTAACTTCTATTAG
The DNA here is from genome assembly GCA_030156465.1 of Patescibacteria group bacterium. Taxonomy (GTDB): domain Bacteria; phylum Patescibacteriota; class Minisyncoccia; order Minisyncoccales; family Minisyncoccaceae; genus UBA2558. The sequence goes on from JASGMO010000009.1 coordinate 990, forward strand.
ATTATTATCAATTAAAAAATTATTACTTGAATTAAAAACAATCACCATGCCATCGTAGCCCTCGCTTGAAAAAAGAATATTGCTTCCCCCTCCAATTACTAGAAATTTTAAATCTATTTCTAATGCTTTTTCTATTGCTCTTTTAAGATCTTTTGGATCGCTTGCCTCAATTAAATATTTTGCAGGTCCACCAATTCTAAAAGTAGAATATTTTGACAATAAAACATTTTCTTTTAGTCCTTCCATAATTCTATCTTATTAAATAATTCATTATCATTTGGATTTAACTCTAACGCTTTTTTATATTCTTCTAGTGCCAACTCTCTTTCTCCACTTTCTTCAAATGCTCTGCCTAGGGCATAATAAATATCATAATTCTGTGGCGCTAATTTTTTTGCTTCTTGATAGTTGTAAATAATGTCCTCTGTTTTTTCTTCTTCTAGAAAATTAATATTTTCATAAAGAAATCCTAATTTTTGCCATGATTGAAAATTGTTCTTATCAATCTCTATAGCTTTTTTGGCATATTTTTCTGAAAGAGATATGTTTTCTTCAATCATATTTCTTTGTTCATTGATTTTTTCTTGAGTTACCCATCTTTCCTCAAAGTACTGACTTGCATTTAGTAAATATAGTTTTGATAATGCGATATAATAATCACTAATCTCAAAAGATTGGATTGATTTTTCCATTTCATTTATTGATTTTCCCAACAACTCACCCGATAAAAAATAATCTAATGAGCGATTATAATGATTATCTGCTTTAATATAATTATAATAATTAAAACCAGCAAAAACAAATATAATTAATAATGCCACAATCATTGCTTTCTCTATTTTAATTTCTTTTCTTTCTTTAATCCAAGAATTAAACAATATGAAAAATATTAATATTATAAATATATCTATTGCTCCAAAGAAAAATAACAGAGAAAAGGAAAATGCCATAGGGAAAATAATATCATCTTCTTTTAAGAAATTTTTAAATCCCTCAAAGTAGAAAAATGAAAGAAAGATTAATAGGGAAATAGTGCCTAAAAGACCCAAGGTCACAATGAAAGTTAAAATCATACTTGATCCCTCGCTAGCAACCAAGTAGGGATTAGTTAGGTTAATTTCTTTATCTTTATATAAAGAAAACTGATAATGATAAGTTGACGGTCCCGAGCCAAGAAATAGATTTTTTACACTCTCTGTTAAGCTACCCTTAGCAATAGAAATACTTTGATCATAAGAAATATTTCCAACTTCTTTAGTTTCACTTAATGGAATTGGAATTAAAAAACATATTAAAAAAGCAATTAATATAAATAACAATGGCATTGTTTTTTTAATTTCAAAATTGCAATTTACAAGTTTTTTGTAAAAAATTAGAAATGTTCCAACTAATAAGATAAACCAAGTTATCTTTATATCAACAAAAAATAAAAACACAAAAAATAATATTATTGGCGCAATAATTCTTTTATCTCTATACTGAGGAATTAAAAATAATAAAGACAAGGCAGTTATTATTGATAATTGACTAATATTTAACACTTCGTTACCAATAAAAGATTGAATAAAAAAATAAATAACTGCCATTATGTTACCTAGCACAAAAAATTTAAATATTTCTCCAAAATCTTCTTTTTTAAAGTAAGAGAAGATAACAAAAATAGAAATAAAAGCAAATAGTGACTCTGTGCCCTTACCCCACAAACTTAGGAATATATTTTTGGAGAAGATAAATGAAAGCAAGATAGAAGAAAAAAACAATAATACCAACTTGTTGTAAATTATTTTCTGTGGCTTAAAGAAGTTAAATAATAAAAGTGAAAATGCAAAAACAACAACAAAAAGGGTATTAACCAAACTTGTTTGAGTAATTAAAAACAAAGGTAAGAGAAATAAAAAAAATGAAAATATATGTTTGTTAGTCATTTTTAGTTGCATTAATGCCAGCAACATATCCTGTAGTCCAACAAACTTGGAGATTATATCCTCCAGATGGACCATCTATATCAAGCACTTCACCAGCAAAATATAAATTATTAATTATTTTTGATTTCATTGTTTTTGAATCAACTTCTTTGAGAGAGATTCCTCCTGAAGTAATCATTGCTTTATCAAAACCTAATAATCCAACAACATTAAATTCTATTTCTTTAACAACTCTTACTAATCTCAATCTTTCTTCTTTGGTAAGATTGTTTATTTTTCTTGCTTTAGGAATGCTACTAAAATTAAGGATAAATGGAATTAACTTTTCGGGTATAAAATCAGATAAAAATGTAGAAACAAACTTATTTTTTTTCTTTTCAAATATTTTTTGAAAATATTTATCAAGCTCTTCTTTATTTTTATTGGGGAATAGATCTAAAATTATTATATCTTTTGGTTTAATATTTTTACTTATATTTAGAATCATTGGACCGCTTAATCCAAAATGGGTGAATAATAGATCACCACAATATTTTTTCTTGTTTACAGTAATACAAATATCTTTTAGAGATATCCCCTGTAGTGATTTTGTCCATTTTTCTTTTATCTCAATAGGAGTTAGCGCTGGTTTTAATTCAGTAATAGTGTGCCCAATATCCCAAGCGAAAGCGTCTCCTGTTGACCCAGTAACGCTATATGACTTACCTCCCGTGCAAATAATATAGTTTCTGCCCTCTATCACCTCTCCATTACTTAATGTTATTAATTTAATCCTGCCACTTTCTCTTTTAATTTCAGAAACAGGAGAAGATGTTAATATCTTAACTTTATTTTCCTTTAATTTAGATAATAAAAACTTCAAAACATCTTTTGAATTTCCACTTTCTGGATATATTTTATTTCCCTCTTTTTTTAATCCAATTTCTTCAAAAAATTCAATTGCTTTTTGAAAATTGAATATTGAAAATGATGACAAAAGAAAATCACCATTTTTACCAAATTTACTACAAAATTCTTTATTGCTTTTTTCAATACAGCTTAAGTTGCACCTTCCTCCACCAGTTAAAAGCAATTTATTGCCTAGTTTATCATTCTTCTCAATTAATAATACTTTCGCACCTAAAGAAGATGCACTGATTGCAGATATCATTCCAGCGGGACCACCTCCAATTATAACAACATCGTATTTCATATCTTAAACTCAATTACATCACCATCTTTAACAATATATTCTTTCCCTTCTGTTCTAATCATACCCTTTTCTCTTGCCTTTGCAAAACCATTACAATCAATTAAGTCCTTCCAATTAATAACTTCGGCCCTAATAAACTTATCCTCAAAATCACTATGAATTGCACTACCTGCCTGTGGAGCAGACGAGCCACTCTTTATAGTCCATGCTCTTGTTTCATCGCTTCCTGTTGTAAAGAAATTAATTAGACCAAGCAACCTATATGCCTCTTTAATTAATTCATTTAACTTTGGCTCTATCCCCAGCTCCTTTTGTTCTTCTTCGGACAATTCACCACTTTCAACTTCTGTTAAAATATCCATAAAAATATGTGCTTTGTCTTTGAAGTATTCTAAAACTTCTGGAGAAACATCTTTTTGTTCTCCATTCAATAGATATAACCTTGGCTTTGATGATAGTAATTGATAACTATCAACTATTTTCTTTTCTTCGTCGCTTAAAGAAATATCAGATATTATTTTTCCATCTTTTAATAATTCATAAACCTTCTTAAGAACTTCTGACTCTTTAACTGCTTCTTTTTTATTTGCCCTAATTTCCTTCTCAAGGGAAGCCAATCGTTTTTCTATCGTTTCAATATCTTTCAATATCATCTCCATATCTAAAATTTCTTTGTCTTTCAAAATATCTAAATCATCTCTTGTTTTAATTACATTCTCGTTTTTAAAACAACGAAGGACATAGACAATCGCATCCGTCTCTCTGATATTAGCTAAAAACTTGTTTCCTAGACCCTCGCCCTTGCTTGCTCCCTCAACAAGACCTGCTATATCAACAAACTCAATAGTTGCATATATTTTCTTTGCTGATTTTGTAAGATTGGCTAATTCTCCCACTCTTGAATCAGGAACACAAGTAACCCCAACATTTGGATCAATTGTACAAAATGGATAATTAGCAATATCCACTTGTTTTTTAGTAATTAATTGAAACAAAGTTGATTTTCCAACATTAGGAAAACCAACAATTCCTATCTGTAATGCCATTATCTTTTATTTATTAAAACCTCTGCTTGATTTTTAATCTTTTCTAAACTTGCTTTTGATATACTAGCTGATTTTGATAATTTATCAATATCAATATCAAGAACTTCTTTAGCTAGTAATATCCCTTCTTTTTGAAATATATTAAATATATGTTTTGTCAACGCTGGTAAAATTGTAACAGGATACAACTTCTTTTCTTCAATCAATTTTTCAAGTCCTCTTTTTTGAGGATACTTCCAACCCAATAATTTAATGTCCTTACAATCAGAATATTTTATTGCATCTTTGGTAAACTTAGTATTTGTAACAATGAAAGATCTTAATTTTTTATTGGGAAAAGTATTGCCCTTTTCAATATCTTCTAAAATGGCAAAGCTCTTAAGGGAAACATTAATATCTATCCTAGAATTGTGGCTATTTCTATACTTACATTCTCCAATAAAAAAATGACTATTATTTTCTGCTAAAAAATCAATTTCATAGTGACCACATTTTCCAGAAATAATTTTTCCCTCTTTAATTATTAAACAATAATTAGAAAGTATCTTTTTAGTAAAATCTTCAAACAAAAAACCTTCAGGACCAAGTCGCCTGATTCCTTCTTTTAGAGAAAACTTCATTGAAAGTTGAATATCTTTATCTTTTAGCTTTTTCTTAACCTTCTTGAATATCTCTGAAGTTTTAATACCATCATATACCTCACCTTCCAATTCTAAAGCTATTTCTTTTGCTAAAGAAAAAGAAGCTCCTGCTCTTAGTGCAGAATTATAAACCTTATTAGATGAAAAAGGCTCCCTCTCCTTATTAAGTTTTATAACCTCAATCAAATTTTGATTTGACGTCTTCTTTAATTCTTTCATAATTATTTGTTGCTCTTTTTATTTTAAAGCTATTTTTAATGTAGCCCAAACCAATAATAATAATTATAAAACCAATAAAGTAAACTAAAACTTTAACTGCTTCTAACGGCCAGATTATAAAAGATAGTCCAAGCAAAACTGCTACTAATCCAGTAACAAAAACTATCCACCAATTACTGCTGACTTTTTTAACATAATTATCAAAAATATTTATCATAAAAAAATTCATATTTATCTATTATCACCACTACCGTGGAGCTCATTTCTTTGTTGTCTTGATTGAAGCTTCTCTATATTCTTTTGTGCAACATCTTCTAATGATATATTTAATTCTTTTGATAAGTTAGCAATATACCACAAGACATCGCCTAATTCTTTGGTAATTTCCACTTTTTTCTCTTCAGAGATAATGCCATCATTATCCCTCAAAACTTTTTTCATCTTTTCAGCAACTTCGCCTGCTTCACCTACTAAGCCAAGTGTAGGATATATAAAGTTATTGTCTTTATTAGGATAAATTGCTGTTTCCCTTGCTTTTGTTTGGTATTCTTCAAATGTCATATTATTATTATACACTAAAAACGATTAAAAATCTAATTTTTTCTTAATTAAATAGGCTAACAGCCCTCCACTAATAGCGGTAAGCAATTGAGGCCAACTCATCATTGATAAAACTATAGGGTTATTAATAAAGATGCTAGCGGTTAAAAATAATAACAATGCTTTTAATATTCCACCAGAAAATAATGCTAGATAATAATTTTTAATTAATTTAAAGGAAGAAACTAAAATAATATTTCCAAGCATAATAAATGGAAGCATAATTGCCATTGGCATAAATCCTAATGATAATGAAATTACACTAGGCAAAAAACATAGAAGAATAGCACTTCTGTACCCCAACAAAAAGAATGATAAAATTAATGTTGCGTTAACAATTGTGCCAGTTATAAATTGGTTACCAATGAATGGTGCTAAAAAAGCAATCACAAGAAGTGCGATAAATTGAGCTAGTACTGTGCTATTTGTTTTTGTTATTTCCATATGTTGTGTGACAAATTTTATGTATTATTTTTTTATTCTTAAGATGTTCGCTGTAGGCCTTCTCTACAAAAGGACTTTCGTGCGCCAATCTAATCTTTTTCTTTTTATCAATAATGTACAATGATTCTGCTCTTTTTTTTCTAATCTCATTATCTATCGGCACTGGCTGACCTCCACCACCAATACACCCTCCTGGACAAGCCATTACTTCAATATAATCATATTTTTTGTAATCAAGATTTCCAATGTTTCCAAGCCCATTGATAACCGCTACTCTAACTTTTCTTTTTCCTATTTTAATTTCTGCTTCTTTTACTCCCTTTAATCCTCTGACCGATTTTAAATTAATGTCCCGTTTTCCTGAAACTGTTCTTAGCGCTGACTCCATTACCCCTCCTGTCGCACCATAGATCACTCCTGCGCCCGTAGCTTCTCCATACGGATAATCAAGGTCACTTTCTTCTAGTTGGTCAAAGTCAATTTTGTTTTTTCTAATCATTCGCCCAAGCTCACGAGTAGTTAAAACATAGTCAACTGGTTTGACTCCATCAATTTTCAACTCTTCTCTAGTAATTTCATATTTTTTAGCAACACAAGGCATAATTGAAACAACTATAGGATTATCTTCCGACATCTTGATAAGTCCACCCAATATTATATGAGGCGACCTTACTGATGTTAAGTGTTTGATCAATTCTGGCTTATAGACTTCAACATACCTAACCCAAGAAGGACAACAAGACGTGAACATTGGAAGGTTCTTATTTTCAGACAATCTTTCAATTAATTCTTTTCCTTCTTCAATAGTTGTAATGTCAGCACTAAAAGAAACATCAAAAACTTTCTTCGCTCCTAATTTTTTTAAAGCAGTAACTAATTTACCCGTCGTGATTGATCCATATGGAAGGCCAAACTCTTCTCCAATGCTACTCCTTATCGCAGGCGCAAATTGAAAAATAACATTACCTTTTAAGAGGGCTTTTTCAACTTCTTTGCTTGAGCTAACTTCCTCAAAAGCACCTGAAGGACAATGAGTTATGCATTGCCCACAATAGACACATTCTTTTTTTTGACCAGGAAGTGTGCAAAAGAATCCATTTTTTTCTTTATTATCAAGAAAACCAACTCCTTGTTTTTGACACATTGCAACACAATTTCTACAATCAATGCATTTTGAACTGTCAAAAATCACAGATGGACCAAATTGGTAAGTGGGAAAACCTTTTTTTCTATCATTAAACTTTGTAATCTCAATATTATATTCCCTAGCCAATTCTAATAACTTACATTTGTAGCTCCAATTACAATTACTACATTGTTCAATATGCTGAGCAAAAAGAAGTTCTAAATTAACTTTTCTTAATCTTTTAATCTCTGCTGATCCTGTAAAAATCTCCATTCCATCTTCTACTTTAGCAGAACAAGACGTTTGAAGCCCCCTTCCTTTTATTTCAACTAAACACAATCTACAACTATTTTGTGGCTCCAAGTCAGCATGACGACAAACAGCAGGAATCTTAATCCCATTTCTTAATGCCACATCTAAAACCACTTCTCCCTTTTTACAATCAAACTCCTTGTTGTTTATTTTAATCTTCATTTTACTTTTTTAATTAAGCTCTCAAATGGTAATGGAATACATTTCCCAAGAGCGCAAAAACTTGATTTTTTAAGATTAAAGAAAATATCATCAAGAACTTCATAATCAATCTCTCTACTTTTAATCATTTCATATATCCTAAAAGCGCCCTCTCTACAAGGAGCACATTTATCACAGTTTCCTGTATGGAAAAACTCTGCCCATTTTTCCATTAGTTCATATATATCAGTTTTCTCTCTGTTGTAAATTGTAATTGATCCAGCTCCGAAAGCAGGTTTTTTTAATTCTTGAGGTAACATTATTTCTCCTGATGCTCCACCACCAACTTGAGCAAAAAAATCAAAATCTGGATAGTTTCCTGTTTGTTTTAAAATATCAAACATCGGCATATCAATAGGAAGCTCATAAACACCTCCACTTGAAACATCTCCATTGATAGAATAAAATCTTGTTTTATTATACTCACCCTTATCAACCTTGCTTACATAATAGAATGTTTCAACATTATTCATCAGTGTTGGGCAGTTAAATAGGCCACATTCTGTCAGAAATGGCGGTTTTAACCTTGGTTCAGTCCTTTTGCCCTCTATTGCCTCAACAGCTGCAGTTTCTTCTCCACCAATGTATCCTGATGTCTTCTTGAAGATGATGCATTTCCCAGTATCGCCCTTTAATTTATAATCTTTATTCAAATAAATATATGCATCTTTGGCCTTAAGAAAATCAACTGCAATATTAATTCCATTTATTACTTCACTCAAATAGTTGTCTAAGATAAATTTATCCTTAAAGACATTTGGCTCTCCTTCTGATGCGTTACAAATTACATACTTCTCTTTGCCCTTTGCTTTTTTAGCAAGCTCCCATTTTAAAGCAACGCTAAAAGCTCCTCCTCCCCTTCCTTTCAACTCTGATGCTTTTAATTTCTTGAGAATATCCATTATCTTATTATTTTACCTTTTTTTATTGATTCTCTTAATTCTTCACTAGAATTAGATGCGAGATTTTCTAAAAATTCTTCCGGATCTTCCATTAATTGGGGCTGAGATAAAATACTTTCAACTGGATATATGTTATAAACTTTTTCTTCTGGGTAAATCTCTAGCCCTATGATTAACCCTTGCTGTGTTTCTTTAGAAAAGTATTGATCAAAGATAAAATTTCCTAAAGAATAAAATATTAATTTATCATTATAAATTTCAATGTTTTGAACAACGTGAGGGTGGCTTCCAATAATTAAATCAGCACCGGCATCAATCATTGCTCTTCCTAATTTTTGCTGTTGGATTGAGTTTGTTTCTTCATATTCATTACCCCAATGAATTAAAATAACTAAAAATGATTCTGGATTATAAAACTTGTATTCCTCAATAGAAGAAACTATTTCTTTATCAGAACAATTAAAAGAATATGTCTTATTTATCCCAAAATAAGAAATTCCATCTTTTGAATATATGTCAGCAATATCACATATTATGGGGTCTCCTGTAAAATTAATCTCATCTTCAGTCAAAATACTTCTTGTCTCGGCAAGTCCTTCTCTGCCCATATTTAAAGTGTGATTATTTGCTAAAGAAAGTACAGAAAAATTAGCCACATTCAGTGACTCTAATGTTCTTTTATCAAAAGAAAACTTTAAAGAATTGTCAAAAAAATCTTCTGGCTCTTCATTAATTGGACCTTCTAGGTTGCCAACAACATCATCAAAGTTATTTAAAAATCCCTTAATTAATTCTACGGGAAAAACAAAAGAATTTCTTAACATTGATCTTTCAACTCCCCTGTCAAACATCATGTCTCCCACAAAAGCAATTCTTTCCGGGATTATTTCTTCTTCAAATTCAACAACAGAAACAAGAGATGCCTCTTGGTTAATGTCTTCCACGGTTGCTGAGTTTATTACTTGGTACAAGCAAAAAATAAAAAGGATTAAGGATAAAAATATAAATAAGCTTCTTTTCATAAGCCAATTATAGCCCTTGAAGTTAAAACAATCAAGTGATATTATTTGATTAATGAGTAAACAATTAATAATACTTCCATTTGACCACAGATCATCTTTTTTGAAAGATATTACACCCCAAAAAGAAAAAGTAAAAGAAATGAAAGAGATGATTTTTGATGCTTTTTTATTGTCCGCAAGAAACAAAAAAGATTTTGCTATTCTAGTTGATGAAGAATTAGGAGAAAGTGTTTTACTAAGAGCAAAAAAAGAGAAAATTAGGATATGCCTACCAGTTGAAAAAAGTGGACAAAAAGAATTAGAGCTAGAATTTGGTAAAGATTTTGGAAAACATATTAAAAAGTTTGATCCTGAATATGTTAAGATTTTAATAAGATATAATCCTCTTAATAAAGAGATAAACGAAAGACAGCTTGAGGTTTTGTCTTTAATAGATGATTTTTGTAGGAAAAATAAATACAAAGTTTTGCTAGAATTACTTGTTCCGCCGACAAAAGAAGAAGCTTCTATTGATAATTACGACAAGTTACTAAGACACAAAAAAACCATAGAAGCAATAAATGAAATAAAATCAAAAATCAAAGTAAGTGTTTGGAAGCTAGAGGGTTTTAGCAAAAAACAATGGGAAGGAGTTATAAAATCAACCAACAGTGGAAGTAAGATTGTTTTTCTTGGAAGAGGAGAAGACAAATCAAAGGTTTCTAAATGGATGAAAGATGCTTCGCAGTATGAAGAAATTATTGGTTTTGCTATTGGAAGAACTATATTTTTAGAACCATTAAAAGAATATCAAAATAAAAAGATAGCGAAAGAGGACGCTATCAAAAAAATAAGCGATAACTTCAATTATTTTATCAATCTATGGATTACCTCAAAGAGAAAGAAGCTCTAACGGTAATCATAATCTCTTTTTCTACAGTAGAAGTGTCATACATTCCATAATCAGATATATCAACAGAATTTGGTTGCAATACTTGTACCACCCCCATACTTACGGACTTTAATGACCCTGCTTTTTTACCAGAAATACTCTCTGCTCTCTTTCGTGCATCTTCCATCGCTGATGGTAATAAGTTGATTCTTGCGTCTGAAAGTTTGCTGTAATAATATTGTGGAGCATTGGCTGAAAAAATTACACCTTTTTCAATAACCCTTTGCGCATTTTTTGAAATTAATTTAATTTTTTCAATGTCACCTGATTCAATAGTCACATTTTGTGTTAAAGTGTATTCATCTGGGCTATCATTATTGGAATCATATTTATAATCTTTTTGCATTGAAACAGGAGTAATCGTTATCTCACTTTCATTAATTCCATTTTCTCTTAAAAATTCTCTTACAATGTCTTCATCTGCTTTCATCGCAGTGTATCCTTGATTTAAATTATAATCATAGGCGTTCCTAGAAAAACTAGCATTCCATTTAGCGATATCAGAAACAACTGATTGCTTAGATGATCCAGTGACGACTAAAAGATTATCAAAACTTTTAATTTGAATTAAAGAATAAGAAATGATTATAAATCCTATAATAAAAGATAATCCAAGTATTATAGAACTTTTTAATATATTATTGTTTTCCATATACTTATATTATATCCCTTATTTAAAAATTGTAAATATTTTTATAATCAGGAACTATTCCATTGATTGATTCTGCAAGAGAAGTGCTTGCATCTTTTTCCCCATGAACAACAAAGATCTTTTTAGGATTAGCCCTTACTGCCCAGTCAAAAAGCATTCCGTGATCACTATGAGAAGAAAAGGAAAATATTGTAGATATTTTTGCATTAATTTCAATTTCTTTATTTTCCACTTTTATCTTTTTTTGACCATCTATTATCTTTCTACCAAGCGACCCATCAACCTGAAAAGAAACTATTAATAATGTCGCCAAAGGATTACTTAAATATTTTTTAAGATAAGTTCCAATTTTTCCTCCTTCAAACATTCCACTACCAGCAAGAATTATTTTAGGATTAGAAGCATTAAATACTTTTTCTGTTTCTCCTTTTATCATTTCAAAACCTTTAAAATCAAAAATATCATCTCCTTTAGAAATTAAATCTTTTGCATCTTTATCATAAAAACTAATATAATCCTTATATATATTAGTTGCTTTTTGAGCTAACGGACTATCAAGAAAAACATTCACTCCCTTTATTTTTTCTGTTTCAAAAAATGAATTTAGTCTATATAATATCTCTTGAGTTCTTTCTAGGGCAAAAACAGGAATCATTAATATCCCGTTTTTAGCAATTGTATTTTTAATTTCTTCAATTAAAATAGTGTCGCCCATTTCTTTTGATTCATGAAGCCTATTTCCATAAGTTGATTCTATAAAAAGTAAGTCAGCGTCATCAACAAATTCAGGATCTTTAACTATCGGGCTAGGCATATTTCCTAAGTCCCCAGAAAATACTAATTTTTTAGTAATTCCATTCTCTTTTATCCACACCTCAAATATTGCTGAACCTAAAATATGACCAGCATCCCTCAATCTTATTTCTATATCATCATTAATTTTTCTTTTTTTACCATAATCAAAACAAGTAAAAAATTTCATAAGATGCCTAATGTCACCTTCTTGACATAAAGGATGAACAAATGGTTTTTTTTCAATGCGAGAAATATTCAATGCATCTAATAGGATAATCTCTGCCAAGTCCCTTGTCGGTGCGGTTGAGTATATCCTACCTCTAAATCCTTCCATAAAAATCTTGGGCAATCTTCCACAATGATCTAAATGTGCATGAGTAAGCAAAACAAAATCAATATCTTCAGGATTAAAAGAAAAATCTTCTATATTTTTGTAATAACTCTTCCCTTGAAACATCCCACAGTCAACTAAAAACTTAGTTGAATCTGTTTCAATCAAAATGCATGATCCGGTAACCTCCTTGCATGCTCCATGGAAAGATACTTTCATTTTTGAATTATAGTTAAAGAGGAAAAAAGGCCATCTATTTTAAGATTTATCTTTTCTTCCATTTCCTCATAATCCTGTGTTTGAAATATATTTTCATCAACTTGCAATAAATTAGCAAAATCAGTAGAAGATGATACTAAGTTGTTTTCAACTCTAATGCCTACATTATGAGGAATAACTAGTCTAATAGAACTTAAAAAAGAATTTGATTCTATCTCTGTCCCTTTATTAATTTCTAGATTAACATCTGACAAAAATGAAGATGTGTTAATTTTTTCAGGACTAAGCTCTTTAATCTTAACTGCTGACAAAAAAGAATCTAAATTTAAATTAATGTCTTTTTCTTTATTAATCAAAACTTCTATTTGATTAATATTGTCCTCCCTAAAAGAAGACCCAAAAAAACTTAGAAAAACATTATTGTCTTTTGTATAAACTTCACTTTTGGAAAAATTTGTTTTTGAATTTCCTTGGATTAATTTTTCTGATTCGGATCCAGATATTAAAATACTTCCACTCTCAACAGATAAAAATATGTTAGGTTTCTCTATCTCTTCATAAATTTCTATTGGCAAAAACTTAACTTCTGTTTCTGCTTCTTTAAAAAGATCTATCATTATTAAGCTCAAACAGAAAATCATAAAAACAACCAAGGAAATTCTTGTAATTTTTTTACCTTGAGGCATTATAGATAAACCAAGAAAAATAATAAACACAGGAAACAAAAGAGAAAAATTAATTTTTCCTGCTAAAAATAATATTGCAAAAACAATTATAAAAAATCCTAAAAATATATTATTACTTTTCATTTTCAAAAATTATTTTTAAACCAATTAATATTAGAAACAATGATAATATAATTTTCCAATTAATGAAAGAAAAGATATTAAAATTAAAAATACTGCTTAGCATAATATTTAAACCAATCAATGCTAAAAGTATTCCTAGTAAAGCTCTAAACTTGCTATTGTCTTCTTTTCTATCTTCAACAACATCTGTTTTTTTTGAAGAGCTTGGCATCATAATAGCTAAAATAATGTAGAGAAAAAATCCCGTGCCCCCAGCAAACAACATTAGAATAAATAATATTCTAATTATTACAGAATCTATTTGGAAATATTCTCCTAATCCGCCACATACCCCCCATATAATTTTATCCTCATTAGAACGATATAGTTTTTTCATATATTAATTATTTTTATTTTAATAATTTAATAATATCACAAATAACAAAAAACCGCCAAGAGGCGGTCACTTATTTTCTCACAATGTAGACATAAGCAAGATAAAGGGCAGATAAACCAACAATATCATATATTATGTAGGCCCAACCCCCAAATAATTGAGCTACAAGGTCAAAACTGAAAAAACCTACTAATCCCCAGTTTTAGAGCAATCAAACCTAGTTTTTTTAATTTTTTCATTGTTTGTTTTTTTAAGTTTTTGAAACGACCTTTATACTATAATTTTAACTTCAATATTTAAAAAAATCAACACTATTCTTTTCTTAACGCATTTATTGGATCTGTTTTTGATGCTTCTCTAGCAGGATAGACCCCTGCAATAATTCCTATAAAAGCAGAAAATACTAATGCTAATACAACAGAAATAATAGAAACATTAAAGCTCCAGTTTATTCCAAAAGAAACCGCTACATAATAAATAAGATATGAAACTATAATTCCAACAATAACTCCAAGAACTCCTCCCAAGAAGGTTAAGATGGTTGCTTCTGTCAAAAATTGCCATAATATATCATTTCTTTTTGCTCCTACCGCTCGCCTTAAACCAACTTCAAAAGTTCTTTCAACAACAGAAACATACATAATATTAGTAATCCCAACACCTCCCACAAGTAAAGAAACTGCCGCTATTATTGATAAAAGCAATGTAATAGCAGAGAAAACAGTTCCAACCATTTCTTGAGCCTCAGCCATAGTCATCACTTCAAAGTCATCCGCATCAGGATCGCTAATGTTGTGCCTCTCTCTTAATAACTCTACTATATCCTCTTTAGTTTCATCTATTCTTTCAGCATCTTCAACACTCACAGACATCCCTATTACATAATCGGTATTTAATAATCTTTTTTGCATTGTTAGAGTGGGGATATAGACAATTGAATCTATGTTAAAATTATTTGATGCTCCTCTTTCCTCCATTACGCCCACAACCCTAAAAGAAACATTTCTTAAAGTAACTCTTCGGCCAATTGCATCATCATCACCAAAAAGAAATTCTTTTATGGCACTTCCTAGAACTATTACTGGAGTAATTGATTCTTCTTCTTGAGGTGTATAAAATCTCCCCTCTTTAATTTTAATCTTTTCTACTAAGGGCGCATTGGCTCCATATCCGAGAACCATTACACTTTTTGCATTTCCCTCATTTTTAATAATTTCTTGACCAGTAACGAATGAGTAGTGGTTTTCTATATTAGGTAATTTAGATATTGCCTCAACATCACTATTCTTAAATGTAGTGATTTTTGCCATAGAAGACACGCTTCCAATAGGTCCTTTCCCGGGGACCCTAACCTCAGTATTAATAATATCAGTTCCATAAGCTTCAAGCTCTGAAGAAACCATTGACTTTAAGCCATTGCCAGCAGATATCATTATAATCAAAGATGCAATACCGATAGCAACTGCAATCATAGTTAAAATAGTACGAGATTTTTGTCGCATTAAACTTGTGAAGGCTGATTCAATTCTTGAAAATATCTTATTCATATCTTAATGCTTCAATTGGATCTAATTCTGCCGCTTGTTTAGCTGGTGTAATTCCAAAAGCAAGGCCGATTCCTATAGAAACAAGACAACCTAACAGAACTGACATAGGTGAAATAATTAATGTCCAATTATAATCTAAATAATTAATAATAAAAGAAATTAAAACTAAAATTAAAGAACCAAAAATAATTCCTATTATGCCACTAATAAATGTAATTGTAACTGCCTCAATTAAAAATTGATTAATAATTTCTTTTTTTGTTGCTCCTACTGCTCGCCTTAAGCCAATTTCTTTAGTTCTTTCTTGAACAGTAGCAAGCATTATGTTCATAATTCCAAACCCTCCCACAATTAAAGATATTGCAGCAACTGCGGTTAGAAAAAACTTTAAAGCATCAGTAATCAAAGAAATTGTTTCTAAAGCATCAACAGTTGAGGCAATAGTAAAATCATCTTCATCTAATCTGTCAATATTATGCTTGTCTCTTAATACATCTTCAACGTGCTCTATTGCAAAATCAATATTATCAATATTATTAACTTTAATTCTCATAGAGCCAATATGATTAATACCTAGAATAATATTTTGAGCGGTAGATATTGGAATAAAAAAATTATCATCTTGGCTTTGAATCAAACTTGATCCTTTCTCTTCTAATACTCCAATCACATTAAAGTTTACTTTTTTAATTGTCACCCTTTTTCCTATTGGATTATCATCCCCAAATATTTCTGAAGCTATTTTACTACCTAAGACAACCACTCTAGCATTATTTACTTCTTCTTCTTTTGTAAAAAATCTTCCTTTTTCTATTCTCGCATTTTGGACATCTGTATATGTTGTTGTCGTTCCATAAAAAGTAATCCCCTTTACATTACCATTAATTGAAATTACATCGTTTCCTGTCAAATACATTGCTAAAGATTGAATATATGGACTGTCACTTTTAATTATTGCTTCACCGTCTTCATATTTTAAAGAAGTGTCAACAATTCCAAAAGCAGATGATGGTGGACTATCTTCGTTTGAATTTCCTGGCAAAACAACTATCAAGTCAGGACCAACACTCTTAATCTCATCTAAAATTAGCTCTTGGACACTCTCACCAACAGAAAGAACTATCATCACAGCTGATATTCCAATAATAATTCCTAGCATAGTTAAAAAAGAACGTATTTTCGTACGAGTAATCATTTGCCACGCATTTTTAATTCCTTCAAAAATATCCATATTACTTTTTAAGATCTTCCTGTGCTTTTTGCCTAGAGAAATCTCTCGTATCTTCAATTATATTCCCATCCTTAATTTTAATAATACGTTCTGCGTGCTCGGCCGTAAATTTTTCATGAGTAACTAAAATAATTGTATTGCCTTTTTTATTCAATTCCTGCAATATTCTCATCACTTGTGCCCCCGATTTTGAATCAAGGTTTCCTGTTGGCTCATCAGCAAAAATCACTTCTGGATTATTAACTAATGCCCTTGCTATAGCTACTCTTTGTTTTTCTCCTCCAGAAAGTTTTGTTGGAGAATAATCTAAACGATGACTAAGACCAACTTGTTCAAGTAGGTTTTTTGCTTTTTGATCTCTTTCTTCTGCAGATATATCAGTGTAAGTTAAAGGTAAAGCAACATTTTCTAAGACAGATAAAGTGTGTAATAAATTAAACGATTGAAAAATAAATCCAACCTTCTTGCTTCTCATTTCTGCAAGCTCGTCGTCACTCAAAATTTTAATATCTTTATCTTCAAATAAATAATCACCGCTAGTTGGTTTATCCAAAAAACTTAGAATATGCATTAATGTAGATTTTCCTGATCCAGAAGGACCCATTATTGAAACAAATGATCCCTTTTCTATATTAAAAGAAATACCTTTTAAAACAGAGGTTACCACTTCACCATTAGTAAAATCCTTTTTAAGGTTTTGAACATTAATTAACATTTTAGTATGCTGATCTTAAAACAATCTCTTCTCCAGGCTCTAGACCGCTAACAATTTCTACTTTAGAATCATCACCTCTTAATCCTAATTCAACAACCCTCTCTTCTATCTCGCCATTCAGAAGAACTCTTACGTATCTTTGCTCCGTTTCATTATTAGTTAAAACTGCTCTTGATGGCAAGAAAATTACATCTTCCCTGCTATCAGTTTTAATTAAAATGTCGGCTGACATTCCTGGCTTTAATAAATCAGCTTTTTCGTCATTTATGCCAACTCTAACTTTGTAATAAACAACATCTTGAATATTTGTTGATGAGGGATCAATTCTTAAAACAACTCCCCTAAATTTGGTGTCTCTTCCTAAGGCACTTAATGTCACTTCTGCTTCATCTCCCACCTCTATTTTCGTAATGTCAGTTTCGGGGACATCGACATTAATTTCATAATTTGGAGAAAGCATTTCTATCATCACTTCATTCATACTTATTAGCTCTCCCTCTTTCTTATTAATTTTTGTAATAACACCATCAATTGGTGCAAAAATTATTGCTTTATTCCTTGATGCAACTGCTTGAGACAAAGCCGCTTCATAATAGCTAATATCAATGTCTCTTGGTTCAGCTACTAATGAATTATAATTTGCATATTGAAGTTCTAATGCAGCTCTTGCTGATTCAACTGCAGAAACAGCAGAATTAATAGTATTATTATTTTGTATTTTCAATAAAGAAATTTCATTTTCTAAAGAAGAAAGAGTTGTTTGTGTTGTACTTATGCTTGTTTTTTGTGTATCTAGTGATGCTTTTTGAGTTGCGGTTACTTTATTTTGATAAGTTACTTCTTCACAAACATTTCTTATTACGGTAAGTCCCTCAAGTATTTTATTTAATGACTCAACAGAAGAAGCGATAGCTAAATCAATATCGTCTTTATCCTTTGTTTCTTTTGCTTTTTCTATTAATAATTTAGATTCGTCTTTTGGTCTTTTAATTTGATATTCTTGATTGTTTCTTACAGTAAGGCCTTCTTGATCATTATTTGTAAAATGTTCTGATTTAATACTTTCAACAACGGTATAAGCATTATACATTTTAATATATGCATCTTCTAAAAGATTAAGGGCGTTAGTATATTTAGAATTAAGTGTATTTTCTGTAATAATTCTCGCGTCTTCAAGATTGCTTTCTGCTTGGCTTAATGCAACCTTAGCTGATTCAATTTGTTTTTCTGAAACATTGATTTGCTCCAATGTAGCTCCTGCTAATTTTTGATTTAATGATGACTGAGCTTGGGTAACCGCTGCATTAAGTTCAGTTAAAGATAGGTTAGCTAGCCACTGACCAGCTTTCACGGTATCTCCAACTTCAACCCTAATACTATCTATTCTTCCTACTGTTTCAAAATTTAATGATAACTCATTAGCTGATTCAACTTTTCCAGTAACATCTACTGTTTGAATTAAATTTCCCCTTTCAGCTTTGACTGTTTCGTATTGTGATTGTTCTTCATCGTTAAATATAGAGAATAAAATCACTACTCCTATTATTACCAAAAACAAAACCCACAATTTTTTTGATTTAAAATTTATTTTTTTCATATTACACTATGAATAGCATTTTTTAAGGAATTTGAAAAGATCCCCTATTTTTTAAAATACTCTTGAAGGCATTGCTCAAATTTTTCAAGATTATCATTATTTAAGGTAAAACCAGCAGCGGGAGCATGTCCCCCGAACATTATTAAGAGATCTTTGCAATTGTCCATTGCCTTAACTGCATCATAACCTTTTGGCATTCTAACCGTTCCCCTGCTTGTTTTTTCTCCTTTTCTATAAAGAAAGACTGGTTTATCAAAATAATTAGACAATCTTGAAGCAACAGCACCTAAATACTCTGATTTGTAGACATAGGAGCCCTCAAAAATAACATCTTTAGGTTCTTTTGATATTTTCTCTATTAATTCATCAGTCAAAGATGCAACCTCTCTTTGTTTTTTATTGCTTTCGTTTATTAAATCTTTTGCCACCTCAACTGCTCTGTCAAAATCGTTTTCCAATAAGAATAAATATGTCTTATGAATATGGTCATTAATAACAGAAGAATTAAGGGCACTATT
This sequence comes from Patescibacteria group bacterium, assembly GCA_030156465.1. Classification (GTDB taxonomy): domain Bacteria; phylum Patescibacteriota; class Minisyncoccia; order Minisyncoccales; family Minisyncoccaceae; genus UBA2558. The sequence continues at coordinate 20,341 of JASGMO010000009.1, forward strand.
AATTTTTGAAACCATATCCCTTTTTGAAGAAAAGTCCATTGGATTTAATATTGAAAAAATTGCTCTTAGTGCTGGTCGCTGACTCATTTGTATGCCCTCTAATCCTTTCTCTATCCACTCTTTATTTTCATCTTCCTCAATCATCATATCTGAAATTGTGCCCAAGGCAACAAGCTCTAAAAAACTTTGCTCAAGCATAGGAGACATTTTTTCTTTTAATATTTCTTTGGCTAACTTAAAAGTAAGTCCAACATTTGCATATTCCTTGAAATTTGTTTCATCTCCTTTCTGCTTAGGAGCAACAACAATCTCTGCATCTTCAGGAATTTTTTCTAATGGCTTGTGATGATCAACAATCATAACAGAAAAACCGCTTTCTTTAGCGTTTTTGATTTCTTCAAAATTGGTAATTCCACAATCAAGCGTAATAATTAATCCATTATCAACTTTTGATTTAATAAAATCAAGAGCTTGGAAATTAAGTCCATGTCCTTCATCACGATCGGGAGAAAAAGCAAAAATATTTGTTGAACTAGAAAGGTTATCTATCGTTTCTTTTAGAATTACCATTGAAGAAATACCATCTAAGTCAGAATCACCATAAATTATAATTTGCTCTTTATTATTAACTGCCTTTATAATCCTTTCTGCTGCTTTTTC
>JASGMO010000010.1 GCA_030156465.1 Patescibacteria group bacterium
ACAATTATTTTCAATTGACGAACCATCTCTGATGTAACAGTTGGGACCAATCACACAATTTTCTCCAATGTAAACTTTTCCCTCAATATATGATCCTGATTTAATTATAGTTCCTTTTTTAATAACTGCTTCTTTTGAAATAATAACTCCTTTTTCTTTAATAAATCTTTTTCCTTTTTTCTCTTTTGAAAACAAGTAGGGAAAAGCATTGAAAACATCCCAAGGATATGAATTAGGAAACCAATGATCGGCCTCATAAACATTAATTTTTTGATTATATTTTTTAATACAATCTGTAAATTCATATTCTCCTCTTGATGACTTTTCTACTTCAATATCAAGAATTTCTTTAGGTAAAAAATAAAGTCCAGTGTTAACTAAATTAGAAACAGGATCTGATGGTTTCTCAATTATATCTTTTAAATAATTATCTTCTTTAACAACCACCCCAAAAGAACTTGGATTTTGATGTTCTCTTGCTAAAATTCCTGGACTTTTTAATTTTTTAATATCTTCTCTAAAATAAAAATCATCTCCATTCAAAAGAATGAAGTCCCCTTTTATTATTTCTTTTGCTAGCTTAACTGCTGAAGCAGTTCCTGATATCTCTTTGTCCTCAATATAAGTTATTTTAATTCCTTCAAAATTATCACCTATTTTATCAATAATCATTTCTTTTCTGTATCCCACTACGATAATTACTTCATCAACAATTCCTTTAAGTTCGCTCAAGTTATGCTCTATAATGCTTTTATTCAAAAAACTAAACAATGGCTTTGGCTTATTTTCCGAAAGCGGTGAAAACCTTATTCCATTACCTGCTGCTAAAATTATTGCTTGCATATTTTTAATATTGTTTGTGCTACTTTCTCTGGGTTATGAACTATACCATTTTCTCCAAGTAAATCACGACCTATATATCTATTGTCTTGAGGTAAAGAAGAAAAGTCAACCATTTCTAGAAATTGAGGATTTTCTTTTCTATAATCATCAACTATTTCTTTGCTTGCCATATTATTATTGTAAACTATATAATCAAGCTTTGAGTTAAGACAATTTTCTATTTCCCAAACGAAATCCTTAACACTGAAATTATTTGATTCTCCATTTTTGGTCATTAAGTTAGCAATGTAAACCTTTTTTGCTTTACTATTTTTAATTGCATCAATCATTCCATCAACTAATAAAACTTGCATTAAAGAAGAGAAAATATCCCCTGGTCCAATAATTATCATATCAGCATTTTTGATTCTTCTTAATGTTTGAGGGCAAGCTCCAACTGGTGGATTTAGAAATAACTTTTTAATTTTTAAATTAGGATTGTGCTTAGGAACATCAATATTGGCTTCGCCTATGATTTCTTCTCCATTTTCTAATACTGCTACTAAATCTGATTTAGATATTGTTGATGGTAATATCTTATGATTTCCAATTAAGAAACTATTCATTTTTTCAAATATTCCTCTATATTTTTTGTTCTTTAAATATGAAGCAGCAAAAAACAAATTGCCTAAATTATGGCTAGATAGTTCCCCCTCAGGAAAACGAAAATCTAATAATTCTTTTTCTTCAACGGACAAATTACAAAGTTCTAAAAAGGCCCTTCTCACATCCCCGGGAGAAATAATATCATATTCCTTTCTTAATTTACCCGAGGAACCACCAGAATCAAGAACAGCGCTCACAACTGTTAGGTTAACATTTTTATCCTTAAGACCTCTTAAAACAACTTTTGGCATAGCATTGCCACCTCCTATACAAACTATATTTTTTTTAGAAAATAAATTAAATTTCATCTTCATATGTTGGTCTTTCTTCTTTATAGAAAACTCCTAAGGGGATCTTGCTTTCATTTATGTAATCCCACTCATTAATTAATTTTTCATCTCTTGGCGCCTCATAAACTCTTTCGTTATAAAATTTAAATGTATCAAAAAATGATGGGCATGGTTGAAGTATCTCAACAAAAGAAAATCCTTTATGATTAACTGCCTCAACAATCATATCTTTTGTATAATCAATTTTAGTTGAATATGTTCTGCTGATAAAAGATGCCTTTGATACTTTCATTAATTCTAACGGATTTAGTGGCTCTTCAATTGAACCATAGGGAGTTGATTTACCTTTAAATCCTTTAGGTGAAACTGCTGTATATTGTCCAGTCGTTAGAGCAAACAATCTATTATTATGCATAATTACAGTAATATCTGTATTCTTCTTTGCTGCATGAATTAAATGCGATATTCCTTCATTCAATGATCCCCCGTCTCCAGTAGACACAATTACTTTAAGTTTAGGGTTAGCCATTTTTATTCCTGAAGCAGTAGGAATTGGTCTGCCGTGAAGAGAATTTATACTGCTGACATTCAAATAATCAACTATTTTAGAATTACATCCAATATCAGAAACCAAAACAACATTGTTCTGCCCCAATTCTTTTATAGCCCTCTTCATTGATTCTAAAATTCCAAAGTTTCCACAACCTGGACACCATGTATTTTCTATTTTCATAATTTCTTTAATTTAATTTCTAAATCTTCTGGCGTAAATGGCCTTGCATCATATTTTAATATCTGCTTATCAACTTTTATTCCATATTGAGATAAAAGAATTGACAATTGACCAGTGGAATTACACTCTACTGAAATTAATTTATTAATCCCCTTTAGGTGTTTTTTAATTTGTTTTGTTGGAAGTGGTTGCAAAAATAAAACTTGAATGACCTTTAACCCAAGAATTTCTGCGGTTTCTTTAACGGCTCCCTTTGTTGATCCCCAACAAATAATAGCTTTGTCTGAATTCTTATTTCCATAAACTTTAACTGCCTCTATCTTATCTACTTCCCGCTCCATTTCTTTGAACTTTCTTAATCTTTTATCTTGCATAGCAACCACCAAATCTCCATCTTCTGTTGTATACCCAAGCTCATCATGCTCATAGCTTGTTGATTTGACAATTGTTTGACCAGGATAGGCAAGTGGGGAAATACCATTTTTTGTTATCTTGTATCTCTGGTATTCTCCTTTTTTATTCCACAATAATTCATTTTCTTTTTTATTCTTTTTAGAATAAAACTCATAGGTGCTTTCAGATAATTCTTTATCTGCTAAAAGAATTGCTGGTGTTTGATATTTCCAAGCAAGATTTAAAAGTTTTCCTGATAAACTATATGCTTCATTAGCATCACCAGGAGAAGCAACGAACCTTGTTATGTCTCCGTGTCCAGCATTAATTGTAAAAAGAAGATCTGACTGAGCGCTGTAAGTTGGCACTCCTGAAGCAGGCCCAGCTCTTTGACTATTAACTATTAAAATAGGGACTTCTGCTATTGAAGCAAAGCTAATTGCCTCGGTCATTAAAGCAAAACCACCCCCAGATGTCCCCGTCATTGAACGCTTCCCTGCATAAGCACTGCCAATGATTGAATGAATAGCACTTATTTCATTTTCTGCTTGACTTGTTATTGTCTTTCTTTTTTCTGCTAGATAATGAAGAATGCTTGTCGCTGGCGTCATAGGATAAGCAGAATAAATATCAAGCCCTGCGTCAATCGCACCCAAAGCAATTGCTTCATTTCCTGTTAAAAGTGGATTGGCCTTGTCTTTTAATTTTTCTATTTTGAATAATTCTTTTGTTTCATCGTATGCTTTTTTTGCTATTTCTAAGTTCTTTTCAATATCTCTTGATATTTCTTTTTTAAAAACATTTGACAACATCTTCCAGTCAATACCAATCATTTTTGAAAAAATGGCAATCATTGCAATATTCCCCATTATTCTGCTACCATTTAGCTCTTTGACTATCTCACAAGACCTTTCCCCAGAAATAATAATTCCGTCTTTATTAAGAATTGTTTTGTGTTTTTCAATTGTCTTATTATCAAGAGCTAAGATAAAATCTGCTTTTTTTCTGTGAGTTAGATATTCTTCCTGCGATGCCCTTATTTGAGAAAAGTTATGGCCACCTTTAATTAATGATTGATAGTCATCATGGATAAAAACATTGTATCCCATACGATTAAAAATCTTTGCAATAATTAAACCAGCCTTTCTTGATCCTTGGCCTGCTTGCCCCCCTACTAAAATTGAGTAATCTTTTTTCATATATATTTTATTCAACAGTTACGCTTTTAGCTAAATTCCTTGGTTTATCTATATCCCTTTTTAATGACTTTGCAAAATAATATGCAAACAAATGCAATGGAACAACTGATAATAATGGTGTTAACATTTCTAATGTTTTAGGAATATAGATCACATCATCTGCTATTTTTTTAATTTCCTCATTGCCTTCTGTGGCAATGGCTATAACAAGACCTTTTCTTGCTTTAATTTCTTCAATATTAGAGATCATTTTATCATAAACTGAGTCACTTGGACAGATTGCTATTGTTGGAAAGGACTCTTCTACTAGTGCCAATGGACCGTGCTTTAATTCTCCTCCAGCAACACCCTCGGCATGGACATAGGAAATTTCCTTTAGTTTTAATGCACCTTCTAGAGCAATAGGGTAATTATACTTCCTTCCAATAAACCAAAAGTTTTTGTAATCCTTGTATTTCTGAGCTATTTTCTCAATTTCTTCTTTTTGCTTTAAAATTCTCTTTATTAATTCTGGTATCCTTTTTAATTCACTAATAATTCTTTTTCCCATTACTACGGACATATTTCTTTGTCTTCCTAAATAAATTGTGATTAAAACTAAAACTGTTAATTGACCTAAAAATGCTTTTGTTGAAGCAACTGAAATCTCTGGGCCAGAGCGAGTATATACTCCTGCGTCTGTCTCTCTGGCTTGAGAAGATCCAACAACATTAGTAATCCCTAGCGTTAGAGAACCCTTCTCCTTCATTTCTTTTAAACAAGACAACGTATCTGCAGTTTCTCCTGACTGAGAAACAAACAATACACCTCCATCTTTTTTAATAATTGGTTTTTTATATCTAAATTCTGAACCAAAATCAACTTCAACAGGAATGTCTGCATATTCTTCAATCATATATTTCCCAACCTTACAAGCATAATACGCTGTACCACAACCAATCAAAGACAAATTATTAATTTCTCTTAATTTCTTTTCTACCCCATCAAGCCCTCCTAGTTTAACCATTCCCTCTTCTTCTAACATCCTGCCCCTCATTGCATCTTCAACAACGCTTGGCTCTTCCATTATTTCTTTAAGCATAAAGTGATCATAACCACCTTTTTCTGCTAATTCAATGTCCCAATCAATTGTTTGTATATCTTTTTTTGATTCCTTTTCTTCTTTATAAATACGAATATTGTTAACTTCAAGAACAGCTATTTCTCCATCATCTAAATTAATAATTTGTCTGGTTCTAGAAATTATTGCTGATGGATCTGAAGCAACTAAAAATTCATTGTCGCCCACTCCAATTATTAGAGGCGAAGACATTCTTGCTACTACAATTTTATCGGGTTCTTTTGTTGAAGCAACTACAAGTCCATAAGTTCCCCTAACATCATCTAATGCTCTTTTAACAGCGTTTTCCAAATTATCCTTGTAGTACTTCTCAATTAAGTGAGCTATTACTTCTGTGTCAGTTTCTGAAATAAATTTATGTCCCTCTTTAATCAATTTCTCTCTTAATTCTTTATAGTTTTCAACAATCCCATTATGAACAACAAAAATCTCTTCCTTGCAATCACAATGAGGGTGAGCATTTTCCTCATTTACTAATCCAGTCGTTGCCCACCTATTGTGAGCTATGCAAACATTTCCCTTAAAATTATTATTCAAAAACTCCTGTTCTGTTCTTTCAATTTTACCAACTCTTTTAAATAAAGAATATTTATCTTTTTCTACAAAGCATATCCCATAACTATCATAGCCCCTATACTCAAGACGCTTGAGCCCAGAAAGCACAATATTAGAAGCTTCTTGTTTTCCGATGTATCCTACTATTCCGCACATAATACTATATTTATTAATCTTTTAGGAACATAAACTATATCCTTAATTTTTTTACCATCTATCCATTTTTTAATTTTTTCTCTTTTTTTAATTTCTTCAATCAACTCTTCCTTTGATACATCACTATCAAAATCATCTTTATCTCTAAGCTTGCCATTTACTTGAATCATTAAGGAAAACTCTTTGTCTTCTACTAATTTAACATCAGGCCAACTTTGATTTAAGATGCTTTCTTTGTTGCCTAATTTTTCCCATAATTCTTCGCAGAAGTGAGGAGCAAAAACAGAAAAAACTATTAAAATCTTCTCCATTTCTTTTTTGCCTAAATCTTTATCTGAAACAAAATCAACAAACTCCATTAAAAAAGCAATTGGTGTGTTAAATTTCATTTTCTCTAATTCATTCTCAATTTTAGCAATCATTTTATCTACATAAATTACAACCTCTGGAGAGCTTTTTTCTTTTGTTTCTAGCCCCCACAACTTATTTAAAAATCTGTGGACTCCCTTTACTCCTTGCTCATTCCATTGAATTGCTTGCTCAAATGGACCCATAAACATTTCATATATCCTTAATGTATCTGCCCCATAATTTTTAATAACCTCATCAGGAGAGACAACATTTCCTTTTGACTTGCTCATTTTTTGCCCATCATAGGCTAAGACCAATCCGATATTTCTTAATTTATAAAATGGCTCTTTTGTTGAAGCTTCTCCAATATTAAATAAGAACTTATGCCAAAAACGAGCATATAGTAAATGTAATACCGCATGCTCTGCCCCTCCAACATATAGGTCAACTGGTAACCATTTTTTTTCTATTTCTTTACTAACAAAATTATCTTTATTCTCATTATCAAGGTATCTAAAATAATACCAACAAGAACCAGCCCACTGAGGCATTGTGTTTGTCTCTCTTTTCGCTTTCCCCCCACACTTAGGACAAGTAACATTAACCCAAGAATCAATCCCTGCTAACGGCGACTCTCCTGTTCCCGTGGGTTCATATTTTTCAACTTCAGGAAGCTCTAGGGGTAAATTTGTTTCTGCTACAGGCCCACACTTTTCACAATTTATTATCGGTATTGGTTCGCCCCAATATCTCTGTCTTGAAAAAAGCCAGTCCCTTAATTTATAATTTATCTTCTTTTCAGCATTTAAATATTCTCCTATTTTTTCTTTTGCTTCTTCTGATTTTAAATCATTAAATTGATCTGAATTGATTAAAATATCATCTTTTACAACTTCAATAATTTCTAAATTATATTTCTTAGCAAAATCATAATCTCTTTCATCGTGTGCTGGAACAGCCATAATTGCTCCTGTTCCATAATTAGATAAAACATAATCAGCAATGAAAACAGGTAATTCTTTACCATTAATTGGATTTATTGCTTTTATTCCTTTTAATTCAACTCCCGTTTTATCTTTTACTTCACTAATTCTTTCTCGTTCACTTTTATTCTTTGCTTTTTCTATATAACCTTTGACTTCATCTTTATTGGTAAAATCAAGCTCATTGATTAAATGATGTTCGGGAGACAAGACAAGATAGGTGCAACCAAACAAAGTATCAATCCTTGTTGTGAAAACAGAAACTAATTTATCTTCAATTTTAAAATCAAATTCATATCCTTCACTTTTGCCAATCCAGTTTCTTTGCATCTCTTTAATTTTGTTGGGCCAATCTATATCATCTAATCCATCCAATAACTCTTCGGCGTAATCAGTAATTTTTAAAACCCACTGATCAATGTCTTTTTTAGTGGTTATTGCCCCACATCTTTCACATTTCCCATCAACAACTTCTTCGTTTGCTAATCCAGTTTTACAATCTGGACACCAATTAATAGGAAGCATTTTTTTGTAAGCTAATCCATTTTCAAAAAGCTTAACAAATATCCATTGTGTCCATTTATAATAATCTTTATCAGTTGTGTTAATTTCTTTACTCCAGTCATAACTAAGACCAGCATCAATCATCTGCCTTTTAATATTTTCTATATTTTTCTTAGTTGTTATTTTAGGATGAATTCCATTTTTAATAGCATAGTTTTCTGCTGGTAAACCAAAAGCATCCCATCCCATTGGATGTAAAACATTGAACCCTTTTAACCTCTTATACCTTGAGTAAATATCAGTAGCTACATAACCCTTTAAGTGTCCGACATGAATACCTTCTCCTGAGGGATAGGGAAACATATCTAAGACATACAACTTTGGCTTGTCTAAACTAATATCTGTTTTATAGCAATTATTATTTTCCCAATAATCTTGCCACTTTTTTTCTATTTTATTAAAATCGTATTTCATAAAAGAAGTAGTGTTGATAGAATTCCTAAAATAATTGATATGACTATGCCTGACCACCACCACAAATCAACGCTTATTCTCTCTTTGCCCAGAAATTTTTCTGTTATTGGCTTAAAATATCTAAAAAAGAAAGACATTGAATATCCAACTGCAATTCCAAAAACAATAGCCCTTAATATATGTAATATATACCCTATTGTTATGTTTTCCATATTTGTATTATAGCAAAAATTAACTTAAAGATAAATAGAATAATTTCTTAGCATTTTGAGTTGTTTTTTCAATTATTTCTTCTCTTGAAGCACTTTTAATTCTTGATATTTCATCAATTATTAAATCTATTGAAAAAGGATTATTTCTCTCTTCAAAATTAGGAGGAGATAAGTAAGGGCAATCTGTTTCTAGTAACATTTTTTCTAAAGGGATTGCCTTAATTGATTCATTTAAATCAACTTTAAAAATAATTCCATTAATTCCAAAGTAATAACCTAATTCTAATAACCTTTCTACATCTTCTTTTGTCCCTGTAAAACAATGGATTGCTCCTCTGTTATTTTTTTGGGAAAGTATTTCAATTAAATCATCAAAAGCACTCCTACAATGAACAACTATCGGCAAATTAACTTCTTTAGCTAGGTCCAATTGATTTTCAAAGATTTCTTTTTGTTTTTTAATGTATTCTTCTCTTCTTGCTTTTCCTTTCGGCTTATACCAATAATCAAGCCCTACCTCTCCTATTGCAACCACGCCTTTTTCTTGAGACAAGTTCTTGTAATAACTATAGTCAAAATTATCTTCTTTTTTCTCTACCTCTCCTTTAATTTTTAAGTTAGATTCTATGTTCAAAGGATGAAGACCAACTGAAGCATAAACACTATCTCTTACTAGAGAAACACATTCTCTTGAGCTTTCTTTGTTTGTTCCAATATTAATTACTTGATAATTGCTCTCAATTAATTTTTTAATTAAGCCCTCTCTATCATTATCAAATTCAAAAAAATTAAGATGTGCATGAGTATCAATTATCATATCCTTGGAAATAATGGCTCTGCTTTTAGTGTTTTAATTTGTTCTTCCATCTTTTTTGCAGTTTCAGGTAAGAAAGGTTTTAGCATTTGAGATATATTTTTAAGCGAATAAATTATATTAGAAAAAATTATTTTGTTTTCATTCTCATCATCTATCGCCCATGGTTTTTTCTCTTCAATATATTTATCACAAAAAGAAACTAGCTCCCATATTTCATTAAGAGATTCATTAAATTGAATAAAATTATCTTCAACCTTTTCTTTTATTTCTCTATTTTTATCAATAAACGCTTGTTCTATTTCTTCATCAATAACAACGCCTTTCTTGTTTATCATCGCAATCGTTCTTGATAATAAGTTGCCTATCCCCCCAGCTAGATCAGAATTATATCTCCTTTCAAACTTTTCAAAAGTAAAATCGCCATCACCTAGTGCAGGAATTTCTCTTAATAAAAAGTATCTGACAGCATCAGTTCCATATTTTTCAATCAATTCATATGGATTAATAACATTGCCTAAGCTTTTTGACATCTTTTGACCATCAACTGTAATGTAGCCATGGACAAACAATGTTTTAGGGAGTGTGATCCCTGCTGAAAGTAGCATTGCAAGCCAATAAACAGAATGAAATCTATTAATGCCCTTTCCAATTACATGTATTTTAAAATCATTGTTTTGCCAAAAATCTAAAAACTTAGATTCGTCATTACTTCCATATCCTAAAGCATTAATATAGTTTGATAAAGCATCAAACCAAACCCACATTTTTTGTGTTTCGTCTGCTGGGACATCAATTCCCCAACCTTTTGCTCTTTCGCTTGTTCTTGATATACAAAAATCTTGTAAACCAGAATTAATAAAGCTAAGTATTTCGTTTTTTCTTGATTGAGGTATAATTTTAACCTCATCTTTTTCAATTATTTCTTTTATTCTATCTTGATAATCAGACAACTTAAAAAAATAATTATCTTCTTCAATTAACTCTGGCGCCACTTTGTGATCGGGACACAAGCCATCAATAAGATCTTCTTCTTTGTAATATTCTTCGCATCCAACACAATAAAGACCACTGTATTTTTTCTTATATATATCTTTCTTGCAAGCAATCCATAATTTTTGCGCACCATCAAAATGTCTTTTCTCCGTTGTTCTTATAAAATCATCAAAGCTAATATTCAACTTATCTTTTAAGTTATAAAAATTAAGATAATTCTTGTAAACAAAATCAGAAATATTTTCACCTGTTTTTTCAGCACTTCTAACATTTTTTAAGCTATTTTCATCTGTTCCTGACAAAAAGAAAACATCGTCACCCATTATTCTATAATGTCTGGCAATTACATCTGCTTGAACAAGCTCTAGCGCATGACCTAAGTGGGGCGAAGCATTAACATAAGGAATTGATGTGGATATAAAAACTTTATTCATTCTTTCTTACTTTTAAAATAATCTCTTAAAATTTCAAAAAGTATTCCTGCGACAGGAATTGCTAAAATGGCACCCATAATACCCCATAGAGCACCACCAACCAAAATAGAAATCAAAACTAATGAAACTGGCAATCCATTTATTTTCTTAGTTAATACGGGCATTAAAACATTGCTTTCAATCTGCTGAATAATAATTAAAAAAACTGTAACACCAATTGCTTTAGGAAGTGAATCAAATAAAACGAATAAAGCAATAAGTATTCCAGAGATAACTGGACCAATCATTGGAATAATGTTTAATATTCCAGATAATAACCCCCATATTAAAGCAAACTTAATATTAAAAATCACACAAAAGGCAAAGGTGGTGACTCCAATAAAAATAGATGAAATTATCCTGCTACCGAACCAACCAACAACATGCTTTTGACTTCTTTTCCACCTATCTAAAACTTGCTCCTCAAATTTTTTAGGCGTAACCATTTTAATTCCCTTGATAATATCAAATTTTTCAATTGAGAAGAATAGCGCTAATGTAAAAACAGTAATCCCTGCGAAAATACTTCCAAACAGTCCGGCAAAAATATTAAATATATTAGAAGATATTTTGATCAAGGTCTCATTAAATTGAGATCCTAAATCATAAAAACCTTTGAGAGAGTAATCTAGACCTAAATGACTTAGAAACACTGGTATTTCTTTAAAATAGTCTCCGAATGTATTAGCAAATGATTGAACTTCAACAATTAATGGTGGGACTATTAAGAATATAAAAAAACCTAAAATAAATAAAAGGGCGAAATAAACAATAACCGAAGAGACAGCTCTATTAATTTTAAGGGCGTCAATAAGGGGATTAATAAGAATTGAAATAACAAGACCTAAAACAACCCAACCGATTATGCTTTTTAGAATAAAAATTGCATAAAAAAGAAGTATTACAAAAACAATTTTAAAAATTGTTTGCCATGAAATATCTATTTTAGTCATAATTTTATTTCTTTATTTTTAAATGGTCCTATTAAAGCCATATTTAGTTTATCATTTTTAAAAATATCTTTCGCAACACTTATAATATCTTCAGGGCTAACATTATCAATCTTCTTAAACATATCTTCTATTGAAATTATATCATTTTTTAAAAGCTCTTGCATTCCATAGAAAGATGCTTGCTCATCAGAAGCTTCCATTTTTAAGATAACTTTCCCCTTAATGCATTCTTTTGCTTTTTTAAGCTCAACATCTGAAACTTTTGTTTTGGTTAACTTCTTATACTCTTTTAAAATAGTTTCTATTACCTTATCTAGTTTTTTGTTATCCACCCCAGCAAAAGTAACTAATGATCCAGTATCAGTGTCGCTATTGTTATATGTTCTTACATAATATGCTGCTCCTAATTTTTCACGAACCTCTTTGAATAATCTTGAACTCATTGAGCCACCTAAAATTACAGATATTACATCTAGCGTCGCTTTATGAGGATGAAGCATATCATAGCCCCTTACACCAAGAGCGATGTTTGTTTGATTTGTTTTTTTATAAATTGTTTTAACTTGTGGTTTATTTTGTTTTTCAATTACACCAATTTTTTCTTTTGGTTGGTTACTATTAATTTTTGAGAAATATTTTTTTACTTTTTCAATTGTTTTTTCTTGATCAATATTGCCAGCAACACAAACTATTGTATTTGTTGCAGTATAATGATTGTCCATATACTTTTTAATATCGTTCCTTTTAATTGCTGAAACACTTTTTATTGTCCCAGCAATGTCCCATCCAGCTGGCTGATTACCATAAAGAACTTGTTTCCATAAGTCCCCTATATACATCATAGGATTTTCTCTGTACATATTAATCTCTTCAATAATAACCCCTTTTTCTTTTAATAATTCTTTGCTAGGTATTTTTGAATTTAAAAATATATCAGAAACCCAATCTAGCGCAATATCAAAATTAGAATAATTTACTTTTGCGTAATACCCAGTATATTCTTCTCCCGTGAAAGCATTAAATTCTCCTCCAATATTATCTAAATCTTCTGCCACCTCCATTGGACCCTTCCTTTTTTCTGTTCCCTTAAAAAGCATATGCTCTAAAAAATGAGATATTCCTGAGATATCTTTATTTTCATACTTAGACCCCGCTTTAACTAAAATCAAAACAGTTACTGCTTTTGTCCCCTTTTGTGGCACAGTGATTATCCTTAATCCATTTTTGAGTTTTGTTTTTCTGTACATTTTTTTAATTGTTTTTTTAATTCTATCATTTTTAATTCTCTGTTTACTGTTAGCTTAAAAAATTTCTCTAATTCTTCAACTCTTTTAGTCATATCTTCCTTTGATTTTTCAAGCTCTTTTTTTGAAGAATAAATTTGTTCTGATGCATTGTTTAGTGCTTCTGATAAACTAACTATTTCTTTGTCTAAACTACCGGTAATAAAAACAGCTCTTTCTCCTACAGGAAGTTCTTTAGCAAAACCTTGTAATTCGCTTAATGAATTGGAGATGTAAGAAAACAAGGATTTATCAATTATAAATGTCATTAATAGGGCGATAAAACAAAGCATTGCTGCATTAAAACTAAAAGAAGGAATAAAAAGTAAAACTATTAAAATAGTAAAAAATGGAAGAAAGAAAAGAAAATAGAACTTTGGGGCAATACTTGAAAGAATAACATCTTCAGTATTTTCTCCCCGTTCTGTTAATATTCTTCTACACTCTTTAACTACTTTGAACATTGCTTGCTGGCAGAAAAAAGTAGCAAAGGCGCAAGAAAAGAAAATAGCAATAACTCCACCAGTTACAACGATCATTAAATCAAAGGACGAGGCTTGATTAATCCATAGTGCTAAAATTATTAAAACTAAAACAGAAAGCCCTCCCGCAAAAACATTAATTGTTGTGCTTCTAGATATATAGACTAAAGATGTAAATATTTTTTTAATATCATCTGTTGATGAAGAAACAATACTTCCTTCTGAGGAGACTCCCTTATTAACTATCCTAATTTCTTCACCAAACCAAAACTTTGCCCCTCCATACCTTATCACGCCTAAAAAACTAAAAATTAAAACCAGAACAGGGAAGACGTAGATAAAAGCGTTCTTTGTTGTCTCTAATTCAAAGCTTGCAAGAGAAAGTATTAAAAAAAATGAAAAGGCGCTACAAAGCACAGACCATCCTATGATCGGCAATAATATATTCAGCGTGTATGGGAAATTAATTTTCATTTATTGTTGAAATTAAGTCACTTATCTTAACTCTTTTTTGATCCATTGTATCTCTATTTCTTAATGTTACATCTTCATTAACAATACTTTCAAAATCAATTGTTACTGCAAAAGGTGTTCCAATCTCATCTTGCCTCCTATACCTTCTTCCTATTGCGCCCGCCTCATCATATTGGCAAGAAAATTTGTCTTTAAGTAAATTATAAACCTCTCTTGCTTTGCTTGTTATTTCTTCTTTATTTTTAACAAGAGGTAAAATTGCTACTTTAACTGGAGCAATATTTTTATTTAATTTTAATAAGAATTCTTTTTCCTTGTTTCCTTCGGTGGTGGTTGTTCTTCCCCCTTCAACTTCAGTAAATGCATCGCATAGTACCGCTAAAAATGTTCTATCTAGTCCACATGATGGTTCAATAACATATGGAAGATATTTTTCTTTTGTTTGATCATCAAAGTAATTAAGATCTTCTCCTGAAAACTTTTGATGTTGAGATAAATCAAAATCACCCCTACTAGCAATTCCTTCAATCTCGGACCAACCAACAGGAAAATTATATTCTATATCAACGCACCCCTTAGCATAATGAGCCAACTCATCTTTTTCTTGCTTTCTTACTCTTAAGTTTTCTTTTTTAATTCCCAAAACATTAATATACCAATTCATTCTTTGCTCTATCCAATATTCAAATGCTTCATTTTCTTTTCCTGGCTTAACAAAATATTCCATTTCCATTTGCTCAAACTCCCTCATTCTAAATATAAAGTTGCCGGGAGTAATTTCATTTCTAAATGCTTTTCCAATCTGAGCGATACCAAAAGGGACTCTTGTTCTTTGAGTATCTAAAATATTCCTATAATTAACAAATATTCCTTGAGCTGTTTCTGGTCTTAAGTAAGCTGTGCTAGCGCTATCTTCAACGCTCCCAACAAAAGTTCTAAACATTAAATTAAAGTTTCTTGGA
>JASGMO010000011.1 GCA_030156465.1 Patescibacteria group bacterium
GATGATATACAAGGAAATGGACATAGGAACAGCTAAACCACCTAAAAACACTCATCATATGGTTGATTTAATTAAACCAAATGAAGAATATAATGTCGCGTTATATAAACAAGAAGCTATCAAAGCAATAGACGATATTATAAAAAGAGGAAAACAGCCATTCTTAGTTGGTGGAACAGGTCTTTACATCAAAGCAATTACTGACAACTTAACTTTTCCTCACATTAAAAGAAATGAAAAACTAAGAAATCAACTAGAAAAGAAAACGGCAGAAGAATTGTTTTTAGAGTACCAAAAAATTGATAAGGAAGGTGCTAAGATCATTGATAGAAATAATAAGAGACGATTGATTAGGGCAATTGAAGTGACCAAAGCATTAAATGAAAGCTTTTTCAAAGAAAGAAAGGGAGAAGAATTGTATGATTGTATTATTTTAGGAATAAAAACAAATAAAGAAGATCTGGAAAATCAAATAAGGAAAAGAGTTGATAAAATGATTAAAGATGGACTAGAAAAAGAAGCTAGGAAGATATACAAAAAATACGGTGTGTTAAAAACTATTGGATACCAAGAATGGCAAGATTATTTTGAAAATAAAATAACCCTAGAGGAGGTAAGAAATAAGATTATTACTAACACAATTAAATATTCAAAAAGGCAAATTACTTGGTTTAAAAAAGACAAGAAAATTAAGTGGCTCTAGTAATAAACTTCCTTCCTTCTTCTACTATTATTACAGAGGAAGCTATCAAAATAATGTATCCCCATTCTTGAATGGTTAATGCAGTTGTTCCTAATATGCTTTGCATAAAAGGATTATAAACTGCGGTAAGTTGTAACAACACAACCACAATTGTTCCAAAAACTAAGAATTTATTTGAAAAAATATCTTTATTAAATATTGATTTTGTTTCGCTCCTGCAATTCCAAGCATTAAACCATTGGAATACAGCCAGAACAGTTAAGGATATTGTTAGAGCTCTCGTCATATCAACTAAATAGTATTGTTTAAACATTAATAATGTTCCTATTCCCATAACTAAAGATAAAATAACTAGTCTTTGAACCATAACTTTATCAATTAGCCATTTATTTGGTTTTTGAAATTTTTTGTGCATAAGATTATCTTCTTTGGGATCAAAAATCAATGTAGCATCTAATATTCCATCAGTGACAAAGTTTAACCAAATTATTTGAACTGCCAAAAGTGGTAATGGCATATTAAGTAGTAAAGCTGTTAAAATTAGAATAACCTCAGCTAATCCTGTTGAGAAAAGATACAAGAGAACTTTTTTAATTGATTTATATATCCCCCTTCCCTCTTCTATTGCAGAAACAATTGTTTTAAAATTATCATCTAGTAGTATAATATCAGAAGCTTCTTTTGCTACATCTGTTCCTTTTTGGCCCATAGAAATTCCCAGATCAGCCGCAACTAAAGATGGCGCATCATTAACTCCATCTCCGGTCATGGCAATTTTCTTATCTTGAGACCTAAATAGGTTCACAATTCTTAATTTGTGCTCTGGATTGACTCTAGCAAAAACACTTATTTTATCTATTTCTTTAGCTATTTCACTATCAGACATATTATCAAGTTCTGGGCCAGTAATAATTTTATCACCTTCAAAATATATCCCTGCTTCTTTAGCAATTGATTTAGCAGTAATCTTATGATCCCCTGTTATCATAATAACTCTTATTCCAGCATTTTGTGCTTTTAAAACAGAATCTGCAACTTCTAATCTCAGGGCATCCTTCATTCCTAAAAATCCAATGAAAGAAAGTTCTTCAAATTTGTTACTATCTTTCTGGGCAACAGCGATAACCCTCAATCCTTCGTTTAACATTTTTTCAAAGTTTTTTTGGATCTCCTTTTTATTAATTGCAATGTTCCTTCCATTTTTATACATTTTGGTACAAATCTCTAAAACTTCTTCAGGGGCACCCATTACAACTAACATTTTCTTTTTATCCATCTCATGAAAGGATGATTTGTATTTCTTTTGATAATCAAAACCATTATCTTCTAATTTGGGGTATTGTTTATTTAATTCTTCTTTATGAAAACCAATTTTCTGTCCAAAGACTAAAATTGCTGCTTCGGTTGGATCGCCTGAAACATGCCAAACATTGTTTTGTTCAGAGAACATAGTTCTTGCTTCAGCGCAAAGAGAGGAAAGTTTTGCTAGATAAACTAAATCAGGATTATCTACAGGATTAATATATTCATGGTTTAACTTAATGTCACCTTTTGGCTCATACCCTATTCCTTCAACCTCATAGAAATTATTATTAATAAAAACTTTATTAACAACTAGTTCGTTTTTTGTTATGGTACCTGTTTTATCAACGGCAATTATATCTGCCTGACCGAGCCCTTCAACCGCTTGAAGTTTTTTAACTAATGCATTTCTTTTTCCCATCCTTTGAACTCCCATTGCTAATATTAAAGTTATTATAACAGGAAGACCCTCGGGTATTATTGAAACCGACAAAGAGACAATAGCTAAAAACATTTCTTTTATAGAATGATTATGCCATAAACCAATAATAAATATAGCTAGAGCAAGGAATAGAACAAAACGAATAATTATTTTTGATAGATATTTTATATTCTTCTTAAGTGGTACCTCAGTATCAATTTCAGAAATTTTCTCTGCTATTTTTCCAATGCTAGTATTTTTTCCTGTTGCAAAAACTACCGCTTTTGCATTTCCAGAAATAACCATTGTTCCTTTTAAAATATCATCTTCAATATTCTTATAAACTGGTTTTGATTCTCCAGTCATTACTGCTTCGTCTACCCTTAGATCATTAGATAATATAATTTTTGCATCGGCTGGAATTTTTTCTCCTTCTTGTAGAATTATTACATCTCCTGGAACAATTTCTTTATCAGGGATAATTACTTCTCGGCCATTTCTTAATACGGTAGCTTTTGTTTCAACAAAATTTTTAAGAGCAAGAATTGTGTTTCTTGCTTTTCCTTCTTGGAATGTTCCAACGACAGCATCTAATATTAATGCGATTGCAATAACAATAGTATCTACCCATTCTCCCATTAAAGAAACAATCACACATGCTCCTAGTAATACATATATTAATGGACTTTTAAATTGATTTATAAAAATAGAAAAGATGTTTTCTGTTTTCTGTTCAGGAAGTTCATTTTTTCCATAATTCTCTATCCTTTTTTTAACTTCAAAATCATTTAAACCTTTTGGGCTTGTTTGTAGTTCTTTTAAAATATTCATTTTGAATAAATTGTTTGAGTTGGGAAGGCAAATTCTATTTCTTCTTTTTTAAAAGCCTCTACCATCTTTAAATTAATTTCTTGTCGAATGTTCATATAATCTTCATAGTCAGAACTTTCTACATAGAAGGATACTTCAAAATTCAATGAGAAATCTCCAAATTCTTTAAAGTGTATCCTATCTTCTCTAGCCATTTCTATTTCTTTGATTATATTTTCAATAATTTTTGGTATTTTTCTTAATTTTTTTGCTGAGGTGTCATAGGTTACTCCAAAAGAGAAAACGACTCTTCTTTCCTTCATTCTTTTAAAGTTTTTAATCACAGAAGAAGTAAGATCTTTGTTTGAGACAACTATTTCTTCTCCAGATAAAGATTTTAAACGAGTAGTTTTTATTCCAATCTTTTCAACAGTTCCTGACTGATCGTTAAAAGTTACAAAATCACCAACGACAAAAGGTTTATCAAAGTAAATTGCGAAAGAGCTGAATAGATCGGATAATATATTTTGCAAAGCAAAAGCAATAGCAACACCACCAATACCCAATCCAGCAATAAATGAAGTAATGTTAATGTTTAGATTAGATAAAATGAACAATATCGCAATTACCCATAGAGCAAACTTAGCGGCCTTGGTTAATAAATCAACAGCTGATTTTTCGCCTGGATCATTTGTGTCCATCACCTTTCCTGCAAAATAATTAATAAGCAATTGAACAGCAACCATTGCTTGAGTAACGATCCAAATTAATAAAATTGTGTCTAGTGTTTTGTCTAGGAACAATGGCAGTTCTAGCAACTTTGTTGATATATAAAAAGAAAAATAGATATAAAAAGATGGTTTAATTGAATTAACAATATCTATTAAAATATCATCAAAATTAATGTTTGTTTTATTTGCAAGGTGTGAGAGCTTCTTAAGAATTATTGTACTAAAAAATTTAAAACCAAGAAAAAGGATTATAAGTAGTCCTAAAGATTTAAGATATAGTAATAATTCGTTGTTAAAAATTGTATAAGTTAAGTCAATCATATTAATTTTTTAATTATTTCTTCTACTTTTTGAGGCGTGATTTTTCCTTTTGATTTTGCCATTACTTGACCAACAAGGAACATAAAACTATTTGTTTTTCCTGCCTTATAATCTTCTACGGCTTTTGTATTATTATCAAGCACCTCTTTAACGATACTTTCAATCTCTGAATCATTAGTAATTTGAGATAACCCTTTTTCCTCTAATATATTAGATGGGTCACCCTTAGTTTTGTACATTTCCAATAAAATTACTTTGGCAATATTGCTTGATATTTCTCCATTTTCAAGCATTGAAATTAGTTCGGCAAAATTCTCGGGTGTAATTTTATCTTCTATTGATTCAAAGTCAGGATCATTTTTAATTATTGATTGTAAATCAGTAATAATATAATTTGAGCAGACCCTAATAGATTCCTTTTCGCATCCCTTGTCTTTTTTCCAACAATCAAGCTCGGAAACAACTTTTTCAAAATAATTAGCTAGGGATGGTTCATTGATATAGAATTCTACACTTTTATCATCTAAACTATATTCATCTTTAAATCTTTTCCTTTTTTGTTCGGGAAGCTCAACCAATCTTTTTTTAATTATTTCTATTTCTTCATCAGCTATATTTAGCGGTGGCAAGTCGGGATCGGGAAAATACCTATACTCAAAAGAATCTTCTTTACTTCTTTGGTCCATCGTAACTTGTCTATCGTCGTACCAGCCCCTTGTTTCTTGTTTAACCTTTTCTCCCTTTTCAATTATTTCTTTTTGCCTTTTTGTTTCGTACTCAATTGATTTTTCAACTGCCTTAAATGAATTTAGATTTTTAACTTCCACCTTTGTTCCCAATTCGTCTGTTTCGCTTAATGATATGTTAACCTCACATCTCATTTGTCCTTTCTCCATATTAGCTCCAGAAATATCATTATATTTCAAAATTAATTGTAGTTCTTGGGCAAACTTTTTTGCTTCCTCTGCTGAATTGATGTCTGCTTCTGTTACTAATTCCATTAATGGGACACTAGAACGATTAAAATCAACTAGAGTGGAAGATCCTTCATGAATTAATCTAGCAGTATCTTCTTCCATATGAATTCTATTAACTCTTATCCTTTTAACTGTTCCGTCATCTAAGTGAATGTCTAAATGTCCATTTTTACATATTGGAAAATCAAATTGAGTTATTTGATAGCCTTTTGGTAAGTCAGGATAAAAATAGCTTTTTCTATCAAATCTTGAATAATTATTAATTTCACAATTCAAGGCAATTCCAGCTAGAATTATTTTTTCTATTGCCTCTTTATTAATAGTTGGCAGTGCTCCAGGATGACCCAAACAAATTGGACAAGTATTTTTATTTGGTTCTTTTTCTTCAGGGTCATTTTTGCAAGAACAAAACATTTTTGAATTTGTCTTTGCTTCTATGTGTATTTCTAATCCAATTGTTGGCTTTAACATATTATTTATTTTTCATTATTGAAACTCCACTAGATGATCCTATTATATCAGCCCCAAATTTAATCATTAACTTAACATCTTTTATTGTCTTTACCTTTCCTGATGCTTTTATTAAAAGTCCAGGAGCATTTTTTCTCATAATCTCTAAATGGTGACCCTTTTCTTTTAATTCTCTATTTTCTAATGGATCTTTTTCTGTTGCTGTTTTAACGCAAATTGCCCCAGCTTTTTTAACTATTTGTGAGGCCTTAGCAATATCGTCATCAGTTAAAAATCCACTTCCGATAATAACTTTTGTGTCTTGTAATTTACAGATTGCTTTTAGGTCTTTTTCAATTTTAGTCCACCTATCATGAATTGCATCAGGGATATTCATTACAATATCTAGCTCATCTGCCCCGTCATTAACTGCTTTTTTAGACATCTTTAACCTTTCCAAGTGGCTACTATCACCAATAGGATCATCAAGTAAAACAACTGTTTTAATTGCAGTTCCCATTAATTGATTGCTGACTAGCTTAACCCATTTTGGTCTTATGCAAACTCCTCTAAATTGATATTTTTTAGCTTCATCGCAAGTTTTAATTATATCTTCCTTTTTAGCGTCTTTTTTAATGTTTGTATGATCAATGTATTCGTTTATTTTCATATTTTTTTATTTACTATATTAATAATATCTTTTGTTACTTCTTCTATTGGTCTTTCTCCATCAACTACTTCCCAATTATATTTGTTTGCTGTTTCTTCAAAATTATAAAACAAGGTTTTTAAAAATTCTTTATCACTTTCGTGCCTATCTAAATCTTTTTGTAATGACTTTCTTTCAAATGAAGTTTCTGGAGATATTTTGATATACATAACTATATCTGGCTTCACCAACTTAAACATTTGAGACAATGTTTCCAATTTAGATATGGGCATTCCTTTAATTTTCTGATAAACAATCGTTGATGTAAAATATCTGTCAGATAAAATTATTTTACCATTTTTCAAATTATTTTCCAAGTATTCTTTGTCTTTGATAAAATCAGCGAAATATAATAAAGTTTGGGCCTCAACATTAAAATCATACTCCTTGCTGTGGAGCCAATTGCCTATCAAGTCGCCTATCGGTTTTCCATATTCAGGGTATTTTTTTAAAACAACATCATGTCCTTTTTGAGATAAAAAATCAGACAAAAGTTTTGTCTGAGTGCCTTTACCACAGCCATCAATTCCCTCTATGACTATAAATTTTCCTTTGTTAATCATTCTTTTTCTAATTTACTTTCTTGTGGATGCTTAGCGTCAACATATTTAGCATTTTTCTTTTTGTAATAGGGGTTGGTTGTTGGAGATGTTAATGTTTCAAAAACTAATTGGCAAATTCTTGTTTTGGGATAAAGTAGAACCGGAATCATTCCAATATTTTCCATTTCCAAAACAATTTTACCCTTGAATCCTGGATCAATGTGTCCAGCTGTTGAGTGTATTACAATTCCTAATCTTCCTAAAGATGATCTTCCATCAATCCTAGCAGCAATATCATCTGGTAGAAAAATTTCTTCCATAGTTACGCCTAAAACAAATTCTCCTGGATGAAAAACAAAGGGCTCATTGTTTTCCACCTTAATTGTTCTTGTCATACCGTTAAATGTTTCAGGATCTCTAGTGTCAATAACTGCTTTTTTTGTATGCTCAAAAACAGCGAATTCGTCGCCTAATCTTAAATCAAGAGAAGCTGAACCAAGTTGCTCTTCTAAGTTGGGTGCTGGATTTATCTGAATTTTGTTTTCGTCTATTAATTTTTGGATATCTTGATTAGATAAAACCATAATTAATCAATAACTTCTATTCCCAATGATCTTGAAGTCCCCTCAAGTGTTCTTAATGCTTGACCCTCATCTTTTGTATTTAGGTCTGGCATTTTTTGTTTTAGAACCTCTTTTAATTGATCTCTAGTTATTTTACCAACCTTCTTTGTGTTTGGCTTTCCAGATCCTTTTTCAATTCCAATAGTCGCTTTAATTAGCTCTGCTGCTGGAGGTTCTTTCGTAACCATACTAAAACTTCTGTCTTCGTAAACAGTAATTTCTACTGGGATTTTGAAATTACCTTTATCTTTGGTAAGGTCATTGAATTTTTGACAAACTTCGGCAATATTTAGTCCGTGAGGAGCAAGCGCTGGACCAACTGGAGGTGCAGGAGTTGCTTTTCCTGCTTTAATCTGTAATTTTATAATAGCTTTAACTTTTTTTGCCATAATTATATTTTTTTAATTTGTAATGAATCTAGTTCTAGCGGAGTATCTCTACCGAACATATTAATTAATACTTTCACTTTTCCTCTTTCTTTATCAATTCCTGAAACTTTACCATCTGAATCTTTAAATGGTCCGTCAACTATTTTGATAGCGTCGCCAATTGAAAAATCAATATTGTATTTTGGTTCTTCCACCTCAACTCTCTTTTTAAGAGACAACATTTCATCTAATGATACCGGTAAAGGTATTGTTCCTGAACCAACAAATCCAGTTACATTAGGAGTATTTCTAACAACATACCATGAGTCATCGGTAACAACCATCTCTACTAAAACATAACCTGGGTATAGTTTTTCTTCTACTGTTCTTTTTTTACCATTTCTAATTTTAATTTTCTTTTCTTTAGGAACCATAACATTGAAGATTTTATCTTCCATTCCTAAAGATTCAATCCTTTGAATTAAGTTCTTGGCGACAGCATCTTCATATCCAGAATAGGTATGTAAAACATACCATCTTTTCTCAGTTGTGGTTTGTTGTTTTGACATATTTAGAATATATAAGTTTCTAATAAATGCATATATAATAAATCAAATAAACCCAAAACAATCGCTACAAAAATACAGATAGCAAGAACTGTAATGGTATATTTAATAGTTTCTTTTCGTGTTGGCCATGTAATTTTTTTAATCTCAGACATTGGCCCACTTAAAAAATTTGGTAATTTCATACATTGGTAGATTAGCAAAAAGAATAGTAAATGTCAATTTTTAAACGTCTAAATTTTTAACACTTCGGGCTGATGTTTGAATGAATTTTTTTCTTGGAGCAACCTCTTTTCCCATCAAAATATCAAAAGTTCTATCTGCTTCAACCGCATCTTCAATCTTGACTTGCAGTAAAATTCTCTGATCAGGATTCATAGTTGTTTCCCATAGTTGTTCTGGGTTCATTTCTCCCAAACCTTTATATCTTTGTATAGAAATTTTTGTATCGTTTTTAAACTCCTTTAATATTCCTTCTTTGTCATCTTCAAAATATACATATCTGAACTCTTTTCCTTGCTGTATTTTATACAATGGTGGTTGAGCAAGGTAAAGGTAACCATTATCAATTACGCTTTTAAAATGTCTGAAAAATAGTGTTAATAATAATGTTTTAATGTGGTTACCATCAGAATCAGCATCACACATAATAATAATTCTATGATATCTTAATTTATCAATATTAAAATCATCGGCTATTGCTGTTCCTAAAGCGATAATTAAGTTCTTAACTTCTTCTGAAGCAAGCATTCTATCTAACCTGACTCTTTCAACATTTAGTATCTTTCCCTTTAAAGGTAGAATTGCTTGAAACCTTCTGTCTCTTGCTTGTCTAGAAGATCCACCAGCTGATTCTCCCTCAACAATATATATTTCTGATTCTTCTGGTTTCCTTGATGTACAGTCGGAAAGTTTTCCTGGTAAAGATAATCCATCTAAAACTCCTTTTCTTAGAATCGTTTCTTTAGCTGCCTTAGCTGCCTTTCTTGCCTTGTATGATAAAACAGATTTTTCAATAATTGCCTTAGTATCTTGAGGATATCTCTCTAAATAATCTTGTAAAACCTCGGAAACAACAGCGTCAACGGCTGTTCTTGCCTCTGGGTTGCCCAACTTGCCTTTTGTTTGACCTTCAAATTGAGGGTCTCTAATTTTAACAGAAACGACTGCTGTTAATCCTTCCCTAATATCGTCACCGGTTAAATTTGGGTCTGACTCTTTAAGAAATCCACTTTTCCTAGCAAAATCATTAATTAATCTTGTTAGAGCTGATCTAAAGCCAGTTAAATGAGTTCCTCCTTCAACTGTATAAATATTATTGGTAAAGCTATCTTCTTGTATTTCATAATCATCTGAATATTGGAAAGACGCCTCAACGCTTACCCCCTCTTTTTCTCCTGAGCAGTAGAAAGGATTACTGTGTATTGTTCTAGATGCTTTGTTTAAATATTTTAAGTATGAAACAATCCCTCCCTCAAAAAAGAAGTGATATTCAAAAGTATCTTCAGGATCTCTTTGATCATAGAAATCAATTCTTATTCCCTTAGTTAAGTAAGCTTGTTGTCTAAAATGAGCAAGCAATTTTTTTCTATCAAAGTAAATCTCTTTAAAAATTTCTTCATCGGGCTGGAAAATAATAGTAGTTCCTTTGTTTTTGCAGGTTCCTATTTTTTTAACTGCTGAAGTTGGTTTTCCCTGTTTGTACTCTTGAGCATGTTGGCTTCCATCTCTACAAACCTCTGCTTTCATATTTTTTGACAAAGCGCAAACAACAGAAACACCAACACCATGTAATCCACCTGATATTTTATATGCATCTCCGCCAAACTTGCCCCCAGCATGAAGGGTGGTCATAATTGTTTCTAGCGCTGACTTCTTTGTTTTTGAATGAACATCAACCGGAATACCTCTACCATTATCTACCACCTTAACATAGTTATCAGGAAGTAAATAAACCTCAATTTTATCACAATAACCTCCCAATGCTTCATCTAATGCATTATCTACTACTTCATAAACTAGATGGTGTAACCCTTGAGGTCCAGTTGAACCAATATACATGCCCGGTCTTTTTCTTACTGGGTCAAGGCCCTCTAAAACAAATATATCTTTTGCGCTGTATGATTCTTTTTTTGCCATATTATTTTCTTTCTTCCCAATTTATGGTTTCTTTAATTTTAATTATTATTTTATCAATTGTTTTTCCATCAAGCGTTTTTTCTTCTGATTGAAGATCTATCCTCAAAGAAATACTTTTTTTACCAGATGGGACGTTTTTTCCTTTGTAAACATCAAATACTTCTGCTGACTTAACTAGATCAATTTTTTCTATCTTAGATATAATTTCTTCAACATCTATCTTTTCATCAACTAATCCGGAAATGTCTCTTGTTGCTATTGGGTGGTAAGAAACATGTTTGTATTCTCTATTATCAATAGCATTTTTTTGTATTTTCTCAAAGTCAAGCTCAAAAAATGTAATCCCTGATTTAATTCCCATTATTCCAACAACCTCTTTTCCAACTTTTATTTCTTCTTTAGTAAAAGAAACTTTATTAATTCCCAAGTTATTAAATAATGAAATAATATCACCCTTAACTGAGAGATAATCGCTACTACTTAATGTACCAGATAAAACAATCCTTTCTTCTTTTCCAAAAACTTTTCCTAATTCAAATATCTTAACTTTATCAAAATACTTAAGATTTTCCTTGGTAAAATTAATTAATTGAGGAAAAATTACTGGTCTAAGATATTTATAATATGAGCTAGCAGGGTTAATAATTTCTCTAACGGTTAAATTAAAGTCTTCTTTTTCTTGATCTCCTATAAAAGAATAACCAAAAACCTCTGAATATCCTAGTTCCTTCATTATATCTTTTGCTTTATTTTGCCAGAAAATATCGTAATTAATTTGAGCGGGATTAGAAAATGGTGGTAAGATTAATGGAATCTTATCATATCCATAAATCCTTCCTACTTCTTCGGTAATATTTTCAGGAATAGTAATATCTTGTCTTCTGGTTGGCACCTCAATTATTAAATCTTCTTTAACTGTAAAACCCAAATTTGTTAAAATTTTAGTAATTTCTTTTTCGGGAATATTAATTCCTAAAGTATTATTTATCTCATCAATATTTATTTTAATATTCCATGGTTTTAATTTCTTTTCATAAACATCAATTTTTTTTGATGAAGGCAAACCTATTAAATCAACTGCTCTTTCAATAGCACTAGGTGTTAAATTAGGATCAATGTTTTGTTCAAATCTAATTGAAGCATCCGTCCTTATATTTAACCTTCTTGCTGTTTGTGATATTAATTTAGGATTAAAATTAGCTGATTCTAAAACAATATTTTTTGTTTCTTTTGTAATTTCAGCTTTTTTACCACCCTTAATTCCCGCTATTGCAAGAGGTGCTTCGTTATCAGCTATAACTAAAATACTTTCATCCAAAGTGTATTCTTTTTCTCCTAAGAGGTATATTTTTTCTCCCTTTTTAGCTCTTCTGACAGTTATGCCTCCAACAATTTTATCATAATCAAAAGCATGCATTGGTTGACCTGTTCCAAGCATGACATAGTTAGTAATATCCACTATATTATTAATAGAATTAATTCCACAAACTTCTAATTTTTCTTTAATCCACTTAGGAGAATCTTCAATTTTAACATCTCTGACTATTGACGCGGTATATCTTAAGCAATCATTATTATTTTCAATATTAATCGGTAACTTGTCTTTTAAGGTTTCTTTAATTTTAACTTTTGGATAAACAGCTTTAATACCTAATAATACTGATAATTCTCTTGCAAGGCCGATGTGTGACAAGCAATCCCCTGCTCTGTCGGGCAAAACATCTATACTTAATATATAGTCATTACCTTTCTTTTCTATATACTCATTTTCAAAAGCGTGCATCGTCAAAATCTCAGCTATTTTTGTTGGCGTTGGTAATTTTTCTTTAAAAAAAGATTGTAAATAATTATATGAAAATATCATCTTATTAAAATTGTTTTAAGAAATTAAGATTACCACTATGAAATAATCTTATATCATTAATCTTGTATTTCATCATTGTCGGTCTATCAATTGATAACCCAAAAGCAAATCCTTTGTATTTTTTAGGATCTAGCCCTCCATTTTTAATAACATTAGGATGAACAATTCCAGCTCCCAATATTTCAACCCATCCTGTTCTTTTACAAGCTGAACAACCCTTGCCATCGCAAACAGTGCAAAGCATATCAACTTCAAAACTTGGCTCTGTAAAAGGGAAATAGCTTGGTCGCAATCTTATCTCTACTTCTCTTTTGAAGAACTCTTCTAGGAATTTTTTTAGTACTGCTTTTAAGTTAGCAACAGAAACATTTTCATCAACCAAAAGGCCTTCTAATTGAAAGAAGTTTGTTTCGTGAGACGCATCAGTTGTTTCATATCTATATACTTTACCGGGAACAATAATCCTTATTGGTGGCTTCATTTTTTTCATATATCTTACTTGAGCAGAAGATGTTTGTGTTCTTAAAACATTACCTCCTTTTAAGTAAAATGTCTTTCCTAGCGACAAAGCATCTCTTGCTGGGTGTCCTTCGGGGATATTTAATGCATCAAAATTATGCCACTCATCTTCAATTTCAGGACCCTCTACGACACTAAAACCCATTAATTGAAATATTCTCTCCATTTCACGCCTTATTTGAGTAACTGGATGCAAGCTTCCTAGCTCAGTTGGCTTTACAGGTAAGGTCAAATCAATCTCTTCTTTTTTTTCTTTACTAAATTCTTTTTCTTTCAACAAAAAAGCTTCTTCAATTTCTTGTGCAAGTTGATTAATTTTTTGTCCTAATGTTTTTTTCTCCTCAATTGGCAGATCTTTAACCAAAGAAAAAAGATCTCTGATCTTACCTTTTTTACTAAGATAATCCCTTTTGAATGTTTCTAAATCAACACTATCTTTAATATTTTCTAATTTATCAAGGGCTTCCTTTTTGATATTCTCTATATCCATATACTACTATTTTAGTCCAAAAAGAAGAAAAAAGCAAATAAAAAAAGAGAAGATTTACTGTGATTTGTTCACATACTTCTCAATAATTTCCACCACAACTGGTATGGCAGATCTTGCTTCCTCTTCTTTCTTATATGGAAACATATTGTGTCCACAACAACAGAGGTAGATTTTCCTGTTTGCTTCCTCTGGAATTGCGCTTTCCGAAGAAACTTTTTCGTCAATTTTAGAACCGACGTATATTCCAGGTGGCACTTCTCTTAGCGATTTAAGAAAATCACTTCCTGGAATGAGCTCAAAAAATGGCTTTATTCCAAGCAGTGTCGCTAATGGATACTGCCAAAGGTATTTATTCTTGAATCCCTTATGAGGCCCACCGGCGAAGACACATTCATCAAACTTGTGTCCTCTCTCTACAAGGAGACGAATAATTATTGCTCCAAGCGAGTGCCCGATAGCAATAATTTTTTCTTCGCTAGAACTTAATTGAAGCAGACTCTTTTCTGCTTCATTAGCAAGCTCGTTTATGGACTTTCTTGTCCTTAACTTTGTGAAAGGCCCGCCAATTCCAATGTAATCAATGGTCTCAACTTCAACGCCTGGAATTTCTTCTAGACGCTCTTTAAGCAAACTAAAATTTTGCTTAGAACTATTCCCGGACCACCCGGGAAAAAGTACTATAAGTACCATCTCTCTAATTATACAATAAACAATAAAAAAAGCAACCCCCGAGGGTTTCTCTTGCGGACCCGACCGGACTCGAACCGGCAGTCTCCTCCGTGACAGGGAGGCGCGATAACCAATTTCGCTACGGATCCATAATGTGCCAAAGATGGGAATTGAACCCATGACAACTCGCTTATGAAACGAGCGCTCTACCACTGAGCTACTCTGGCGCATAATTAAAATGTTGCGGTTCCTGGAATTGCACCAGGGTCTCCAGCTTATGAGACTGGCGAGGTACTACTCCTCCAAACCGCTAATAGCATCTTAGCAAAAAATGAAATAAAATCAAGTAA
>JASGMO010000012.1 GCA_030156465.1 Patescibacteria group bacterium
TAACCAAGACCGGCCTCAATCATCTCATCAATTGAAATATTATATTTAGAAATTTTGTCTGTTTTTGTTTCTTCCATATAGGTAATGTATATCATAACAATTTTCAAATGGCAAGACCCCTTGATTTCTATTCTCTTTTTTGATATAAACTAATCATATGAAAAAAGAAATTCACCCAAAATATTTTGATGAAGCAAAGATTAGTTGTGCTTGTGGCGCAATATTTGAAATTGGCTCAACTATTGAAAACATGGAAGTTGAAATCTGTTCTCAATGTCATCCTTTCTATACAGGAAAAGAAAGAGGTTCTGACAAGGTAGGAAGAGTTCAAAAGTTTAAAGAAAGAGCAGCTAAACAAAAGAAGTAATTGCTATGTCTGAAGAAGTAAAATACAACGCGATTATTATGGAAATAAGAGCAGGGGTTGGCGGAGAAGAGGCCGCCCTTTTTGCTACTGACTTATCTAGAATGTATACAAGATATGCTCAAAATAATAACTGGAAAGTTAATGTTTTAAGTTCAAGCCAAACTGAAATAGGAGGAATTAAAGAAATTACTATAGAAATCTCAGGAGAAAATGTATATTCCCTACTTAAAAACGAAGCTGGCGTTCATAGGGTTCAAAGAATACCTGAAACAGAAAAGTCAGGAAGGATACATACTTCCACTGTAACAGTAGCAATTCTCCCAAAACCAAAAACAACAGAAGTTAATATTAGGCCTCAAGATGTAAGAGTAGATACATACAAAGCATCAGGAGCAGGAGGACAATATGTTAACAAAAGAATGTCAGCTATAAGATTAACACACACCCCAACTGGTGAAGTTGTTACTTGTCAAAATGAAAGAAGCTTAGCTCAAAACAAAGAAACTGCTCTTTCGGTCCTAGCGGCAAGATTAATGGAAAGAAAAAGGCAAGAATTAGACAAGCAAATGACTGGGGCAAGAAGATCCCAGATCGGAAGCGCTTCAAGAGAAGAAAAAATAAGAACATATAACTTCCCTCAAGATAGAGTAACTGATCATAGAATTAAAAAAAGCTGGCACGATATTGAAGGAATGATGCAAGGTAAAATTGATAAAATGATTAATCAATTATCAAAAAAACAGGACTGAGGTCCTGTTTTAAAATATTAGTTTTTCACAAGCGCTAGTCATCTCTCCCTTATCAATGTATTCTTGAATACACCATGCTCTAGTTCTTACTTGGCTAGCATATGAACTTGATCCGCCATAATATCTTGAAGCTGCACTATATTCCCCATTAATTGTTCCTCCACCTAATTTCTTTAAATATGTTGCTGAAGCAGTAAATGAATCTAGCAAATTCCACGGATCAACAACACTCTTTCCAGTAACTTCTTTGACTTTGTCTTCAACTAATCTCCATGTGCTAGGTATAAACTGAGCTGGCCCCATAGCTCCCCCAAAACCAAATGGAACATATCCTGACTTTGCACAAATAATTGTACCATCATCTTTCACACTTGCTCTTGAATAATAATACTTTCCTCTATATGATGTGGCGCACTGAGAAATCCAACAAGATACAGGAGTATCTTCCATAACCCTCCCAGAATCTTTAATAATTTCTAAAAATATTGGCAAGTCACGAGTGGGGTGAATAATTCTTGATAATAATTTTCCATTACTATACTTTCCCCCACCTGTCTTGGTATCAGTGATATAACATTGCCCAACATTTCTTCCTATCGCTGATTCTTGACTAATAATCCCTAACAGAAATGCTGGTCTAACTCCGACAGAATCACCAACGCTTTTTGCAAGCTCAAGCGCCTCTCCAAAAGTTGGTGGTTTTTGGTCTTCAACTAAACCAACCATTGAAATTAGCTTTTTAGCAATCTCGGCTGCTTTTGCTTCAACGGCTTCTCTCTCTTCAAGCTGTGCTTGATATTGTGCTTCTGTTAAATCATACAATCCATCTTTTTCTTGCTTTGCTGAAGCTGACGCTTGTTTTTGAAGGGCTTGCAAGGCAAGTAAACTTTCTCTTTCTCCCTTCTCTTCTTCCAAGATAACGCTCTTTTGTTCTAAGTTATTTTTCAGCTCTTGAAAATGAGTAAGAAGCTCTTGATTCTTTAAATTTAATGTTTCTAAATAAACCATATTGTCAAAAAAGTCAGATATGGTTTTGCTGGATATCATAATTTCAACAAAAGATTTTTGATTTTCATTATTAACTTCCCTCAAGATTAGTGCCATTTTTCTTTTTTGAGCTTCTATCTCCGTCTCCGTCTCAGTAATTGATTTTTCAGTATCTTTTGCTTGAAACTCTAAGCTTCTAATTGTTAAATTAGATTGATAAATTTGATAATCTAAATCTTTAATCCTTGCATTCAATGTATTAATTTGATTTTTAAGGGTATTTTTTTCTGCAGTTGTTTTTGTTAAATCAGAATCAATGTCTTTTCTTTTTTCTTCAAAATATACTTGACACTGATTAAGCAATGATTGGCATTCTGTTTCTGAGATTGTATTACACTGGTCCCTCCAGCCCTCTTTTTCACAAACCAAATCAAAATCAATTTCAGATGAAATAAAAGCAAAGGGAACGATTGTCCCCATTGCTAGCGTTAAAAATAATTTACTCTGTAAGTTCATTATTCTTTATTATCATCTTCTTCTGAAGCCTTCTCTTCTGGCTCCCCCTTGTCAATTTCTTCTATTGGTTCAGCCAATTCTTTATCAACATCTTCTGGTTCAACAATTTGAACTACAACTTCTTCAGGATCATCAAAAACTACCTTAACCCCTTGTGGAACTTTAATACTATCAATAGTAATTGCATCTCCTATTTCCTTAAGTTCCGAAACATCTACTTCAATCTTGTTAGGAAGATCTTTAGGTAGTGCCTCAACAGTTACCTCTCTCATATTAGTAATCATTGTTCCGCCTAATTTCACCGCAGGAGCTATTCCAGTAAAATCTAAATGAACATCCGCCTCTGTTGTTTCTTTTAAATTTGGTTGATAAAAATCAACATGAATCAATTCTAAAGTAATCGGATCAACTTGTGTTTCGTGAACTAAAACATTATATTTTTTTCCCTCAACATCTAAATCAATTAGCGTTTCTCCTACTTCTTTATACATCTTTTCTATTACTTTTTTATCAATTTCTAAAGAAACATTCTCTATTCCTGGACCATACAAAACGGCTGGGATAAGGCCTGCTTCTGAAACTTTTTCTTTTCTAATTTTTGCTGTTAAATTTGTCATATGTATTATATATAAAGGATTTTTTCTATTTTGGCAACCCTGCTAAACTATCTTCCCCCTCTCTACCTTAATTTTATCTTCAAAACTATCATCTTCCTTTAATAGTCCATTAATAGCTCCGGGGACTTTAATGCAAGATGTTGCGTTAGCAATACCTCTTCTTATTCCCCATTCAATATCATAATTTGACTTAATTAGACCAGAAATAAATCCAGCACCAAAAGCATCTCCAGCACCAGTTTTGTCTACCACCTTAACCCTGCAAGAAAAAGCATTATACAAAATATCTTTATCTGAAACTAAAACACCTTCAGCTCCTTTTGTTATTACATTTATACCACTGTGTATTTTATTCAACTCACTCATTATGCCGATCTCATCATTTTCTGGAATGTGAGTTAATAAAGATGCTTCTTCTAAATTAAGTAGCAAAACATCTACTTTTTTAAGTATCGTTTCTAGCTTTTCTTTTCCCATCGCTATTTGAGAGTTACCTAAATTAATTGCCACTTTTATTTTATTCTTCTTCGCAAAAGAAACTATCTCCTCTGTTGATTTACTAAGATTTCCTGATAATGGAGCAATGTAAAACCATGACGGATCATTCATATCAGACCAATAAACGTCTTCCATATTAAGTAATTCTGATGCTCCACGATAAGCTAAAACCGTTCTTTCACTTTCAGAAGTATTTAATATAACAGAATTATTTGTTGGCTTATCAACTCTTTGAATAAAGTCCGTGTTTATTCCTGATTCTTTTAACAAATTAACAATCTCTTTTCCTGGAATGTCGTTTCCAACAGAACCACAATAGGCCACATCTAGCCCTTGATTCATAAAAGTAAAAGCTGTATTAACGCCACCACCACCAAAACTAAAATACATATCTTCAAGGTCAATCTTAGATCCTAAATTAAAAGCAACTGCAGACCCTGAAGGAAAGTCCTTTGATTTTATTGTTTGACCTTGGGGCATCTTTAAAAATACATCCCATGTCGCTGATCCAAATGTTATTATTTCCGGCATATTATTTTCCTAATTCCATTATTGTTTTTATTACTGTGTCACTATTTAAGGAAATACTCTCAATTCCCTCCTCCATCAAAAATCTAGCAAAATCAGGATAATCAGATGGAGCTTGTCCGCATATTCCACAGTATTTATTCTTCTCTTTGCAAATTCTAATTACTCTCCTAATTAACTCCTTGACTGCTTCATTATTCTCGTTGCCAATGTGAGCTAATCCACCATTGTCTCTATCTAATCCTAGAGTTAATTGGGTTAAATCATTTGAACCAATACTCATTCCGTCAAATATCTCTAAGAATTGTTCGGCTAAAATTACATTTGATGGTATCTCACACATAACATAAACTGGCATATCACCATTTAATCCAAACTTTCTGATTAATTCAACTACTTGTTTGCCTTCTTCAACGGTTCTACAAAATGGCACCATCACACAAACATTTGTTAATCCAAAAACTTCTCGCACTCTTTTAATTGCCCTACATTCCATTTCAAAAGCTGGCTGGAATGACTTGTCAATGTATCTTGAGGCCCCTCTAAATCCAAGCATTGGATTTGATTCTTCTCCCTCAAACAATCTTCCGCCAATTAGATTTCTATATTCATTTGTCTTAAAATCAGAGAACCTTACAATGACTTTTTTAGGATAAAATGCAGCAGCAATTTGAGCAACTCCTTCGGCTAATTCATTTACAAAATATTCTTTCTTGTCAGTATATTCCCTTGTTAAATCATCGGCAATTTCTCTTTCTTCTTTTGTCAATTCAACATTATCATAGTCAATTAAAGCCATTGGGTGAATTCTAACTTTTTCTGCAATTATAAATTCTTCCCTTGCTAAACCAACGCCATCGCTTGGCAAAAATGATGCTTTGAAAGCTGTGTCAGGAGCTCCAATATTTAAAGTAATTTTTGTATTGATTTCAGGCATCTCTCCTAAATTATATTCCTTGACACTAAAAGGAACATCGCCCTCAAGAATTCTACCAGTTTGCCCACTACTACAATCAACGGTGATCATGTCACCCGTCTTTAGTTTTTGAGTTGCATACTTAGTTCCCACTATGCAAGGTATACCCAATTCTCTAGAGATAATAGCGGAGTGGCAAGTTTTTCCTCCCTCATCAGTAATCACTGCAGAAGACATTGTTAAAATAGAGTTCCAGTCAGGATCAGTCATCTTCGTAACTAATATCTCTCCCCTTTTAAAGTCCTTCATTTTTTTAACATCGGTAATTACTCTAACCACACCCTTGCCAACTTTGTCTCCTATGCTAATTCCAGTAAGAATTGGTTTTGCAGTAGGGTCAACAGTATATTCTTCGTAGGTCCTTTTTTCTTTGTCTTTTAATGAGTGTACTGTTTCAGGTCTTGATTGAACAATGAATAATTCACCTGTTTTCCCATCTTTCGCCCATTCAATATCTTGAGGCGCTTGATAATGTTCTTCAATTGCGCAACCCCACCTAGCAAGCGTTAAGACCTCTTCATCAGTAATTGAGTAATTGCTCTCTTCTTCTTTTGTTGTATCTATTTCTTTAACACCCCCACTCTCTCTATAAATCATTTTTCTGGTTTTTCTTCCCATCTCTTTGTTAATAATCGCTTCAGTTGGTTTGAATATAAATAATTTGTCAGGCGTAATTCTTCCCTTAACTATCAATTCTCCAACACCCCAAACAGAATTAATTAAAACAACTTTATCAAAACCCGTATCAGTGTCTAGCGTAAACATAATACCTGATGAAGCAATGTCACTCCTAACCATTTTTTGAATTACTGCTGAGAGATAAACTGACAATTGATCAAATCCCTTGTCCCTCCTGTAAGAAATTGCTCTATCTGTAAACAAAGAAGCATAACAACTCTTAACTGCTTCTAACACATCTCTATTTCCCTTAATGTTTAAATATGACTCATGCTGTCCCGCAAAAGAAGCATCTGGCAAATCCTCTGCTGTAGCTGAACTTCTAACCGCAACATCTGTATCTTCTCCATATTCTTCACAAAGTTTTTCATATGCCTCAATAATTTCTTTTTTCAAATCTTCAGGAAATTTTCCTTTCATTGTTAGTTTTCTAGAAATCTTACCAGCTTTTTGAACATCTTCTAGCTTGTTTAAATCAACTTCGCTAAAAATCTTTGATAACTTTTTGTCAATTCCATTGTAAGAAAGAAAATACCTATATGCGTCAGCTGTGGTAGCAAAACCATTGGGAATATTAATTCCTTTCGGAGTTAACTGAGAATACATTTCACCCAGCGATGCGTTCTTTCCACCAACAATAGGGACATCGCCCTTTCTTATTTCCGAGAAAAACATTATATTTTTTGACATATTTTATTAAAAACCTAATCCTGAGAAAAGGCTGATTACACTAATTATTAAAAACAATAAAACGAAAAGAATATCTAAAATAAATACTACTACATTTCCTCTATTCATATAATTTTTTAATACTTTTAACTGCTCGCAAAACATCACTATAATTAGGAACATCTTTTAAGTTTCCACCATGAAAACAACAAACAATTGGCTTAAGTGGATATTTTTTCCTCATTTCAATAACTATTTTAGCATTTTCCTCATGATCTGTCATTGTTTGAGGCGCAGAAATTACAATAAGTCCGCCTATATCTTTTTGTGATAGCAATGCATCCATTGCAATTCTATATCTTTGAGGCAGAGCATCTCCAATTATGTCCAAAGGGTTAATTTTATTCTTAACTCCATCTAACTCTTTTAATTTCATTAATGTTTCTTTATTAAGCTTAGGCAAGTCAATCTTATACTCAAAACAATAATCTGTCGCTAAAACACCTAGCCCACCACCATTAGTTATAATACCAACTCCATTTTTACATTTGGGTAAGCTTGCTAATGCTTTTGCTGTATCAACTAATTCTTCAATTGAATCAACCATAATTACCCCCACTTGTTTCATCGCTGAAACAAAAACATCGTAATTACCAGAAAGAGCTCCCGTATGAGTTCCTACAGCAATTGAACCTAACTTGCTTCTCCCCGCCTTAATTAAAACTATTGGTTTTTTTATTCTCCTTGCCACCTCCATAAATTTCCTGCCATCTTTAATGCCCTCTAAATAAATTGCTATAACTTTTGTTTGGTTATCTTTGTCTAAATACTCCAGGAAATCAACTAGTTCTAAATCCGCTTCGTTGCCGTATGAAACGATCTTAGAAAAACCAGCTCTATCAATTACAGAATTAATAATCGCTCCTGATTGAGACAAAAAGGCAATTGATCCTTTCTGAGGTGTCGCATAAGAAAAAGAAGCATTAATATTTTCTGAAATAATTCCCAAACAGTTGGGCCCAATCAATTTAATTTTATGCTCTCTTAAAGTATCTCTAATTTCTTCTTCCTCTTTTTCATTACCAATCTCCTTAAACCCTCCAGATATTACAATAACCCCCTTCACTTTTTTTGAAACACAATCATTAACTATGCTTTTAACAATACTAGCAGGAACAGCGATGACGGCTAAATCAATCTCCCCTTTTATGTCCGTAATTTTATCATAACAATTAACACCCAAAACACTTTTCCTATTAGGATTAACAAAGAATACATTATCACTCAACATATTTTTAGCTAAGCCCAAACCAACCGAATTCTTTTCATCACTCGCTCCAATTAACGCTACTTTTTTAGGATTAAATATATAATTCATACAATTATTCTAAAATCAGCAACAAGTGCTTTAGAGTTATTAACAATTACGGGATTAAAATCAATTGATTTTATCTGATCTTCTTTTAAAGAAAGATTAGATATATTCACCAACATATTGACTAAGCTATTGATATTAGCTTTTTGACTACCCCTAGCACCATCAAGTATTTTAAATCCCTTTAATTCTTTTATCATCTTTTCTGCTTCTCTCTTATCAATTGGAGCTACGCGCAAAGAAACATCTTTAATAATTTCAATAAATATACCACCCAAACCAAACATTATTGTGGGGCCAAATTGATCGTCCCTATTCATTCCAATCGCCACTTCATTTCCATAAAACATTTCTTGCACCAATACTCCCTCAATTGTTTTTCCCTCAACATTGCTAATTATTTCTTCCCATGCTAAATCAAAATCTTCTTCATTAACATTAATCTTAACTCCTCCAATTTCTGATTTATGAAAAACCTTTTGTCCGTGTACCTTTAATGCAACAGGAAAGCCAATTTTTTGAGCAAACAAAAAAGCTTTTTCTTTAGAGTTGAAAATTTCTGTTTTACAAAAAGGTATTTTGTATTTGGATAAAATTCTTTCCGTCTCCTGGAAACTTAAAATATTCATAATTTAATTTTATCCTAAAAAGAAAATAAAGACAAATTGATTATTCTGGTTGTAATTGGCAACAAACTTTTGTTGAGTAAGCACTACAATCTCCAACATGAAGATTGGTGTCTCCAGTAGGAACAGATGCTAAACAAACATAATCTTCTCCGAGTGTTGAGCAATCACTAGCATAACTACAAGTTATATTCTTTAATAATCCTGACAAACAAGCGCTATTAGAATAATAACTTTGTGTATTCTTTTCAACGTGAGCATTGGTTATGCCACTCAATCCTAAAGCAACTGTTCCTCCTGAGCATTCATTTGATAAAGAAGAACCTTCACAACAAACCTTGTATGGATAATTTGTTTGGGTCGCTAATTCAGCATGACTTCCTGTTAAGCTGTAGATATTAAAAATACTAACTGCACTAGCAGAAGGGTCGTCCTGATGTTCTGAAGAAACAGAGCAAGTGTCTTCTGATGGAATAATGCTACAAGCAAGATAATTTGATTCAAAAAATGCCAAACAAGAAGATGTTGCTCCACCATTTTCCCCCACACAGTTCCATGACCAAGCCGAATCAGTTTCACTATAATTTAACGCAGAAGCAGTCCCTGAAGAACATAAATCTATAACAGGCCCTTGTTCAAATGTTCCTAAATTAGCTGTACCACAAGTCCCACCAGTGGGATATAAATATATTGGCTCATCATTTGAACAACTGTATTGATATAGAGAGCTGTCAGAAAGCTCGGTTGAGACAAGACAATCGGACCCATCTTCAGATAAATAGCTATAGTAAGTTTGAGAATCAGGACTAGGAATAGTTCCAGCGTAAGACAATAGTAAATCATTAATATCTTCGGTGCAATTTTCTCCAATATTACAACTTTCAATAGGAACATTATTATAGTTATCACTTCTATAAGCGACAATTGCATTTTTAATTATCTCCACATCTGACTTCCTTTTCATATCTTCAGCAACATCGCTCCCACCCTGCATTTGAACAATCACAAATCCGGACAAAAGACCAATTATACTAACCGTTATAAGGATTTCCATGAGGGTAAAACCTTGTTTTTTCATATTAAATATATTTTATCATCTTGATTATTATTGTCAATTAAAATTTGAGCCAGAGGTGAGAATCGAACTCACAATCTCCTCTTTACGAAAGAATTGCTTTACCATTAAGCTACTCTGGCAAGGATTTCAACCAATTAATAATTTTCTCAAAAAAACTATAATTTTCTCTTTCTGTTTCTTCAACCTCATCAATTTCTTTTTTAATAATATACACTGTCTCGCCTGGTTTTTGCATTCCCAATTCTTCTCGTGCTATTCTTTCTAAAAATTCATCACTATATGTTTCACCTAATGTATAATTAAGTAAATCATTTTCCCTGGTTAATTCATTCAACTCTTTATTTAATATACTCAGCTCTCTTTGGGCATCCATCCTTTTTTGATATATATTAAAACAAGCAACGAGTAAAAGAATTACAAAACAAGATATTAACAGAAATAAAAATATATTTTTAATTTTTTTGAGATTGAATTTTTTTCTTCTTTTTGTTACCATAATACATATGAATAAGGACTCTAAAAAATTTAGAATATTTTGGATCATTATTGTTGTCCTAATTGCTATCTCAATGATAGCATCTCTAATGGGACCAGCAATGTTCTAACTACCAAAAACTTTCAAAAATACATCTGTGGGGACTTTTAATTTTCCCCTGTCTTTCATTTCTTTTTTTCCTTTCTTTTGCTTTTCTAAAAGCTTTCTTTTTCGTGTATAATCACCACCATACAATGGTGCTAAAACATCTTTTCTTTTAGCACTAATTGTTTCTCTTGCTACAAACTTACCGCCTACCTTTGCTTGAAGAGCAACAGCAAACATCTGTGGAGGCAAAAACTCTTTTAATTTCTCAACCATCCTTCTTCCCTCTTGCATAGCTTTACTTTTGGGGATAATCCTTGAAAATGCCTCTTCTTCTCTGCCAGCAATCATTATTTCTAATTTAACTAATTCTGCTTTCCTATATCCAGTTTCAACATATGTCATTGAGGCGTACCCTTGAGTAACATTTAATAAGTTTTCATAAAAAACTCCAATAATTTCTCTTAACGGAACTTCATATATAATCAAGTATCTATCTTTACCAAAAGGCCTTGAATCAATATGATTTCCATCAATTCCGCCTAGTAATTCAAAAACCCTACCGAGGTATGCATCTCCAATAATTAAAGTTAATTCTGTCCAGGGCTCATAGTGCTCCTTAAAATCATCAGACCAATTATTAGGATTATATATCATTATTTCATTACCTTTGCTATCTACTGCTTTGTAACATACCTGAGGAGCTCCTATAACAAGATCTAAATTAAACTCTCTTCTTAGCCGTTCCATTGTTATTTCCGTGTGAAGTGTCCCTAAAAAACCACACAAAAATCCCCTACCAAATGCCTGAAAGTTTTGATTTTGATAAAACAACGCCGAATCATTTAACTTTAATTTTGATAAAGCAACTGTAAGCATTTCAAAATCACCCTGATCTTGAGGATACATTGAAACAAATACTTTTGGCTCTGGCTCTTTGTAGCCATGTAACGGCTCTAAATCAGCAGAAGATGCAATGGTGTCTCCAATCTTAATTTTCTCTGGCTCTTTAATGCCCGTAGCAATAAAACCAATCTCCCCTGCTTTCAATTCTTCGCTCGGAGACATATCTGGCTTAAAAATACCAAGCTCTTTTACAACTCCAACTGATTTCGCATTCAATAGATGAATCCTATCATTTTTCCTTATCTTTCCTTCGCTGACACGGACAAACGAAACAACTCCTAAAAAAGAATCATACTGAGAATCAAATATTAATGCTCTAAATGGCTCGTTTTCTAAAACTTCTGGTGGTTTTACTTCTTCAATAATTTTATCTAATAATGCCTCAACATTTTCTCCTGTCTTCGCTGAAATTGACATAACTTCTTCAGGAGAGATTTCTAAAAAGTCAGCAATTTCTTTTTTAACCTCAGGAGTTCTTGCTTGAGGAGAATCAATTTTATTCACCACAGGAATAATTGTAAGGCCTTCTTTTTTAGCTAATTCTAAATTGGTAATTGTTTGGGCTTGAATACCCTTTGTTGCATCAACTAATAGCACTGCCCCCTCAACAGCTGCTAAACTTCTTGAGACCTCGTAATTAAAATCAATATGCCCGGGAGTATCTATCAAGTTCAACATAATTCCTTTGTGCATCATTCTAACGGGAGTCATCTTAATTGTAATCCCCTTCTCTCGCTCTAAATCCATCCCATCTAAATATTGCTCTTTCATTTTACCCTTATCAATTGTTTTGGTAATTTCCAAAAATCTATCAGCTAAGGTTGATTTTCCATGGTCAATGTGGCTAATAATAACAAAATTTCTAATTTCCATTTCTTTTAATTAATCTCTTTAATGCATTAATTTCTGGCATCTTTAATATCATAGTCAATATGGCATAAAACACCAAAGAAGCAATAGTAACGATTATAAATTGAATAAGTGATGATGCGTTAATAAGGTTTAGTAAATTAAAGGCAAATATTCCCATTAATACCGAACAAGAAAAAACCTTGATGAAAGTTAAATATATCTCCTTGTATCTTAATTCTTTAATTTTCTTCTTGAAGAAATAGAATAATAAAAGAAACTCAATTAAAAGCCCTACATTAAAAGCAAAGACAAGTCCTAATATAGAAAAGTTAACTGTTCCATTTAATTCTAATATATTTTTCATTAAATCAATAAAGGTGCTTTCCCCAGCAAAAACGCTCACAAAGAAGAAGGATAAGAATATATTAAGAATAACAAAAGAGATTGCAATTACTGTCGGAGTAACAGTATCTTTTAAGCTAAAAAATCCTCTCAAAAGAATTGGTGCTAAGCATTGAGCAAAGGTGCTGATGAAGAATAGCCCCAATGCAGCGGCAGTAATTTCAGCAGCAACATTGGTAAAGCTACCAGTTTTTAAAATTATATCAACAATTTCATTTCTCAAAACAAAAATTAGAACTCCGATTGGAAAAGAAATATATAAGACCTCATTAAATAATTTTACAAATCTATTACAAAACTCACCCACCTTGCCCTCTACATATAATTTAGAAAGTAAAGGAAATATTGCTGTCGCAAAAGAAACTCCGATAATTCCTATTGGCAAATTTCTTAAGTTATTAGAAAGGTTAAACACTGAAATAGCTCCAACTCCAATTCCCGATGCAATAAATGTGATGACTATAAAATTAATTTGTGATGATGAAGAAGCAATCACTCTCGGAACAATCAAGCCCACAAATTCTTTTAATTTAGAATCCTTAAAATTAATAATCGGCCTATACCTATATCCCAATTTAATAGCAGGAGGAACTTGTATTAATAAATGTAAAAGTGCACCTAAGACAACGCCGACCCCAACTCCAAATATTCCCCAATGAGGAGCAAGAAAAACAATACCAAAAATAATACCCAAATTATATAATATCGGAGCTAAAGAATATGAAACAAAACGATTGAAATAATTTAGAATAGTTGAAAATATTGAAGACAGTCCAAAAAATAAAACACTTAAAAATATCAACCTTGTAAGGTCTACTGTTTTTTGAATACTCTCCGCGTCAAATCCTGAAACCATTAAGCCAACTATTTTAGAA
Organism: Patescibacteria group bacterium; assembly: GCA_030156465.1. Taxonomy (GTDB): domain Bacteria; phylum Patescibacteriota; class Minisyncoccia; order Minisyncoccales; family Minisyncoccaceae; genus UBA2558. The sequence goes on from JASGMO010000012.1 coordinate 13,280, forward strand.
GAAAAAATAAAAAATAGTATCCCCATTATAACAAATACTACTAAAAATATATTGATTAAATTATTAATAAAGTCCCAACTTTTCTCCTTGTTCTTATTATAAACATCAGAAAATAAAGGAAGTAAAGACACAAGTACTCCCCCTGCAAAAATAATACTATAAATCAAGTCAGGCATTCTAAAAGCAGCAAAATAGATATCTAGGTCAATTGATGCACCAAAAGATCCAGCTAATAATCTATCCCTTAATACTCCAAGCAATCTACTAAACAAAACCGCTATAGCTAAAATACTAACTGCACTGCCAATAGTTTTTTGTTTTATATTCAAAAACATATATTAATAATAGCTTAAAATATAAAGAAATTAAAGATATTGACTATATTCATATATTATTTTACAATAAGGATGCCTTAACAAGTTGAGTAATCGCCTTTTTTAAGGAGGAAAGTCCGAACTTCCATTAAAGGGTAGCGGGTAATTCCCGTCATTCGTGAGAAAGAGGTGCGAACAGAGACGCTTTATTCCGAGAGGAATAAGTACCCTTCGGGGTAAGCTTTAAGGGAAACCTTAGAGGTGAAACGGCTAAATCCTTACCTGGAAGCAAGAACAAACTCTC
>JASGMO010000013.1 GCA_030156465.1 Patescibacteria group bacterium
GCCAGCCATCAGGGCATTAAATCCTGAGGAGCCACCACTTTTTAAAAGAGTCCCAGCAGGGTCACAGTCATAGGCACTAACCCTACTTGCGTTACACGTCCCAGTTGCAAGAAAACTGTCTAGAGTGTGTTGTTCTGCATCGCTAGGCAAGTGCCATCCAGAAGGACATATTCCTTGCACTCCTTCTCCTGTTTGTCCATTCATAGCCGCAGGCCAGTTGTAGAGGACTCCATAGGTGGTGTAGTTGGTGGTTGCTTTTGCAGCAGAGACATCTGTTCCTTGGTAGTCATATACATAGTAGTAAGGGGTTGATTCCGATCCTGTTGCTGAGGGAACTACACTAGGTAAGTATGCCAAGTTTTTAGCCATCCAGCACTGGGTGCCGATTTGAACGGTGGTGTAGATATTATTATCTCTGGTGTCGGTGAAGTCATCTCCGCAAGACCATGATGATCCTCCTCCACTTGATCCATAGTTACATACTTGACTAAGGCAGTCCCCGATGCCAACAAAACCAGATGAGTCAATACACCATTTATCATCGCTACTTTTCAGATTAGTAGAAAGACAATATTTATTACCGCTCCCACTGACATCTACTGTAGGTGCTGCTCCTGCTTGAGATTCGATGTCATCGATAAGGAGGGATACTTCTTCATCTGATGCTAATCCTCTATAATCAGAACCATAGTTAGAACCGTGAAGTAATCCATATATTTCAATAGATGATCTTAATTGATTCATTGCTGCTTTAATTCTTGCATCAGTAGCAGATTCTTGAGTTCCTGACATTGCAACAATAACTGCTCCAGAGAGTATTCCAATGATAGCAATAACGACTAAAAGCTCTATTAAAGTAAAAGCTTTTTTCTTATTATTCTTGTTGTTTCTAAATGATTGCTTCATAATTGAGGTATTTTATAATACTTATTCGTATAATACTTATTAATACTTGTATTATTATCTCAAAAGAAAGGAAAAAGGTCAAGGGAATATGGTGATTATTATAATTAGTATATATATTTAATTTATATTCAATTAAAAATCCTATATCCTAATAGGCATCACTACATATAGGTAGCTTGTGTCTCCCACTGGCTTAATTAGAGCTGGTCCATCATTGCCTTGAATTTCAAAAGATATCTCTGATGATTTAATATTTACTAGAGCGTCTAGTATGAAGCGGTAATTGAATGATACTTTTGTCCCCTCTCCTTCGGTAATTGCTGGCATACTTAATTCACTTTCTCCTATTTCATCATCCTGACTTTTTATTTCTATATCTTTCTCTCCCACTTTTATTAATACTTCACTTGTTTTTCCACCAAAAAGTCCTGCCATTTTAATTTGTTTTACAAACTCATCTTTATTTAAGATAATTTTTGTTTTTGATGTTTTAGGAATAATCTCTTCATATGATGGATATTCTCCATCAATTTGTCTTGAAACAAGATTGATTTCTGAGTGAGTTGAGTTAGGTAAAAATGTTTCAAACATTACTTGTGATTCTGAGAAATATATTCTTATTTTCTTTCCCTCTTCTTCTGGCAAAATGTTAATCAACTCTTTAGTTGTTTTTTGAGGTAGGATAAAGTTGATTTCTTTTTCAAATAAGTTTTTAATATCGTCTTTGATTGTTTTTTCAGCAAGACGGAAACTGTCAGTTGCTACTAATTTAATACTTCCTTTATTAAAAGAAAAATACACTCCAGATATTTCTGGCTTCACTTGAGAAACACTTACCATATCAACAACACTAGACAACCCTTCTTTTAATTTTTTACCTTCCATTTCTATATATATGTCCTTAAGAAATTTAGGAATAATTGGAAAATCATCAGAAGAAAATCCTTTAATTTGTGTTTTTATATTTTTCCCCTCAATTAAAAGAGTATTTCCTTTGTTTTTTATATTAATTTTTTCTTCAGGTAAAGTTCCTGCTAATTGGCTTAAAAATTTAGCTGGAACAACGACACTTCCTTCTTTTTCAGTTTTACATGGTCCCCACCATTCTATTCCCACTTCTAAATCAGTTGATGATATTTTAATAAAATTAGGAAGTGATTCAATTAATAAATTATTAAGAATTGGCAAGGTTAAATTCTTCCCTGTTATTTTTTCAGTAAAACCTAATCCTTTTTTTAATTCTTTAGCAAGTATTGTGAAGTTCATATTTTTCTTATAATAAATTTTATTTATTTGTTATTACTATTAATTTCTTATTTTTTGTGGATAATATTTTTATTTCTAATATTCTCTTTTGTTTATAATACTTTTTTATTTTTTTAGTTGTGGATAATCGGGGCATTAATTATCAAGTAAGTTCTGTTTAAATTTTGATAACTTTTTTATTGCTTATTTTATCATTATTATTTTAACATTTTTTCCACACTATTTACTATATATTCTTTGTAAAATTAAATCTATTTCCTGCCTTGTTTTATCGTTTTCTTCGTAGGAATTTTCTATTAATTGACATGCATGCATTACTGTTGTGTGATCTTTTCCTCCAAACTTTCTACCTATTTCAGAGTATGACATTTTTAATTCTTTTTTTAATAAATACATTGCAATTTGTCTTGGCCTAGCATACTCTTTTTTTCTAGAAGTTAAAAACATATTATTTGAAGAAATGTCGTAAAAACTATGGATTGATTCAACTATTTTTTTATAATTAGTAATTTTGTTTGGAGAAACAATAATGTTTTTTAATAATTTTTTAGCGTCATCAATATTTATAGTTTTATTTCCATTAGTTTTTTTACAAATTGCCAGTCGGCTAATTGAGCTTTCTAGTTCTCTTATGTTTTTTTGAACATTGTTAGCAATATATTCTAAAACATCTTGAGGAACACCAATGTTTTTTTCTTCTGCTTTTTGAGTTAATATAGCTAATCTTGTTTCATAGTCAGGCATATTTATATCTGCAATCATCCCCCCATTAAAACGGGACTTCAATCTTTCTGTAATTGCGGGAATATTATCAGGGTGCCTATCAGAAGAAAGAATAATTTGTTTATTTTTTTGATAAAGAGAATTAAAGGTGTGAAAGAATTCTTCTTGAGTTTTGTCTTTTCCTGCCAAAAATTGAATGTCATCAATAATTAATACATCAATTTCTCTTAGGTTCTTTTTTAAGTCCTCAATGCTTTGAGATCTTATAGCATTAACAATTTTTGATATTAATCTTTCTGCGGGAACATATCGTATTTTTTTATCAGGAAAATCTTCCTTTATTTTGTTTCCAATTGCCTGCATTAAGTGAGTTTTTCCCAGTCCCACTCCTCCGTATATAAATAAGGGATTATAATTTTTCCCCGGCTCTTCTACAATAGACATTGCTGCGGCATAGGCAACTTCATTAAATGGCCCGATTATAAAATTATTAAAATTGTATTTAGGGTTAAGGTTTGTTTCTTTGTCTACTTCTAGCTCTGAAAATCCGAGCTGTTCAACAACCTCCTCCTTTTCTTTTTTAATAGTTTTTTTAGTTGGTATTTTTGTGTTTATAGGATTAACAATATACTTAATATCTTTAATATTTTCATCTATTGATTTTATAATTTTCAAAATATCTTTATGATATTTTTGTTCCATCCATTCTTTTGAAAATGAATTAGGAACAGAAACAACAACAAGGCCTTCTTCAACAGAAGATATCGCTGTATTAGCAAACCAAGTAGCAAAATTTGCTGGAGAAATATTTAATTGAATTTGAGATAAAACTGATTGCCAAATTTCTTCATTAGTCATAGCATTATTATACCTTACTACTGTCAACAAATCAAAAAAACATTATAAAATAAGGGAAAAAATTGCCCCTGTGGACATAGTGTGGAAAAATAGTTGGCAATTGACAAAAAAACAGCGTTGTATTATCCTGTACATAAGTGTACAGGATAAATTATGATTAAAAAAGATAAAAAAATAGCATCTCTTTTAAGAGATGGAAGAGAATTATACCACACTCAAGACCTTGGTGTTCTTTGGGGGACTAGTAAAGAAAACACTCTTTATACAACCATCAAGAGATATATTGCTGGTGGTCTTTTGTTTAGAGTTCACAAGGGGCTTTATTCTACAAAAAAAATAAACCAAGTTGATGAAATTAAGCTAGGGCTATCTTCCCTGCATCGCTATGGTTATTTAAGTACAGAAAGTGTTTTAGTAAAAGATGGCATCATTTTTCAAGATATTAAATATATTACTTTTGTTTCAAGCATTTCAAAAAGATTTAAAATAAATAATACATATTTTTTAGTAAGAAAAATGAATTCTAAGTATTTACATAATAATGCGGGCATATATATAAAAAAGAATCAAAGAATTGCTTCAAAAGAAAGGGCCGTTGCAGATATGCTTTATTTTAATCCTAAATATCACTTTGATGGAAAAAATATTATTGATTGGGAAAAAGTAAAAGAAATTAAAAAAGAAATAGGATATTAATAATTATGATAAACTTAAAAAAACAATCAACAAGGCACGAAATGCATATGCATCGCTTATTATCAGAAATTCTTGATAATAAATACTTAGCAGTTAACCTTTGCTTTAAGGGAGGCACTTGTGCTAGAATGCTTGGATTTTTAGACAGATTTTCAGTTGATCTTGATTTTGATTTGTCGCCAAGGGCAGACAAAAAGAAATGCAAAGAGATTTTATTAAAAATTTTTAATGAGCTGGATTTAGAAATTAAAGATCAGTCCTCGAAAGCGCTCCAGTTTTTTTTAAAGTACCCTGCTCCAGAAAATGAGCGCAATACTTTAAAAATAGAGATATTGGACAAATGTTTCAAAAATAATGATTATTCTCCACAATATATGTCCCCAATTGACAGGACCGCTAATTGCCAGACAATTGAGACAATGTTTGCAAATAAATTAGTTGCCCTTACAGATAGATTTAAAAAAGGCCAATCAATAGCCGGAAGAGATCTTTATGATATCCATTATTTTTTTTCAAAGGGCTATGATTACAAAAAAGAAATAATCAAAGAAAGAACAAAAAAAGATTACAAGTTATATTTAAAAGAACTCAAAGATTTTATTGAACAAAAAATAACAACAGAAATGCTGGAGCAAGATTTAAGCACTCTTACTTCTCCTCAAAACCTTAAAAAGATTAAAAAGTACATAAAACAAGAGGTAATTAATTTTTTAGACGAGGAAATAAATTAATTGACCAAGGACGCATTTTTTGGTATAGTTTTCTTATAAGTTAATAATTAAAAGCATTATGAGTAAAACCTACCAACCAAAGAAAAAGAAAAGGCAAACAACTCACGGTTTTCTAGAAAGATCTAGCACAAAAAGTGGCCAGAAGGTTCTAGCTAATAGAAGGAGAAAAGGCAGAGCAAAGCTTTCTGTTTAATGTTTTATGTTACCAAAAAAAAATAGATTAAAGAAAAAAAAAGAATTTGAAGCTATTTTTGAAAATGGAAGAACAATAAAAGGAAAAAACATTATTGTAAAATATTTAGGAAACGGTCTTGAATACGCAAAAGTAGGATTTATAGTCAGCAAGAAGGTTTCCAAAAAAGCAGTAGAAAGAAATAAAATAAAAAGACAGTTGAGAGAGGCGGTTAAACAAACTGACTTAAAAAGAGGATTAAGTATTATAATCATCGCCTTGTCATCAATTAAAGATGTTCCATATAGTGAAATAGAAAGTGACATCAAAAAGACATTAAAATTATGAATATTTTTTTAACAATCTATAACGCCCTACTCTATCAGCCAATGCTGAATTTTTTGGTTTTAATATATGTTTTAACAAATAATTTTGGTATTGCTGTAATACTTCTTACCGTTTTAATTAAATGGCTAACTAATCCATTAAATAAAAAAGCAATAGAATCTCAAAAAGCAATGACAGAAATTCAGCCAAGGATAAAAGAGATTCAAAAGAAATATAAAGATACTCCAGAAAAACAAGCTCAAGAAATGATTGCTCTATACAAGGAAAAGAACTTTAACCCTTTCTCAAGTATATTTTTACTTTTTATCCAAATTCCTATTATTATTGCATTGTTCCAGATATTCAAAGGAGGAATAGCGGTTGACCCTCAATTTATGTACTCTTTTGTCCATCTTCCCGAGACGATTAATCCCTACTTTTTAGGAATTGATTTATCTCAACCAAACATTGTTTTAGCGGTATTAGCAGCAATAGCTCAGTACTTCCAAGCAAAGACAAGCGTTACAAAACAAAAAACAGACAAAGAAGAGGGAACAAAAGACAAAACAACACAAGTTACAGAAATGATGCAAAAACAGATGGTATTTATTCTTCCAATAATTACATTATTTGTTTTGTTTACATTGCCATCAGCACTTGGTGTATATTGGTTAATAACAACAGCGATGACAGTTTATCAACAAAAGAAAATATTAAAAGAGAGCAATGATTAATAAAGAAGAAATTAAAAACATCACAGAGGAATTCTTTAAAAAATCTCATTTTGAGGTAAGTATTGAAGTTGAGCAAAAAGAAGAATTGATTAATATTGATATTCAAACAAGCGACGCACAAACATTAATTGGAAGACAAGGACTTGTCTTGTCTGACATCCAATTACTTTTAAGAAAAATTATTAAAAAGAAAACAAACGAAGATTTCTATATCAGTGTAGATATTGATAATTACAAAAAAAATAAAGAGAATTATTTAAAAGATCTTGCTTGGAATATTGCTGATGAAGTATTAAAGACAGGCCAAGAAAAAGAGATTCCTTTAGTGTCATCATTTGATAGAAGAATAGTACATATAGAACTACAACAAAGAAACGATGTTTTAACAGAAAGCATCGGAGACGGAGAAGAAAGAAGAATTATAGTAAAACCTGCTAGCTAAGCAGGTTTTTTGCTTGTTTAATTTTTATTATCTCTTCTGGGCTTGTAGTAATAATTTGATCTTCAGTATATGAAGCCATTATTCTAATAGAAACGTGCTTTTGTCCAGCAAAGAATATCCCTTCCCCTACTGGTGTTTCAAGCAAGAGGAACTTTTCTTGTTCAGTTAAGTTAAATGTTTGTTGAAGTAAATCAATTGTTGCAGGGCTTTGCTTTAATAATAATTGTATTGAAGAGTTAGTAATAATTGGCTTTCCATAATCAGATCGCATAAAATCAGAAACATCTTGAGTAATAGTTGTAACTCCTAGCCAATACTTTCTAGCTCTTTTACATATTCCAAACAAGAAGGACGCACCATCATCGGTTTTCATCATCCACCATGCCTCATCTATAACAAGGATTCTTTTTTTAAGAGTGGCTCGGGCCGTGTTCCAGATGTAACGCATTATAATAAACATCGCCATTGGACGAAGCTCATCTTCCATGTCTCTTATTCCAAAAACAACTAAATGATTATCCATTGATATGTTTGATTTTTGGTTAAAGAATGATGCAAAAGTTCCTTTTGTAAACTTTCTTAATCTTTCAACCAAAGAGTCAGCGCCCTCCATTGTTTCTAAAACCGACTCTAAATCAGACATAATTGGAACATTTTCTGCCCATGTTGATGGGTCAGAATTAGGAGTAATGTCTTTTGCGGCATATGTTTCAGAAAGCGCTTGATCCATAATAGCATCTTCTTCAGCTGTTAGTCCTCCAAGCATTATTCTCATTAATCCAACTAAGTTAATAATGTTGGATCTTAAAACATCTTCTGTCCGTTCATCTTCTCTTGGTTCAGGCAAGTCAAACGGATTAACATGGCTTTCAGAGCTTAAAGATATTTTAAAGAATGATCCATCTACCGATTCTGCTAGTGTTTTAAACTCATTTTCAGGATCTAAAATGATGCACTCTGTTCCCATCATTAAAGAACGAAGAACTTCTAATTTAACAGCATATGATTTACCAGATCCTGATTTAGCAAAAATAACCATATTAGCATTTTCCATACTAAAGCGGTCAAACAATACAAGTGAATTGTTGTGTTTATTTACTCCATAAAGAATTCCTTCGTTTGAGCTAAGATCAAATGAAATAAAAGGAAAAATACTTGATAGTGGAGTAGTGTTTAGTGTGTTGTGGATTTGCAACAAATCAGTTCCATAAGGGAAGGTTGAAAGAAGTCCTTCTTTTTGTTGATACAGCGCTGGCTTGATATAAATCAAGCGTGATTCAAGGGTTGATCTCAGAGTAGTTTCAATTTTTTCAAGTTCTTTTGTGTCATCAGCGTAAACAGTGATATATAATCCAAACTTAAACATTTTTTCTTGAGCTGTTTGAAGTCGTCCCCTTAAATCCTCTAAATCTTGATAGGCTGTTTCTAGTGCTGGATCCCTAATTAATCCCTTTTCTTCTCTTTCCATAATTTCTGCTTGAACCTCTGTAACACTTTTTCTTAATTGTTTTAAAATGCTGCCAGTTTCAATGGGATGGAAAAAGAAGGAAATATCTAATGGGACGTCCATATTAATAATTGGAGAAAGCCAGCCAGTAGTTAAATATCTTGGATAGGAAAAAACAAAATAGGTTTTGGCTAATTTTTCTTCCAACTTAATATGGTTTGGGTGGACTTCAATTGAAGCAGGAGAAATAATGTCTATTGCAGAAGTCATTTCCCTTTCCATGTACTTTTCTTGTTTTTGTTTTTTGTTTCCGAATAATCCCATATTATATTACAACTTCAGGTGGTAAGTCAGGATAATATCCCAACTCTGCCTGATTAATGTGATGAAGTGACCATAATAATTCAATTAATTCTTCTGATCCTAAATTGACTGATTTTAATCCGCACCTTCTTATCCCCAAAGAAACATATTCCATTCTTTGCCATAATTGATATTTTCCTGTTTGAAACTTTTTCTCTGTTAAGTCCATTCCCGTTGTAGGAGAAGTTTGTCCTGGCACTCCAGCAACTTCAAGCATTGGGAAATATGGGACGACGATGTAGAATTTTTTAGTCATAATAGATCCAGTAGAAACAATTTCTTCAATAAATGCACGGTATTCAGCTGTTTGGACTTTCATCAGCTGGTTTTTTTGCTTCTCCTCTAGTTCTTTGATTTTATCAATATATCCAGTAATATTTACTTTTCTAGAATTAACAATAATTTGACAAGAAAAATCAAGAGAATTCAAAAAGTTTTGAAATTGATAGATAATAGCCATTTGTTCGTCTTCTGATTTAAGTCCAAAGTTTAAAGAAGAAACCAAAATGACACCCTTTAAGGACTTGTCTTTTTGAACCATTATCCCCTCTCTAATTTGTTGGATTGGTATAAATTGTTGAGATGGTGCTTTTGCCATTATTATTCAAAATCAATTTTCTTAATTAGGTCTTCTATTTTCCCCTCATCTCTCATTTTCAAAGGCGACTTTTCTTTTTTATCAACTACCAAATCTCTTCTTTCTCTTTCTGTTGATAAAAATACAGGTGATTGCTTTCTCCTCCAAAGGTACAACTTAGGAACCATATTAAAGTTCATCCAGTTTTTCATAACAACCGGCAGGGACTGCCCTTCTATTTTATAAAAAGAAATTGCTAGCGCTATTCCTGTAAGAAGTCCAGCTAAAAGAATAAAAAGAAAAAAGTTTGCTTGACCGACAGAAAAGTATAGAAAAAAGCAAATAACTAGAACCACTCCTATCGTCATGCTTTGCTTTACATTCAATGGTCCCAATATTTTTGCTTCATGTTCAATAAATTGAGGAACTCTGTATTGCATATTAAATTAATGGTTCTTTATATGGATCTTTATATTCGCCCTTGCTAGGAATTGGAATTTCAATTCCGTCTTTGTCTTTTTTATTATCGCTTACAATTTTGTTTTCTGCAACACTCGCAGAGTATATTTTATTTAATGCTATTCTAAGACCGCTAAATATTTTCCTGTCAATTTCTCTACTTATAGCTTTTGCCTTTTTTGTTTCCATGTCCATTTCTAATTCAAGAGTGATAAAGAAATCTTTAATAGGCAATTTGCCCATCAATGTTTTTCCAACATATTTCATTAATTGTGACTTTGATTCATCGTCAGTAATTCCGTTTAGTTCACAAATATCAGAAACAATCCTAAAGTTCTCTTCAGAAAAAAGAGCTTCTTTTATAGCGTCAGGAAGTTTTTCGTATTCTTTCCAAAAAACATCTTTTGAGTTGCTGGTGTTTTTCATATACTTTATTTTAACATATTTTCTTATTCAATCAACTTGTTTTAACCACAGACATTTGTCGGTTTAATTAGTTAATAATTTTAGCATTTCATTTGGAGTTTTCCCATTCAATCCACAATGTTCTAGATTGTTATATTCTTCATTCCACATCCTAATCTTTATTTCCAAATCTTTCAATGTTTTAAATCTATTTCTCTCATAGAACATTTCCTGGTCTGTTCTGTGTGACCTTTCCACTTTTCCATTCTGGGCTGGTTTCCCGGGATCAATTAGATAATGTAATATATTATATCTCTGACATAAGATATCAAGAATATGTAATCTTGGATTAAGTGGATCACTGCTTTTTGAATATCCGGTGTATCTGTTTGTAAAATTACTTCCATTGTCAGTCTTTATAGCTCGTATTCTAAACGGAGCTATTCTAATTAGTCCTTTGAGAAAGTCTATGGAATCAGAATTTGAATAGTTATATATATTTTTAAGTATCTCCACCTAGAGGCACAGTCTATGGCCGTAAACTGATAATACTGTCTGTTTTTGACTAGATCTGGCACATATTTAACATCTATCTTTACTAATTCTCCCTTTTAATTTTAAGGCGCATAGTTTAGTTTCTTTTCTTAGCTCAATGACTCTTTCTTTAATTCTGATAGGAGTCTCCCTGGGATTGGTCCTGGGACTTGTAGATTTAGGAATTAATCCTTTTTCTCCATGCTTTCTATACTCAGCCAACCACCTTTCTAAACTCCTCTGGCTGTGGGGACATACTTTGATTGCATCAACCAATCTTATCTCCTTATTGTAGATGGGCAAAACCCATCTTAACCTTTCCTCTTTTATTGTTTTTGGCATATTTATACACATATATCAAGATAGTAATCTATCTTGATGAAAACCGCCATATGTGTGTGGACATTACCATAAAAGATTGACTTTTTATAATCTTTTGTTATAATAATAATGTCTTATCTTTATTTTTTAGGAAATTAAGATAGGAACAAAGGGAGGTACTTTAATGGCAAAAGTTTTTTCACATGGTGGATTATGGCCTTTTAAAAGAGAGGCCTGGTATGGTAAAATTATCACTTGTAGTCGCTGTGGTTGTCGTTTCGAGCTGGATGAAAATTCAGAATTCCAACAGTTTACGGGTGGTATACGTCAAGGCCTTAGTTATGCAAGATGTCCTGAATGTGACAATACAGGAAATAGTCCAGCGTGGAGAGACGTTAAAAAATGAAAATACAATAAATGTTTTTTCATAAGCGCCTTTTATCTGATTTGATATTTAGGCGCCTTTTTATTTATAATAAAGATATAAAATAGCTCTTGAGTTAATATTAGTTGTTATGTTATGGAAAAGAATAAAACCCTAATTAGCAATTTATTTGAAATGTTACCTAATAAAGCTTTTGTAAGAATAAAAAATAATCTTTATACAAAAAAAGCGATGATTATATAAAAAGTAGGGTAGTTCTTTTTAAAGAGGATTATTTTTATAGATAGAAAAACAATTTAAATTCTTAATTACAATTTAACATGAAGTTAAGATGCTTTTATGCAAAGTATGGATTATTTTTTTAATAAAAAATAATAATTATTGTTTTTTTATTTCAAAAATTCATAGCCAATACTTTTGGGACTCACCTTTTTTTCCATTTCTTCGTAAACAGTATCGTCTTCTTTTTCTATCAATTCTTTAATGTCTTTATTTTCTTCTATCAGTAAAGATATTTCCTTTGCTTTTTCTTCCGGAAAATCAAACTCTTCTTTTAATAAAGGAAGAACATCTTCGTAATCAATTAAATTATTAATTAAACGATCAATAATGTTTCTTAATTTTACAAAAGGATGAAACTGGGAGATCCTTTCTCCATTTTCCATTCTTTGTGTAACGACATCGTTAAATATCATTGATAATGTTTTTTCTAAAATAGGTGTTTTTTCTGAATAGTCAAAAGAACTATCAATAACATCTTTCTCTAGTTTGTTTTTAAATATAATCTCACCTAAAAAGGCAATAATTTCATTATTTATTTTTTTCATTTTTCAATTACTTAACTTAATTTTTCTGCTAAATCCTGCATTTCTTCTTCTTCCTCTTTTGTTCTTTTTTTTGCACTCTTTTTCTCAAGCTCATCAGCCCTTTTTGCCATTCCTTGCCTTGCAAGATTTGCAGCATCTCCGGGACTTGAGGGTGCACCAATACTTGTTGCCGCTTCGCTTTGTTCTGCTGTGTCTAAAGTTTCAATTCCTCTAGACAATGCAGCAGAGTGAGCTTGTGTTGCTCTAGAGTCATTGAGAATATATTCTCCTTGTTTAGTGTCAACCAGTTTTTCTGCAATAAATCCTCTTTCTAGTGCCCTTGGTTTGTATTTTTTCATAATATCAGCAGCAGAT
>JASGMO010000014.1 GCA_030156465.1 Patescibacteria group bacterium
ATGTTTCATTATTATATTCCCACACAGCAAAAGGTGTTTTTTCAACAATTTCTAAAGATATTCCACTGGGAAAATTCTTTTTAATTGATATTCTCTCAATTTCGGGCATTGCCTCCTTAATCTGGTTTATTTTACCACCAAAAGATAAGAAGATGCTCTCTGTAACAAAATCCATTCCCATTACAGAAAATGATGTCTTCATCTTTTCATTGGCAATTCTCTCTATTTCCTCAGTTGAAAGATTTGTGTTCCCGCTAATAACTAAATTGTCTATTTGAAATCTAGGAGAGAAAAATAAAAAACCTAAAGCGCTAAGGAGGATAATTGAAGAAAAAAGAGAAACAGAAAAAAATAGGTTAGAAAAAATACTTTTTTTTCGTCTTCTAATTATTTTTTTTCTCTTCTTTTTTATCATAGGTGTCTTTTTCTTCTCCTTATTTGTTCAATAATATATGTTAACCAATACTTAATTGATAAAACATAATCTTGCGTCTTAACATATTCTTTTTCTTTCCCTCCAAAACCTTTTTTAAATAAACTTAGTCCTGCCCATGGATGATTTTTTGTTCCTTCGGGAATTACTCCCCAAAAATTATATAACCTACATCCCCTGCTTTTAGCTTCTTTAATTGCTTCCCATTGTAGTAAATATGAGACCGGTATTTTAGGATACTTCAATGAGGTTGCTCCTTGATGATAAAAACCAATTCCTGAATGATAAACAATTATTGCCGAAGAAATAACCTCTCCCTTGTATTTTCCTAAAAATATCATAATCTGATTATCTCCCTTAAATGCCTCAACTTCTTTTTTTAAATAATTAAAAGAAAAAGGAGTAAATGATTGCCTTTCCGCTGTTTCCAAATAAACTTCTTGAAAGTTTTTTAAAGCATCATCATCAGTTCCTTTTACAATTTCTACATCTTCATTCTTTTCTGCTTGTCTTACTAAATACCTTGTTGTTTTTCTCATTCCCTTTAGAATGTCTTCTTCACTTGATGATATATCTAGCTCCCAGGTTAACTCAGGATGCATATGAATTGGTGCATTTCTAAAACCAAGCTCTTTAAATATATTACTATCAACAACTTCAAGAATAGGACTAAAGCGAATAAAGGTGACTTTTTCTTCCTTTGCTAGTTTCTTTAATTCTTCAAGAGTGGTCTTTATTATTTCTTTTTTGTCTCCCTTTTTAATTAGAGGACCATGCGGAACAAAGAGAAAGGATCCCCTCCTTGCTTTGATTTTTAATACTTGTGCAACCGCTACCATTCTTTCATCTTCAAATATGCCAAACCTCCAGACATTATCCCCCATTGATTGATTAAAATTTCCCCAATTCCATGATTGGCAAAATGTTTTCTCTTTACATTCAGAAACAAAGTCCTCCCAATTTTTTTTATCTTCAATTTCTCTAATAATCATTCTATCATTGTTTTAATAAAGCTGTCTCTATTTTTCATAAAAGAATCAATGTATGCTATCGCTTCCATTTGTTCAGTCATATTATTGCTTAATTCCATTGCACAAAAATCAGAAAAGTAATTAACTGGATAGCTCTTTAAATAGTCAAGTTCTGCATGGTCTTCTAAATCATGGCTATCATATCTTAATTTTCTTTTTTCACTATCAATAGAAGAAAAATCTTTTTTAATAGCTGATATGTGATTGCACCTTATCTTAAATTTGGATATTATTTCTACCTCCTTATTATATCTTTCTGTTTCAAGTATTCTGGAGTTTTCTAAGTGCGACATATCAAGACATATACCTCCATATTTTTTAATTTCTTCATCTTCTAATGGAGTATTGTGAGTATTTTCAATAGAAATTAATTCTCTATATTCTCTAAGCCATTTTTCACTTATTGCAAATTCTTTTGAAGAGTGAGTATTAAATATCTGGGTATCATATTTTTTTGCAAAGAAATCAAGTTCCTCTATATCCATATCTTCTCTTAAATGAACAATTGGAATTTTCTTAATAGACGACTCTTTAATTAATTGATAAAGATTTTTTCTGTCTGGCTTTTCTAATAGAGTAGGAAAGACAGCAACTTCTTCTATTTTTAAGTATTCTATTTCTCTAAATTTATCTCTCCAATTAGAGTTTTTTCCTGTTGTAATTGCAGGATATATATTCATAGCCCAAAACCTGTAATTTCAGATGCCTTACGAGCCATAAGCATTTTAGCTTCTCTAGAAGCATCGTTAATGCAATCTTTTAGTGATTGCTCTTGTTTTTCTTTATCTAATTCTGGATTTAATGATATACTTTCAATTTCTGACTTACCATTAACTATAACGCGCACTCCGTTTTTTTCTTTCTCAATCATCTCTTTTCCTAAAGAATTTTCTAAGTCCTTTAATTTTTTAACATCTTTTAATTTATCAAACATACCTTTTATTAATTAACCTTATTATTTATCTATTTTGCCTTATATTCTCTAAACAGTCAAATACCTTTTTTGCATCTTTTTTTGATATATTTATATGTGTCGGTAGTAATATTATTTTTTTTGATATCTCTTCTGCTTTTGGACAACTTCCCAGTTTATAGCAAACTTTATCTAACTCTGTGGAAGGTGGCACTATGGGAGAACCGCTCCAACCATCATTTATATATATATTATGTTTTCTTAGCTTATTAATAATTTCAGATGGATTATCAACAAAAAGAGGATATTTCAAATATATATTGTTACTGTCAATTTCTCCCTTTAAGAATAAGTGGTTATAGTATTGAGCAACTTCTCTTCTGTGATTATTATAATCTTCTAATTTTTTTAATTGATTAATTGCTAAATATGATAATGAGCTTGGCATCTTCTTAGGGAAATACTTAGGTAAAATGCCTATTCCTTCTTTTTTAGTAACGGCCTTGGATAAAATATTTAAGTTTAAGAAAAGTGCCATTATCATTCTACCAATTTTCATATTATAAAGTGGTAAAATGATTTTATTTAATAATACTGGATGAAGTAATTGCTGTATTGTCCAAAAGACAGATGGATTTTTAAGTTCTTTTTGAAATGAAGAAACTCCGTCAATTAATAATTCATTGTTTATTGTAACCATTCCCCCATAAACAGAAGAGATAACTTTATCTCTACCAAAGCTAAAAAAAGATGCATCTCCAAAAAATCCACAAAATTCACCTTTATACATTGCCCCCAGTGAATGTGCACAATCTTCAATTAAGTATATTTTTTTCTCTGAACAAATTTCTTTGATTTCATCAATTCTCGCTGGATTTCCAAAAGTGTGTTGCACCATTATTGCTTTTGTTTTAGGCGTTATCTTCTTTTTTAAATCGTCAAGCGATATGTTTAAATTTTCATCAATATCAGCAAAAATAGGTGTTGCGCCAACATATCTAATAGGATTAACTGCAGCATTACAAGTAAAAGATTGCATAATAACCTCGTCACCCTTTTTAATTTCCATTGCTTTTAAAATTGCTATCAGTGAACTTCTGCCACTATTAAAAGCAAAAGCATTTCTAAAGCCAAAATAATTTCTGAATAATCTTTCTAGCTTTTTAGTGCCACCTTTTCTTGTAGAAAAAATTAACTTAAATGCTAAAGAAACATCATCTTTTTGAGTATTGGGAGACAAAGATACAGAAATTAATTTACTCATATTTTTTAATCAATTTATTATTCACCCTACTTTCTAAAAGAATAACGCTATCGTTTTTGCTATAAGATTCAATTTGATTATAAATCTTTTCTGAGTCATCGCTAAATATTATATTACTATTCCCATAATTACTTGCGCCTTTAATTATTTCTTTTTTGTAATCATTGGTTGTAATAATTGCTAAATCACAAACCTCTCCAATTTTTCTTCCTATTTCATAATGAGATGTTTTAGCATCTCTGCCTAATTCTATTAAGCACGGCATTACTATTATCTTATTTCCTTTCCACTTTTTTAAATAGTTTAAATGAGAAATTATTCCATTAAAATTAGAAGAATAAGTCGCATCAATTATATCAAAGTCGCCTTTTTTCTTAATTTTTAATCCATTCTCTATTTTTAATACTCTATCTTGAATTTCTTCAACGGTCATTCCCAACTTCTTAGCAACAGCTATTGCGGCTAAAAGGTTTGGGATATTAAAAGATCCTTTTATCTTATGTTTTATTTCATGGCGCCCCTTTGGAGAACACAGCTGAAAAGATCCCTCTTTTATGTCTTCTACCCATAAATCATCTCCACAGTATTTTATGCTGGCCACTTCTGAATTAAAATTTTCTTTTATGAAATCATTGCTCCAATTTAGAACCGCAAGCCCCTCTAGCGGTAAAGCATCAATTAATTCAAACTTTGCTTTGATAATATTTTCTTGAGAACCAAAAGTTGCTAAATGTTGATTATTTATTCCAGTCAAAACTCCTATTTTAGGTTGAGCAATTTTCGTAAGTAATTTTATTCCGCCCCTATTGTATGCACCCATTTCACAAATAAAAATCTCATGATCTTCATTAACCTCATTTAATATACATTTTGATATCCCCATTTCTGAGTTTTCATTTTTTGTTGTAGAAATAACCTTAAAATCATTTTCTAATATTTTTTTCAAATACTCCTTAGCTGAGCTCTTTCCATAGCTTCCAGTAACCCCAATAACTAAAAGATTGTCTAGTGATTTTCTTTTCTTGATTGCTTTTCTAATAATTCTATTTCTCAATAAAACAGTAACTGGCTGAAAAAGAAGAATTATTAAAGAAACAATTAATGGTGTTAAAATGTCAAAAAGTAAAATTAAAAGAAATGCTGAAAAAGGATCAATATTTATCAATACTAAAACAAAGAAAGCAAAGACAGAAAAAATTAAAAAAGATAAAACTATTGTTTTTGATGTTTTCTGAGGTGTAATAATTTTTCTTTTGAATATTTCTAGAGATTCAATTAGATATATAAAAAGTAAAAGATAAAATAAATTAAATTCTACTAAGGTTAAAGCTAAAATAATAATTTTAATTAAAGGATTGATAAAAAGCTTCTTGCCTTTTGATGTGCTGAAATGGGCTAAAAATCTTCCAATGTGGTAATTTTTTAATTGCCACAAGTATTCATAAAATAATAAATTTTTTATTTCTCTAATAATGAAGAAAAAAATTAATATGTAAATAATTTCCATTATTTATTTAGATAATTAATGATTATTTCTGAAAGCTCTTTAAAATTTGTTTTATGTGGATTGTGCCCACAATTTTTAATAATTTTTAATTCTGAATTAATTATTTTTTTGTTTAAAAAATATGCATCTTCTGTCGGTGTAATTTTATCTTTATCTCCCCAAATTATTAAACAAGGATTTTTTATTTCTCCCAGCATTAAAGATAAATCTTCACTTATAACTTTCTTAAAAATATCTTTCATTAATGGGTTTGCTGAATAATAGTCATATGTTCCTGAAATGAAATATGTTGCTTTTTCAAAAAATCTATATGCAAAAAAGTTTTGGGAAACTATTTTTTTACCAATTCTTGAAATAAATCTAGAAAACTTTTGCCTAATACTTAATCTTTCTTTTCTAATTATTGCGGCATCACAAAAAATTATCTTTCCATAAATATTTTCCATTTTTGTAATAATTCCACCACCAAAAGAATGTCCCAAAACAGATGCATCTTTTATTCCAACCTCTTTGATAAAGTTATCTACAAATTTAGAATAATCACTAATGCCCCATATTTCTTTTGGAGCTTCTGTCTTGCCAAAACCAGGCAAGTCAGGAACAATCAATTGAAAGCCATTGCTGGCAAGATCTTCTATAATTCTCATCCAAGAAAAGGATCCACCTCCCCAACCATGGAGAATCAAAAGGGGCTTGCCCTCTCCAGCAATTTTATAAAATACATCAATTCCATTGATATTAACTTTCTTTTCTTTTAGTTCGTAAATTGTCATTAACTATCTTTTAATTTCTTTAAAATTAAGATACTTGTGAAGAGCCTCTGGAATAGCAATACTTCCATCACTTCTTTGGTTATTTTCTAATAATGGAATTAAAATCCTTGGAGTAGCAATTCCAGTATTATTTAATGAATGAGCAAATTTTATATCCCCATTTCTATCTTTATACCTGATGTTCAATCTTCTTGTCTGAAAATCAAAGAAATATGATGATGAATGAGTTTCTCTATACTTCTCTTGTGATGGAACCCAGCACTCAATATCATATTTTTTAACTTGCCCTAGACCTAGATCCCCAGTACAATTAACTACAACATGATAGGGAATGTTTAATCCTTGCAAAATCTCTTCAGCATTTCTAGTAATCTCTTCGTGCAACCTTACTGATTCTTCTTTGTCATTAATACACAAAACAACTTGTTCAATTTTCATAAACTCGTGAACCCTCAATATCCCCTGCGTGTCTTTCCCATAGCTTCCAATTTCAGTTCTAAAGCAAGGTGAAAATCCCATATATTTAATTGGCAAGTCATCCTCTTTTAAAATCTCATCACTATGATACCCCATCACGGAAACTTCTGATGTTCCTGCCAAATACATTCCATCCGTTGTTTGATAGACCTCATCTTTTGCTTGAGGCAAATATCCAGTTCCCTTCATTATTTTTTCATTAACAAGCGAAGGTGCGTGCATAGGAATAAAACCATTTTTCATTAAAATATCTGTAGCATAATTCATTATCGCCATAGATAATTGAAATGCCTCTCTTTTTAAGTAGTATCCTCTAAAACCTGCTACCTTGGCTCCTCTTTCAAAATCAACAAGATCTAAATCCTTAACTAACTGAATATGGTCTTTAATGGTAAAATCAAACATTGGTATCTCTCCCCATGTTTTAATTTCTTTATTATCTTCATCAGAGTCACCAGTTGGAACTGATTCGTCTGGAACATTGGGAACCAAAAGCATCAGCTCTTCAAATTCTTCCTTTATTTTTTTATACTCCTCCTCTTCATTGTCTGAATTTCTATCAAGTTCTTTCATTTGGCCAATTAACAAATCTCTTTGCTCTTGTGTTTCTGCCTCCTTAATTCTTTGATTGGCCTGATTTTTCATCGCGTTCTTTTCTTCAACCGCTTGAAGAAGTTCTCTTCTTTTCAAATCAAGGTCAAGTAAATAATCAACATCAAAATTAATCTTCTTTTTTTGAACAGCTTCCTTAACTTTTTCTTTATTTTCTCTTATGTATTTTATATCTAACATATTTTAATTTTATCAAGTAAAAATGAGAAAATCAAACTTAAAATTAATCCCTATCTCTCATCAATGGAAAAAGTATGACCTCTCTTAATGAGTTTGAGTTTGTAATAATTGAGATCATTCTATCAATGCCCATTCCAAAACCAACTGCTGGAGGCATACCATATTCTAACGCCTCAACAAAGTCCTCATCTGACCTTTGCGCTTCTTCAAACCCTCCTGAGAACAGTTTTTCTTGACTCTTTAATCTTTCTTCTTGCTCAACTGGATCATTTAGTTCAGAAAAAGCATTGATAACTTCTGCCCCAGAAACAATCAAAGCAAAGCTAGCAAGCTTATCCTTATCAAAACTTTTTGCTAGTGGTTGGAAACCTTTTGGATGATGAATCACAAAAGTTGGCTGAATTATTTTAGGCCTACAATATTTCTTGTATATCTCGTCGGCAATATTTGGCTTATCTGCTCCATCAGGGATATCAACTCCTAGCTCCCTTCCTTTCTTTAGCAATGCCTCTTCATTTAATTCTTCGTATTTTATTCCTGTATATTTTTCTAGTAGAGCAAAAAACTCTATTCTTTCCCACTCGCCAGCAAAAGATATTTTATTTCCATCATATTCTATTTCTGTGCTTCCAATTACATTGGTTAATATTTTTTGAAGCATTCTTTCAGTCATCTTCATTAGTTGCTTGTAATCAGCATATGCCCAATAAAATTCAATCATTGTAAAATCAGGATTATGAAACTTATCAATCCCCTCATTTCTAAAGCACTTCCCTATTTCATATACTTTCTCAAACCCTCCAACTAATAATCTTTTTAGATATAATTCTGGTGATATTCTCAAGTATACATCTAAGTCCATTGCATTAACGTGAGTTTTAAATGGCTTAGCTCTTGCTCCACCATACAACAATTGAAGAATTGGTGTTTCTACTTCTAAAAATCCTTCATTGTTTAAAAAGTTTCTTAGCTCTTTAATAAAGTTTGATCTGATTATAAAATTATTCTTAACTTCAGGAGAAAACATTAAATCAAGATATCTTTTCCTAAATCTCTCTTCAATATCTTTTAATCCGTGCCACTTTTCTGGCAATGCCCTTAAGCTCTTTGTAATAATTTTACAATCAGCAATTTGCATTGTTTTCTCCCCTCTTTTTGTTTCAAACAAAGTTCCTCTGGCTTGAATAAAGTCACCCACATCAAACATTTCTAAAAATGTTTCATAAAACTCAGCACCAACTTTGTCTTTAGCTATTAGTCCTTGTATTTTTCCAGTACCATCTTCAAAATCAATAAAAGTCAAACCACCATGAGTTCGGATGGTTTTCATTCTACCAACTAGTATAATTTCTTTTTCTTCTTTTGATATTAAATCAAAATCTCTAAGTGCCTCGCTTATTTCGCAAGTTCTTTTAATTTCAATAGGATATGGATCTATTCCTGACTCTTTTAATCTCTTTGATTTATTCTTCCTATTTTCTCTTATTTCGTCTATTACAGACATATTTTTTTAATCTATTTTAAGTATCTTATACTTCAATACTCCTCTTGGAGTTTCTATTTTTACTTCAGCTCCCTTTGGCTTATCCATCAACTCTTTTCCTAGGGGCGATTTAAAGCTAATTCTGCTTTCAAGTGGATTTGCTTCTTCTTCTCCAACAATGTGATATTTTTCTTCCCCGCTCTCACCTTTAATTGTAACATATGAGCCAATTTTTACCCAGCCGTTACCCTGATGATCTTCTATAACTTTAGCAGAGTTAATTAATCTTTCCAAATCAACAATTTTACTTTCAAGTATTGATTGATTTTCTTTAGCTTCATCATAAGCTGCATTTTCTGATAGGTCGCCAAAAGAGATAGCTTCTTTTAATTTTTCAGCAACCTCAATCCTGCCCTCTTTTTTAAGGTATTCTAGTTCTTTTTTTAGCTTATCTAGACCTTCTTGTGTTAAGTATTTTTCTTCCATATTTTTACTTTTAATTCTAAAAAATAAATTAATCTCAAAAGATTAATTATTATTCCTGATAGTATATCACAAATAGGAAATAAAACAAGTTAGTTCCCCGCCTCATTGATTATCTCCTCATCATTTTGAGCTCTTTGTTTCTCCCCAAAATAGTACCCAATTACCTCCCTAGCTATCAAATTAGCCAACCCCGTATTATTAGGAACATCCTCCACAACTACTGTTAAAACAATTTCTGGTTCATCATAGGGAGCAAAAACAGTAATCCAATTGTGATATATCTTGTATTTCCCTGTTTCTGCAGTTCCAGTTTTAGCTCCTGAATCAACTGGAAGATATTGTAAACTTCTAGCTGTTCCTAACGAAGAATCAACCGTTTCTTTCATACTTTTCTTAATTTCGTTTAAGGAATAAGAAGAAACAGGAACTTCTGAAACTATTTCTGAATTAAAACTTTCAATTACATTATTATTCTCGTCTAAAATACTTTTAACAACTTGTGGTTTTACTATTTTCCCACCATTGGCAATCGCACTAGTAACTACTGTTAGCTGTAACGGTGTTGCTTTGATATATCCCTGTCCAATTGAAACATTATATGTATCTCCCGGATACCAAGACAAGCCAGTTTCTTTCCTTTTCCATTCAGGATTAGGTACCAGTCCCTCTCTTTCTCCTGGTAAATCAATTTTAGTTAATTTTCCAAGTCCAAAGTATTGTAAATATTTCTCTATCTTCTCTATTCCTAGACCAATAAAGTTTTTGTAACCTCCTCCTAGGTGGTAAAAGAAAACATCGGATGATTCAGCGATTGCTTTTTTTAAGTCAGTCCAACCATGGAATTTCCAATCACCTTTAAATGTTCCATCGCTAAGTTCAATTTTTTCATCACAATATATACTTTTATCAGGAGTAATAATACCCTCTTCTAGAGCGGCAACGCCTATTATTGGTTTTATTGTTGAAGCAAGAGGGTATTCTCCTGCTATTGCCCTATTATAAAAAGAAACATTAGGACTAGAAACAACTTCGTTAAATTGTGCTGTCGTTAAATTTCTTGAAAAGATATTACTATCAAATGAAGGATTGCTTGCTAGAGACAAAATTTCTCCATTTTGAGGATTCATCGCAATCACAGCTCCACCACTTGCATTGTATTCACTAACAACCTCTTCTAAATATTCTGAAACTTTCTTTTGCAAATCAAAATCAATATTTAGTACTAAATTATTTCCTGACTTAGCACTCTCAATTATTTCTTCCTGAATTTTTCTTCCAAAAGCATCTCTTTCTATATGAAGAACTCCTGGATCCTCTTTAAGATATTCGTTGTATTGCTTCTCTATCCCCGCTTCTCCATCAAAAGTGTCTCCTGAAACATAGCCCAATATATGAGAAAAATTATTACCGTCTAAATATTCTCTTGTATTTTTAGTTACTAGTTCAAATGCTGACAACTCTTTTTCTTTAGTTTTCAATACTATAGCTTTGTCTTTTCCAATGTCTCTTGCAATCAATAATTTCCCTGATTCTTTTTGATTAATCTTCTCCATTAATTCATAAAAAGGTATCTCTAATATCCTAGCAACCTCTCTTACTTCCTTTTCTCTCAATGTTCCATCAACATAACAAATCAACTCAAATTGCTGTGAATTAAAAGCTAATTGATTCATTGACCTGTCATAAATTATCCCTCTTTGAGCATTAATTTGTTTTGAAAGATATTTATTTTCTTCCGCCTTGGCACTATAATTTTCATAAGAAAAAACTTGAAGTTTAAGTGAATAAAAAAGGAAAAATATTATTACGAGAAAAAACAATCCAAAAGTCAATTGAAATATTCTTTGAGATAAAGCAGTTTCCATTGTGTATGCCCCCTTATCTTTCTTGTGCTCTAGTGCATCTAAAAAGATTTCCTCTGTATCAATGTCTTGACTTTTCTTCTTTACTTTAAATTTTTGGTATCCACGAGATTGAAAAAATCCTAACATATTTAGATAAAATAATTTTTAATAAATAACATATAACTAATAAAAATAAAGTCATTAAACCAACATAATTAGAAGAATAAATATCCCAAAATAATCCAATAAAAAATGCAATATAAAGACCTGTTTTTGAATTTGGATCTTCTAAAAAATTAACTAAAAAACATATAACTAATAAAAATGGGAAAGTATATAAATTGCTCATTTCTAGCAAAAAAATAAAATACAATAATAATCCCAATAAAAATATTTTGCTAATTTTTTTAATCATTAAATATCTGTGTTACTTTTAATATGCTTACCCTGTCTATTGAAAAAAGATTATACGCCTTTTCAATTTCAGAAATTTGAAATGGTTCATTATCAATCTTTTTAGGGTTTTTTACTTTTCCAATAACAAGACCTGCGGGATAATTTCCCCCCAAAGAAGATGTTAAAATTATGTCCCCCTCTTTTAATTCTTTGTCGCGTGGAAACATCTCTAGAGCAATTACTTCACTGCCCTTGCCCTTAGCTAAGGCAACAATTCCATTGATTGAAACGTCAGTCAGATTATCTTTTAGTGATAATAATTTTACTCTAGAATAATTATTATAAACTTCTGAAACTCTTCCTATTAAAATATTATTACCAATAACAACAGGAAAGCCAATTTTCACACCATCTTTTGATCCAGAGTTGATTAAAATATTATCAGACAAGTAATCTTTTGAAATAATTCTTCCAGAAATTACACTAACCTCAGGATAATCCTTTAATCCTAAGCTATCTTTCAAAAACTTGTTTTCTCTTTGTAGTTCTTCATTTTCAGCCATTAATGAAATCAATTCCTGATCTTCAACTAAGTCGCAATTACTATTAACTTTCCATAAACTAAGCTGAAAATTTTCACTTAAAGAATAAAATAACTCTTTAGTATTGAATATATTAAGAATAAAAAAAACAACTAAAAGTAAAAAGAAAACTAATATTTTTCTTTTGGTAAAAATCTTCATAATCAGATTATACAATAAAAACAAAAAAAATACGAGCAAAAAATACTCGTATAATTCCTTTCGATCTTTAATACGGGGACGACCTACTTTCGCGAAAAACACTATCATCGGCCTTAGAAGATTTCACTTCCGAGTTCGGGATGGGATCGGGTGGAGCACTTC
>JASGMO010000015.1 GCA_030156465.1 Patescibacteria group bacterium
ATTAAAAAAGATGACTCCTGTTGAATACAGGAATCATCTCTTATCCTCTAACACTTAAAAAGTGTTTTACTGGTGTCCACTAAATGGGGCCCAGTTCACCTCGGGGCGTTTTTGTGTTTGTTGATTTTGTCAAAAAGATATCAAATTCTGCATTCGGATTTTGTTAGTATTTAAAGCCACGGAGCTAAGAGCCCTGTTTTTTTCTTTATTGCACTCTATTTCAAATAATTGTAACGGACAATATTTTGTATATTAATTTTAAATTTTCTGTTTTTTTAGTGAATATAAGGTGGCTAGAATGATTTTTTTACCTGAAGGCGTCTTATTATGTGACGGGCAAGGTCGAGATAGTTTGAGAAATTCAACTTTTTTGAAAAAAAATGGTAGTATTAAATAGTAATAAGTTAAATAAATCAAAAACAAATTAATTTAAAATATGAAAAAAATAATCAGTATAATTTTAATTATTTTATTGGTAACGATATTGGTTTTAATTGGTTTAAATTATAAAGAACCATCTCAAAACAATATTGAATCACCCATTAAAGTATATACTCCTGTAAACGGAGAAGAAGTTAAAAGTCCCTTAACTATTGAGGGAGAGGCAAAGGGCACCTGGTTTTTTGAAGCTACATTTCCTGTAAAAATTTATGATGCAAACAATAATCTTCTTGGTACAGGCATAGCACAAGCAAAAGATAATTGGATGCAAAGTGATTTTGTTCCATTTGAAGCGAAAGTAAGTTTTGATAATCCAGGAGCGGGCAATGGAGTAATTGTTCTTGAAAAAGCTAATCCTTCTGGGCTTGCTAAAAACGCTGAAGAGCTACGAATAAATATTAAATTCAAAAACCAAGAAAGAAATATCAGCCTTTATTATTACAATACTTCCTTGGATAATGGAATGTGCTCTAAAGAAGGCCTAATCAAAGTAGAGAGGCAAATTCCAATAACTATGACCCCAATTCAAGACACTATCAATCTTTTATTGAAAGGAGAGCTTACTCAAGAGGAAAGAGAAAGAGGTATAACCACAGAATTTCCCTTAGAAGGGGTAGAGCTTAAGGGTGCTTCGCTTAAAAACGGAGTACTTACTTTAAATTTTAATGATCCAAATCACAAAACAAGTGGAGGGTCTTGCCGCGCAGGCATTTTATGGTTTCAAATTAGTGAGACAGCAAAACAATTTCCTCAAGTAGAAATTGTTAAATTTATGCCGGAGGAGTTATTTCAGCCCTAATAATTAATTTCCTTTTTGACTTCGGATTAATTATATTGTATAAATAATCAAAAGGTTCTTTGAGGTGTTGATTATGAATTTGAGCAAGATGGATGAAGATTTGCGCAGGATGGTCCTTGAAGGCAAAGAGTTCAATATTTTTAATATTAATATTGAAGCTCTGAAGCAAGAGGGGTTCATAATGATCAACTATCCCGTGGATGGTTATACGGAAAAATGGATAGCTCTCATGGAAAGATTGAGAGACATCATCAAGATGCAGGGATCAAATGTTCCAGAGGAAGAATGGCTTCCATTTAATCTTTGTGCTCGCAAAAAAGGATGTAATGTTTTTATTGCCGAGTTCAATTTCTTTTTCTCTCTTCTCGATGAAGGAAGCTGTCTATTCAAGATAGGGTCCAAGTATTCTCCAATGGCACTCAAAAAACCATCCATAATAGAGATGGTTGGAATGAGCAAGGCCTTTATGTATACAGAGATCTCAAGTAGGTGCTAACTAGCCCTACTTTTTTATTTCAAATAGTCCTTATGTCTTATATCTATAATGCCCAGTAATTTCAAAATCAAAAAGCATGTTTTCTAGCTTGGGACCAGCACCAATATTATGAACAATTAAAGGTGTTTTGTTTTGGTAATGATTTGTCACTATCCCAATATGAGTAACACCTTTTCCTAAATCCCATGTAACAATATCTCCGGGCAGGTAATTATCTGGATTATTAGAAATTTCTATTTCTTCTCCGAAGCGACCAAAGAAAACTTGAAGATTTGGGACCCTTCGGTGGTCAATATTTGTATCAGTAGTGCTTAATCCCCATTTTGATGGATAAAGATTAAAGTTGTTTACCATATCTTCATGAACTTCTTCTTGTAAATCAATCCCGACTGTGCGATATGCTCTAATTATTACATCTGTACAGACACCCTTATTGCTAGGAATATCTCCATTAGGATAATCAATCT
This sequence comes from Patescibacteria group bacterium, assembly GCA_030156465.1. Classification (GTDB taxonomy): domain Bacteria; phylum Patescibacteriota; class Minisyncoccia; order Minisyncoccales; family Minisyncoccaceae; genus UBA2558. The sequence goes on from JASGMO010000015.1 coordinate 2,204, forward strand.
GAAAATATGAGGGATCGTAAGTAATATCTTCTGTTGTTTGTTTGAGTGCAGATTCTAGTAGGGCGGATTTAAAATCATTATTAATTATTTTTATATCCCAACTATCTTGACTATTTCCAGAGATTGGTATCTTTTCTCCAAGAAATTTAGGACTTGAACCAAAATTAATTTCAATCCATGCTTTTATTCTAGCAAACAATTCTCGAATTTCGTTTTTATTAGAATATGGCCTTTTATCAGCTGGGAAACCGTAAGCATCTATATTTAATTTTCGAGCGATATATATAGCACGAGATAAGTGAAACTTTTGAGTTGATATTATGGCAGAATTTACTTCAAAAATATATTGAGCTCGATACATTGAATCATAGGTATCAAAACCAGCATGATCAATAAATATATCTTCGCTGGGTATATTTTTATTAAGAAGATATTTTTTAATAGCATTTACCTCATCATAATATTTTTTTCCATGGTCACCACTTATCAATATTTTATTAACCTTATTATTTTCGTATAAATCAATAGCATTTTCAGTGCGATCAAGAAGAATATTGCTTAATTTATCTCCTATAACTTGGGCACCAAGAATAATAACAGCGTCTGTCTTCGGAATGTCTTCAATATCATTAATTATATATTGATTACTAAAACTTATTACGTATATATTAATTAATACAAAGATTATTATTGGTGATAAAGTAACGGCAATTATTGTATTTTTCTTCATAAAAACATTGTATCATATTTTACAAAATATTTATTAGGTATATTATATAAGGGTAGCGTTTATAAATAATTTAATAAAAAAAATGAACAATAAATATTTCTTACTCCTAATCATTATTCTTCTTGCCATTCTTTGTTTTTTAATTTTTCCTAAAGAAGCAAATAAAAATGAACAAATAAGTTTTAAGATACCTAATATTTTTACTCAATATATGTCTGCTCAAGATTGGGAAATTGAGATGAATAATGAAGAAATTAATATTAAAGATGGAGAAATAGAATGTAATGAAACTCCATTGACAAGTAGCTTGGGATCTGGTGTTTATAAGAAGGTAATTAACGACAGGGTCTATTGTGTTAATATGTCTAGCGAAGGAGCTGCTGGTTCAGTTTATACAAAATATTATTATCATACATTAAAAGATAATGACATTATTTCTATAAGCGTTACTATTAGGGCTACGCAATGTTATAACTATGATGAGCCTCAAGCGACAGAGTGTATAACAGAGAGAGAATCATTTAATATAGATAATTTTATTTCTAATATTATCCAATAATTTCAATTCTCTTACAGTAACAACCAAGAAGCTACGGAAAGGTAAACTGAAACACTAATAGTGTCTTGAATAATTGTTCCTATTGGTCCACTAGCATCAGCTGGGTCTAGTTTTAGGCGAGCAAAAAGGAACGGGATGATTGTTCCGGTTAAAAGGGAGCTTGTGGTAGCAAACAATAATGCAATTGCCAAAACAAAACTAATTGTTGGTTCACCATATAATCCTAAACTGACGATATATAAAAGAATACTTGTTAAAATTCCTATCAAAATAGTAGCTCCAGCTTGTTTGAATAAATATTGTGAAAATTTTAATTTAGGATTAGATGCTAGATCACGAATAATAAAGGCTTGCATTTGTGAGCATGATGCTCCAGACATATATACAATCAAAGGAATGAATGCGGTTAAAATAATATAGTTAGATAACATTTCCTCAAATGAATCAACTATTCCAGCAGCCAATACCCCACCCATCATTCCAACTATCAGCCAGGGTAACCTTCTTTTTGTTGTTTTTATTATCGGCAAAGATTTTTCTGTATCAGTAGATTTTTCTTGGCTGATTCCACTAATATGCATAATATCTTCATTCATTTCTTCATAAAGGGTTTTCATTATTGTGTCATTGGGAATAACTCCTAAAAAAATATTATCTTTACTTACAACTGGTATACTTTTCAAATTATTTTTTAAAGCGAGCATCACTACTTGCTCTTTGTCTGTCTCTGGAAGAACCGATATGATTTCTTTGTTGCACATTTTATTAATAATAGTTTCTTCAGGAAGACGAAATATTTCTCTAATAGAAAAGATACCGATTAAATGTCCAGCAGAATCTATTACATGGATATAATTAATCGTCAAAACATCAGAAGCTTTCTTAAATAACATTTTCTCTGCATCACCAATAGTTTGATCGCCATAAATTATTGGAACCTCTTGAACCATTAGGGATCCAGCAGAATCAATTTTGTATTTTTTATTCATAAAACTATCATATATCATTTTTTTAAAATAAAAAACTTTACATATATAAGAATAATGTTAAAATGTAATCATTAAAAGTATAAATAAATAAAATATGGCAAAAGAAAAATTAAATGATTATATTAAAAAGTGTGTAGAGCTTGGAAAAGAGAAAGAAGAAATTGAAAACAATCTATTAAGTGTTGGTTGGAGTAAAGAAGATATTGATGAGGCCTTTTCTCTTGTAGTTGGAGAAGATGTTCCGGTGCCCGATGTTTCCGAGGAAGAAGATCTTAATTCTTTGAGTCCTGAAGAGCCCGTTGATGAATTCTCTAACTCTTTGAATAATGAGATTAATTCTATTCAAGGGGAAAACAATTTAAATAACCAGCAACCTAAAGGAGATCCTTTTTTAGAGCCAATAGAAGAACAGAGCGAAGAGCCACAAAACAATAAAAAATCAACTCAAGAACAGAATCAAGAGCCAGTAATTATTGAAGAGCCATCAGGGGGAAAATTTGTAGATAGCTCAAAAAAGGTTGATGCTAAAAAAATATTAATTCCAATAGTTGCTATTTTAGTTACTGTTTTTCTTTTTGCAACAGTATTTGCTTTTGTTCAAAAAAGTGGACCCTTTTCTTTCTTAAAAGAAGAGCCAGAAATTATATCAGAAGAGGAAGACATTGTTCCTCCGCAAGAAGAGCCCATTGTTGAAGAGCCAATAATAGAGTGGGCTTGTGGAGATCAATTAGTTGATGAGAGAGATGGTAATACGTATCCAACCATACAAGTTGGCTCACAGTGTTTTATGGCAAAAAACTTAAATTATAAAACAGAAAACTCTTTTTGTTATGGTGATGTAGAAAATTGTGAAGAGCATGGATTATTATATGATTGGAGTACAGCTGTATCAGCTTGTCCACTAGGATGGAGCTTGCCTAGCGATGCTGAATTTAAAATGCTTGAAAGGTATTTAGGAATGGAAGAAGAAAAAATTGATACAACTGGATGGAGAGAAGTTTCTCCAAATGCTCAAGGAACACTAGAATTATTAAACATTACTTTATCTGGAGCGAAAGATGTTTCTGGAGAATTTAAATATCAAGGAGAATATGCCAACCTTTGGACATCTGATTTAATAGATGAAGAATATCTTACAAGAGCCTTTCGTGCAAAAGATAATAATGTATATAGGGGCAGTGTTTCTGGTGAATATGGATATTCTGTTAGGTGTGTAAGATACTGATTCTTCTATTGTAAATTAGCTACTAATAGAGTATAGTGCGCAAACAGAATAATAAATAAAAATATGAGAAACTTTGACAAGATATTTGATCGTGGGAAAAGGAGGGAAGATGAATTCAATAGAAAAGGAGGGGAAAGACCTAAAATGTACAAGGCAATTTGTGATAGTTGCGGTAAAGAGTGCGAACTTCCATTTAAGCCAATGACTGACAAGCCAGTTTACTGTAGTCAATGTTTCTCAAACAGATCTAAACGTGGAGAAAACAAGTTTGATCGTAGAGAAAGTAGTCCAAATAAAAGATTCCAAGGGAAAAGGATGTTTGACGCTACTTGTGACAAGTGCGGGAAAAGATTTGAATTACCATTTAAACCAACGGGAGAAAGAGATGTTTATTGTAGTGAATGTTTTAAAGGAGATGGTAATGTCCCATCAGTAAAAAACAACAATCAATGTGGGGAACAGATGGATACCTTGAATAAAAAGATGGATAAGGTTATTGATTTGTTGACTTCAATTCTAGAAAAAGAGCCCAAGAAGAATATAGAAAAGAAACCAGAGAAAAAAAACAACTAAAAAAGTTAGTAAGAAGAAAAGCTGATTATCATAATCAGCTTTTTTATGTTAAAATAAAATTAAAAATATGAGAAAATATCAATTATTATTAATAACATTTATTTTAATAGGATTGCTAATATCTACCTATTATTTAACAGCTCCCACTGAAGAGGAAATAACTAATGATCTAATAGTAGAAGAACAAGTAATAGGGGGACAAAAGGATGAACACGGGTGCTTAGGTAGTGCTGGTTATTCTTGGTGCGAGGCGAGTCAAAAATGTGTAAGGATATGGGAAGAGGGTTGCGATGACGAAATATTTAAATTATCACAAGCGATAGAAGCAGAGACAGGTATTAATTTTGTTGATCAGGGAGAATATACTTTTAATTGGCTTGTTAGAGATGAAGATGAAAATGTTTTTGAGAAATTAATAGAGGGAAGAAGAATAGAAGCTAGTAATGTTGAGAAAGAAAAAATACAAGAAATAGAAGAATTTTTTCAAAGCAACGGAAGCGAAGATATGTTAAATGTTGCCGATGGTGTTTTTGCTGGCTTGCGTGGATATACTTATCACTATATGGTCTGTGTTTTTTCTTGGCAACAAGAAGGAGAAAAAGCAGACATTCAGATTGATTGCGGATTTTTTAATGAATAAAAAACTGTAGATCAAATAAATGATTCTACAGATGATTTTGCTTGATCGAAATCTCCATTATATATATGGAGTGAGTTGCATGAATCTATAACTCTTACGATCTTGCAATTGTTTGGCTTTGCTATGTCTCGATCAATCATATTTATGATTGCTACGAGATTAACATGCCATGCTCCATACAGATCTCTTGATCTCCAGTCAAGATGAACTTCAATGGAGCCTTTTTCAATGAGCGTTACCCATACCCTTTGAAGGCAAGGTGGCTCTGCGCTGAATGTGTCAACCTCTGGAATCCAGGTAATCATTTGATGTCTGTTTGAAAAGACACCATTTTTGATTTGTTGGGCCACATTATTTTTTAGGGCCTCAACTTGATCAAGCATGCCATTAGAAGTTGGGTATCTTCTAAACCTATCATAATAGGTGTATGTGAATTTTCCCTTGTCTCCTTCTTCAAGCATTGCTTGTTTTTCAATGTATTCTAAGGAATACTCTTCAACGTAGTGCTGGACATATTGAGGGCCAAACGGGAATTGCTTTCTATATTTAGAAAGATAATTTACCCCATCAATGATTTGCTCAACAGCAGTTTCTTCAAGAACCACTCTTGAACAAATCTCTGCCCGCATTTTTTTAGGGTCATCTTTATCTCCAAAAGAGATTAATGACTCATTTTTAATGCAGTGCTCAAGGAGCTTGATCCATGATCTCATGAAATCACCCTCCTTGATAAAAACTGTTTTCAAGTTCCTTCTCATTATACGCCTCCGCGCTCTTTGCTTATATCAATTCTGATAAAGATAGTCAAACTATGCTATTTTAATAAAATAGTAATTATTAAAAAATATGGTTACACTAGAAAAAGTAAAAAACAATCAAAAGGATACTGGAATTATTGCGGAGTAATATTTCTATATTGGTGTTTCTAAAAATTCTCCAATTGCTGAAAAGCTCCCTGAGATTAATAGAATCTTAGAAGAGTATCGCTAACGCGACCTCTTTTTTTATTGAATTTTATAAAATAATTTGTTAACTTAAATATGGTGATTATGATGCAGTTAAGCGTAGAAACTAAAAAAGACATTGAGATATTAAAAAAATATCTTAATGAGAGAGCGATCGTTCGCAATGACCTTCCAAGATTAAGATCTCTTGCAGAGGTCGGTTATATCAAAATGCCTTTTATAAGGCATGGAAGAACAGCATTCACAACTGACTTAGGAAAAAAATTCCTAAGTCTTATTTATTTTAAAATCATTTTCTGTTATTATATTAAAGTATGAAAAAAGAAAATACAGAACTAAGATACGATATTTTATCTAACGAGTGGATAATCATATCACCCAAAAGAGGGACGAGGCCAAATAACTTTCAACAAATAAAAGATTGTCCTTTTTGTGATATAAAAGATCAAAAAGAGCCCAAATATTATTTTTATAAAGGAAGAGAAAACAAAGAAAAGAAATGGACCACAATTGTTATTCCTAATAAGTTTCCTGTTTTTGAAGAAAGCGACATAAGCGAAGATATTCTTGAGAATAATTTTTATACCAAAAAAATATCTCCTGGATTTCATGATTTAATTGTTACAAAAGAACACGATAAGTTTATTTCAGACCTTCCAGTTCCTAGAATTGAAGAATTTTTTACTTGTATTTCAAAACTTTTAATTGAATATAGAAAAAGTAAGATTGTAAAACAAGTTGCTATTTTCCATAACAGAGGAGAAAAAGCAGGAGCAAGCCAGCCACACCCACATTATCAAGCATTAAGTTTGCCGATTATAGAGAGGGAGCATCAAAATGAACTCAATAATTTTAAGAATTATTATAATAAAAATAATAAATGTTTTCATTGTGAAATAAATAAAATTGAGAAAATCAATAAAAAAAGATTGATTGCTGAAAACGATGATTTTATTGCTTTTTGTCCTTTTGCCCCCAAGATATTATTTCAAGTTATTATTTCTCCCAAAAGACACACATCGTCTTTTGAAGAAATTAATGAAAAAGAGAAAAAATCATTATCTAAAATTTTTAAGAAAATATTGTTAAAATATGACAATGGTTTTGATAACCTAGATTATAATTTCTTTTTGCACAATTCTCCGCTAGACAAAGAATATCCATATTTTCATTGGTATTGGTCCTTTTCGCCTAGAATTAATTACTTCGGAGGTTTAGAATTGGGTTTTGGGTTAGAGATATCTCCAATGACTCCTGAGGAGCAAGCAAAAACATTAAGGAAAATGTGATTGCATACTTTTAATAGCTATTATATAATAGAAGTATAATAATAATTAAATTAAAAATATGAAAGGATATAAAGATAATATAGAAAAATTAACATTAGAAAATAATAATTTTAGAAAAGTTTTGTATACTGGCAAAAATAGTCAACTAGTATTGATGAGCTTAAAGCCAATGGAAGAAATAGGTGCTGAAGTTCATGAAGAAAACGACCAATTCTTTCGTTTTGAAGCTGGTCAGGGAAAGGTAACAATTGATGGCAATGTTTACGATGTCGCTGACGGTGATGCTGTTGTTGTTCCTGCGGGGTCAAATCATAATGTAGAAAATATTTCTCCTGATAAAGAATTAAAGATGTACACAATCTATTCTCCTGCACATCACAAAGATGGGGTTATTCATTCTACAAAAGAAGAAGCAGAAGCAGACGATGAACATTTTGATGGCCAAACAACTGAAAGTTAAATGAGTACAAAAAAAACAGTACTATTATTATTTTGTGTTTCGTTTTTCCTCTTCTTTATATCTTTTAAAGAAGAGGTTGTTTTTAATATTCAGAAAACTTTTTTAAACCCTTGCTCTTCTCCCATAATCTACACTATAGGTACCATTGATCCAGGATTTAATTTGACAGAAGATGAATTTCTTTCAATTGTTAATGAGGCAGTTAGTGAATGGAATGAAGCTACAGGTAAAGAATTATTTAAATATGGAGATAATGGTATGAAAATTAATCTTATTTATGATTATAGACAAGAAACTACAATAAGGCTAGACAATATAGATTATGAACATGAACAAAATAATGAAATTTATTCTCAATTAATAGATAGGTATAACAAAAACGCTGATCTATATAATAGTAAAAAAAATGAAATAGAAGCAATCATAGATGAGTACAATAAAAGATCTATGAATTTGCAAAAAGATGTTTTGTTGTGGACAAAAAGTAAAAGGGACAACATTGAAGAGTATAATAGATTGAATCAAGAGAAACAATTTTTAGAAGATATGGCTTCTAATATAAATAAAAAACAGGAAGAATTAAATCAAATATATGAAGAAGTAAACTTTTTGGTTGAAGAAATTAATAAAATTGCCATAAAATTGAATATAAGCGTTGATGAATATAATTTAACGCTAGACACATTAAATAATCGTTTTGAGCAGGGTAATTATGTTAGCAGGTTTCTTTTTAAGGAAATAAACATATACCAATTTGAAGACAAAGAGAGCTTACTTCAAGTATTAATTCATGAGTTAGGCCATGCGTTAGGATTAGAGCATACTACAGAATCAAATGATGCAATGTATTTTATAAATACAGAGGAAGAACAATTCATAACTGAAAGTAGCTTAAATAAACTTAGAGGTATTTGTTATGAGTAATTTTAATTGCTTTTTTTAAAGATATATTTTAGAATATAAATAATGAATAAAAATTGGCATCTTTTTTATTTAAATAATAAGGTTATTAATTAACATCTTTTTTGATGTTTTTATTTTCAAAATATGTCTAAAAAAACAATCACACTCTCAATTGCTTTTTGTTTCTTATTTTTAATTTTTCACTCTGTGGCGGGAAATATACTTCAAATAGAAACATTAAACACAAATATTTTTTCTCCTGCCATTGAAAAAGTAGAAATTAGTCCAGTTTCTCTAACAACAAATAATTATTTTGTAATGAGAACTTCTTTTAATGAGGAGAATGCAAATATTTATTCTGCTTCCGTAATTCTTAAAAGTCCATCTCAAAAAGACTCTATTAGTGTTATTCTAATAAAAAATGGAGAAAGTTGGAATGGTAGCTTTGCTATTCCATCTTCTTTTGAAAACGGGTACTGGTCTGTTTGGGAAATAACCTTGAGAGACAAATATTTAAGAACTAAAAAATACAATAAAGATGAAATTAATGTTACATTTCTTTTTGGTAAAGAGGATATTTTGGATTCATCAAATGAAGATGTTTTAAAAGAACAAAAAAAGCAGGAATGTATCCAAAGCAACGGCTTGTGGAATCAAGAAACAAATACTTGTTTTTGCCCCTTGAATTATAAGTTTCAAGAACCAGGAACTTGTTTGTATGTTCCTCCTTGTGTTTTTAAATATTCTCCATGGTCAGAATGTCAAACTGATGGAACACAGACAAGAAAAGTCATCTCATCTTCAAACTGTTCTGATGATGAGCCAG
>JASGMO010000016.1 GCA_030156465.1 Patescibacteria group bacterium
AATATTCCTTGAGCTGTTTCTGGTCTTAAGTAAGCTGTGCTAGCGCTATCTTCAACGCTCCCAACAAAAGTTCTAAACATTAAATTAAAGTTTCTTGGATCCATTAATTCTCCTTTGCATTCAGGGCATTTATCATCTTTTAAATGGTCTGTTCTGAATCTTTTGTGACATTTTTTGCACTCAGACAAAGGATCTGAGAATGTTTCTGTGTGTCCTGAGGCCTTCCATATATTTGGATTCATAATAATGGCAGAATCTAATCCAAAGATATTTTCTCTTTGATGGACCATATAATTCCACCAGCTATTTTTAATATTATTTCTTAATTCAACCCCTAATGGTCCAAAATCATAAAAACCACCCATTCCTCCATAAATATCAGAAGATTGAAAAACAAATCCTCTTCTCTTTGCAAACGATATTATTTTATCAAAATTATTATTTTCCATATTTGTTAAAAACTCATCTGAGCATAAAGTATGTCTGTTTTAGCTGTTAATGTTTTTCCGGTCCATTGGTCTGTTCCAGATAATTGGGCTGCTCCTAAAAGTATAATCACCTCATCTGCTAGCTCTGGTTGAATTGATACTTGGAAAGCACAAACTTTCGGCTCTTTAACTGTTCCTGAACCAGCGGGGATACTACCAATATTACAAATAACCTCACTTGTTTCTTCATTATATATAATCTCTGAACCTTCTTGTGCGTATGTTTTATTCTCAAATGTAATGCTTTCTGGCAAAGCTGTGACAATTTTAGCATTATCAACATCATTGAGTGTGCTAGTAGCAGACCATTCTATTGTTAAATATGTTTTTTCTCCTGTCTGTAATGGGTAAGGGCCACTATTTTCAAAATATTTATTATCAGTATAGAACTTTTGAGCAATACCAATGTCTGACTCTATCCTTGTTAAAAAGTCCTGTCTCGTTTCTCCTATTGTTACCGTATTTTTAATAGTAGGGTTCTTGTTTTCTAAGCCATCTACTTTAATTTCTTCTAAAGCATTAACCCAAAACTCTACTTTACCAATTTGACCAATTTCTAAACTAGACAATTCGCTAATATCTTTTGCTTCCCAAATAATTGAACCATCTTCAATTGTTGCCCCCTCGGCCTCAATACTTTCCATATCAACATATCTATTGTCTACTCTCGTAATTAGCGCCAAATCTTTTAGCTCTTGGTCTCCAATGTTTTGAAAAATTATTTCATAATGAAGTTTTTCTCCTGGAGATGCAGCATAATCAGAGTTGTTATTTACTCTCTGAGTTAAATAAATTGATGGTGAACTAATTTCAACTCCTTTGATAACCTCTTTTAATAAAATAAAGTTTCCATTTTGCCATATTCCAATTTTTGCTTTAAAAACTTTCTGTTCAGATGCTTCTCCATTTAAAATCCCCGAAATATCAATTCTTCCTGAGCTAGCGCCTCCCAATAATGCAATATCAAATTGCGTATTGTCTATCCCTCTTGGCTGAGAATAAAGAAAATCAAATCCTGAAGGATAAGTAACATAGCAAGTTAAATCAGTTAATGGATAATCAACATTAGAAGAATAATCAACCCTTAGAGAAAGTGCTTTTCCTGTACCGACTTTGCTGGGGGCCTCTATTGAAATATTAATTGGAGTTTCTCCTAAAATAGTAGTAAAGGTAGTTGAAACTTCACTTCTTGTTTTTAGATCTTTTGGTTGAAAAGAAATGCTTGCTTTAGCAATTCTAACGTCCCTTTCTTTTCCCAAAAGAACTGCGCTAAACTTGAATACTCTTTCTTCTCCGGGATAAATGTCTCCCCCTAGTTCACTAGATGACATTGTTTTTATCTGTCCCCCATTAGAAATTACTGAGCTTTCAGGATACTCAAATATTAGTTCTGGATTTTCTAACCTAATGTTTCCATTGTTTTTAAACTTGACTATATATTCAATTTCTTCACCAACATTAGTTTTTTCTGGAGCCAATATTTCAATTCTTAAAACTTCCTTAGAAAAAGACATATTTTGCCAAGATAAATAGGCAAAAACGCCTGCAGCAATTAAAATTATTAAAAATATTATTGTTCTTTTTTTCATTATATTAATTCTTTAAGTTTTGATATAAGCTTTCTTATTATCTTTTTTTCTGCTTCTGACTTCCATACAACACTTCTTTCCAAGGAACTAATCGTTCTTTTAATATCATCTTTATTTAAGTGTGTTCTTCCCTTAGTCAATTCTTCAAAAAGTTCAAGTATTTCCTTGCTATCAGAATCATTCCATCCGCCTTTACCTTTCTCTAGATTTTCAGTTATTTTTCTTTTTTCTATTTTTCCGCTACCTTTAAAAAATTCCGAAGAATCTTTTTCTTTCATTAACTTTCCCTCTCTTTGAGGAGGCTTTTTTTCTTCCTCTTTTTCAATAAGCCAAGGATTTTCAATCTCTTCTTTTTCCCAAGGTTCTTGATTGTTCATATTTTTTTAATATTTAAGTATATTTTATTGTCATCAATATTTATCTCTTTTAAATCTTCGTTGGATAAAATAAATTTATTGGCTAAAACTTCACTTAAAATATGATCTTTATTCCTTTCAAGTATTGTATCAAAAAACTCGCCTTGAGCATAGTAAACATCAATTCTATCCTCAGGAATAAATCCATTATCTTTTCTCATTTTTTGAATTTGTCTAATAATTTCTCTGACATTGCCTTCTTCTTTTAATTCAGGTGTAATTGTTGTGTCTAATTTAACATCTTCATTTATTCCCTTGTCTTCTTTAACTTCTTTGACATTAATCTCTTCTTTTATTAACTCAATTAATTCTTTATTGTCTGTTTTTAAATCTTTTACACTAAGAGACAAAAGGGCTTGCCTAACCTTAATTCCCTGCTTTGATCTTTCTGCTAGAGCCAAGTTAACAATATCTCTAATATTCTCCATTTCTTGCTCTAGTTTTTCATCAATTAAATCAAGGTTTGGCTGAGGGTAATCACATAAATGAACGCTCTCTCCACTTTTCATTTTTAAGAAAATATCTTCTGTAATAAATGGGGTAAATGGTGCCATTAATTTAATTAATTTGGAAATTGCATAATGAAGAGTATATGTCGCTTCTTCTTGCTCTTTTTCATTTTCTGGTTTTTGAAATCTTCTACGAGATCTTCTAATATACCAATTTGATAAATCATCAATATAGTCATTAAACAATCTTGATGCTTTTGTTAGTTCATAGCTATCCATCCATTTAATAACATCTCTGTTTAATTTTTCTGTTCGTGAAATTATCCATTTGTCTAATAAGCTATCGGTACTTTCGCTAAAACTATCTTTTCTATATGTTTCAAAAAAGGTAAAACAGTTATCTAGTCCTGAAATAACTTTTCTCCAGTATTCTTTTACCTTATCTTTAGAAAACCTGTAATCTTCTCCAATTGAAGTTGAAGCTAACAAAAAATATCTTAAAGCATCAGCTCCGAAAGAATCAAATATTTCATCGGGTGCTGGATAGTTTTTAAGTTTTTTACTTAATTTTCTTCCTTTGTCATCTAGTACAAGACCATTTACAATAACATTTTTAAACGCTCCGTGAGATTTTCCTAAGCCAATATCTTCAAGAGTTAACGCTGTTGCTAAAACATGAAGGGTATAAAACCATCCTCTTGTTTGATCTAATCCTTCAGCTATAAAATCAGCAGGATATGTTTTTTCTACTAATTCCTTATTCTCAAAAGGATAATGCCATTGAGCATAGGGCATTGAACCAGATTCAAACCAACAATCAAAAACCTCTGGCGTTCTTTTCATCTCTTTCCCGCAAGAACATTTTAATTTAATCTCATCAATGTATGGGCGATGCAAATCATTTGGATTACCTAATTCTTCAATAGAGCCAATGCACCTTTTTTCTCCGCATTCGCACTCCCAAATAGGAATTGGTGCTCCCCAAAACCTACTTCTAGCAACGTCCCAATCTCTTGCTCCCTCTAGCCACTTACCGAACCTTCCTTCTTTAATATTTTGAGGAACCCAATGAATATCTTTATTATTCTCAACTAATTGTTCTTTAATTTTTGTAACTAAAATATACCAACTCTCAATTGCATAATAAAGCAGTGGTGAATCACATCTCCAGCAATGAGGATAATCATGAGTAATTAATTCTTCTTTGAAGAATAATTCTCTTTCTTTTAGATTGTCAATAATTTTTATATTAGCATCCATTACAAATTCTCCCTCGTACTCTCCCTCTTTAAATGTTCCATCTTTATTAACTAAGTGTTGAAATATTAAATTATTTTCTTTAGCAATATTAAAATCATCTTCTCCGTGCATTGGATTAATATGCACTATGCCTGTTCCATCTTCACTTGAAACAAAATCAGCAGACAAGACCTTACAATAATTATTGGGAATATAGTCAAACAATGGTTCGTAAGACATGCCAACTAATTCGCCTCCTTTAACTTTTTTAATTACTTCTCCTTCTTCTATAATTGACGATCTATCTTCTGCGATAATATATGTTTCATTGTTTGACTTAATATAAACATAATCAATATCCTTATTCACCGCTAAGGCAACATTCCCAGGGAGTGTCCATGGTGTCGTTGTCCAAACTAAGAAATATAGGTTATCTTCAATTTTAAACTTAACATAAACTGATTTATCTTTTACTTCTTTGTATCCTTGATTAACTTCAAAATTAGATAAGGTAGTTCCGCAACGAGGACAATATGGAGAAACACGATAATTTTTCTCTACTAATTTTTTATCCCATAGCTGTTTAAAAACCCACCAAACTGATTCAATGTAATTATTGTCCATCGTGGAATAGGCATTGCTATAATCGGCCCAGCGACCAACTCTCTCTAATGTTTTTTGAAAGTCATCTACGCAAGCAAAAACAGAATTACGACAATCGTTATTAAACTTTTCTATACCAATTTCTTCAATTTGTTTTTTATTATTCACCCCTAATTCTTTTTCAATAAGATTTTCTATTGGCAAGCCATGACAATCCCAACCAACGCGCCTAGGAACCTGATATCCCTTCATTGTCCAATATCTTAAAACTGTATCTTTAATTGTGGTTGCCAAAATATGGCCGTAGTGGGGCTTGCCCGTCGCAAAGGGAGGACCATCATAAAAACTAAAATAAGGAGAACCTGATCTATTCTCAATTGATTTAGAAAAAATGTCTTTTTCTTTCCAATATTCTAATATTTTTTCTTCTCTGTTCATATTTCTCTTACTTCGCCTGTTTGAATCATTAGCTCTGCCCTTTTATTTAATAGTTCTTCATCACTAATTTCATTAATATATCCTTCTAATAACCATAATGGATCGCCATGGGATATAATTAATATATTCCTATTTTCAAAACTATTTTCTATTTCTTCTAACACCTCTAACATTCTTTTTCTACAATCATTCCATGTTTCCCCCTCAGGAGTTGCTTCATTAAACTTTTTACTTTTATCATTATTATAATACGCCCAGGCCTCATCTTTGTGTTTGCCGCCAAAAATACCCCAATTAATATCTCTCAATCGTGTATCGTAGATTATTTTACTATCATCAAAACCAATAATTTCTGAAACTATTTTAGCAGTTTGCCTAGTTCTTAATATATCTGAGCAAAAAATATGCTCTATTCCTTTATCTTTTAATTTTTCTCCTGCTTCTTTTGCTTGAGAAATACCCTCCTCAATTAGAGAACAAGGCGGATTGTCATCAGGATAACAATAGATTATATCTTTTAATTCTGTTTGATGAATATTTTTACCGTGCCTTAAAAAAAAGTACTTATTTTTTAGTTTCATATAGTAAAAATAGCAGATTTCTACCTTTTAATCAATAATTCTTATAACTCTTTTCCAGCAAAATTTTCATAATTTCGCTTAACTTTATATCTTTACATATCGCGTACCACGGCCACGCCCGACACGCTTAATCATTCCAAGTGCAACTAAACGATCAAGTGCTTGGCGTACCGTTCCAAGTGCAACATCCGTTGCTTTCACAATTTCGCTAGGTCCTGCTTGTTCTACACTAGTAAGATATTTCCAAACTTCATTCTGCTTGATAGACAGGACATCTTCAATCTTTTCTTCTTCTAGATATGACAGAGCTTTTACGGCTTGCTCTCTTACTACTGATAAAAAGAAATTTAGCCAAGGCGAAATGGTCTCATGATCTTTTTTAAATGTCTCTTGTGATTCGCGAAGCGCAAGATAATATTCGTCTTTTCTACGCTCAATAAGTTGCTCGTGTGAGGCATACTGAACGAACTGATAGCCAGATCGTAAAAGTAAAAGATTCGTGAGAATGCGAGAAAGACGACCATTGCCATCTTCAAATGGGTGAATCTTTAAAAACTCAACGACAAAATTTGCAATAATTAAAAGATTGTGGAACCTATTTTTTTCAAAAGCATTATTCGTCCATTCAACAAGTTCCTGCATTTCCTTGCTAGTAAGAAATGCGGGCGTAGTTTCAAATATTATCTTCGCAACACTTCCGTCCGGTCCGAGCACTCCAACCGCGTTCTCTTTCTTTTTATATCCGCCACGATGAATGTCATCTTTTACAGAATACTTAAGAAGCTGCTTGTGTAGTGAAGAAATCAAACTTTCTCTGAGTGGTAAATCATAATACCTATCAAAAACATTTTGAAGTGTCTCAAGGTATCCTTGAACTTCTTGAGAGTCACGATCAGCAAATTTTGAAATTGCAAGACCCCTCATAACTTTCTCTACTTCTTCATCAGTCAATCTTGCACCCTCTATACGAGTAGAGGCACCGGTTGAAGTAATCAGCGTAGATTTTTTAAGATTAGTAATTGCTTGAGGAGTCATCCGCAAACCAGATTTAAACTCACCTCTAATTCCATCAATCTCAGATAAAATAGCTACAATGTGCGGATCAAGGTTTTTTATTCGATGATCAAATTTGTTGAAGATTTCGTTCATAAATATATTTTTTAATGCTATAACTTATATAGTGGATTATAGCGGATTATAGCGTTAAATGCAAGATAATTCCACAACTTGAAAACTACATCTTTTGAGGCGCAGATATTCCCATAATGTCTAGTGTATTTTTAAGGGATATTTTTGAAAGAGCAACAAGACCCAATCGCGCGTCTCTTAATTTTTTATCATCAGTTAAGACCTGGCACTCTGTATAGAACTTATGAAAAGCAGTGGCTAAGTCCAGTGCATATTGAGTAATTCGGTGAACTTCATAATCATTAGCTGTATCTTCAATTACTTCTGGCAATCTTACTATTTGTTTAATTAATTCTAATTCTCTTTTGTGATTTAATAATTCAACATTATTAATTTTATTAATATTTGATTTATTTGATCTTCTTAAAATGCTTGACATCCTCGCATAAGCATATTGGATATAATATACTGGATTTTTTTCTGACTGCTCTTTGGCTAAATCCATATTAAAATTAAGGTGCGTGTCTGATGATTTCTGCAAAAAGAAGAACCTTATAACATCAACCGGGATTTCTTCTAGCAAGTCATCCATCGTTATTGCTGTTCCCAACCTTTTTGACATTCTTAATACCTTGTTATCTTTTTGAACGGTAACAAACTGTAATAAAATTACTTCTAGCTTATTCATATGACCCAACGCTTCAGTTCCCGCAATTAATCCTTGAACATCGCCGAAATGATCTGCTCCCCACACATTAATCACTTTATCAAATTTTTGTTTTTCAAATTTATGACGATGGTAAGCAATATCTCCCAATAAATATGTACTTTCGCCATCTGACTTAACAATCACCCTATCTCTTTCATCGCCAAAAGCTCTAGACATAAACCACTCAGCACCTTCTTGCTCATAGGTTAGCCCTGTGCTTTTTAAATATTCTAAAACTTTATTAATTTCATTCTTTTTGTATAAATCACTTTCTTTAAACCATTCATCATATTTAATGTTAAGTTTATTTATCGTCTTTTTAATCATTTCATCCATAATAATTTTTGCTGCTATTTTTCCTGCCTTGTATGGATCGTTTTCTTTTATTCTTTTACTCAACTGATCAATATATTCTCCTGAATATTTTGCTTCTTCATTTTTTAACACAGAGTGACCTAGGGAAAGGATTTGTTTTCCATGATCATTAATATAATATGCTTTTTTAACATTGTAGCCATATTTTTTTAATATATTACCTAAAACATCACCGAAAGGCCCGCCCCTGCCATTGCCAACCGTTAATGGGCCAGTTGGATTGGCAGAAATAAATTCAATTTGAACTTTTTGTTTTTTACTTCCAAATTGTCCAAAATTATTTTTCTTCTTAAAAACATCTTTAATTTTTAAGTAATAATATTCTTTTGATATATAGAAATTAATAAATCCAGGATAAGCAACCTCTATCTTCTCATAATATTTACCGTCTATCTTATTTTTTATCTTCTCGGCCACTTCCATTGGGTTCTCTTTTTTCTCTTTTGCTATCTCCATTGCGATGCTAACAGAATAATCACCAAAAGAGCTTCTTTGAGGCCTAGAAACCTTAATAGCAAAATCTCCTTCAATTTGAAGATTATTCAACGAATCTAAAACACTTTTCTTAATTTCTTTTCTTATGTCCATAATAACTCTTTCATTCTAGCAAAAAATCATCTAGAATGGAATATATGGAAAATGTAAAGAATAAAAAGGCATATTATGATTATGAAATCCTTGAAAAGTTTCAGGCAGGTTTAGTTTTGAATGGACAAGAGGTAAAGTCCCTAAGAACAAGAGGGATTAGCTTGTCAGGAACATTTATTGAAATTAAGAAAGGTGAGGCCTTTTGGGTTAATGCTGTTATTCCCCCATACCAACCACTAAATACAGATAAGAATTATGACTCCCAAAGAGCAAGAAAGCTACTTTTGAATAGAGAAGAAATCAACTACTTAGCTCAGAAAACAAAAGAAAGGGGGTTGACTTTAGTACCACTTTCGGTTTATACTAAGGCATACAAAATCAAACTTGAATTTGGACTCGCTAGAGGAAAAAAGAAGTTTGATAAAAGAGAGTCCATTAAAAAAAGAGAAGTCGAAAGAAAGATAAAAAGTGAAATAAACACAAGGGGGTGAATTCGCTTTGACAAGGATTTGAAGGTAATATGCAAGTCGAGTTAATTCTCAAAACTCGTAAAACTTGGAGAAACCAAACTAAGTGTAAACAACTTATTTGAAGAACCTGCATTAGCATACGCATAATGCATGTCCTCCTACCGATTCTCGCTGGGTAGTAAAGGGCACAATCATTGCGAGATTGATAATATATTTTTGATTTAGGATATATTATTGAAAAAATATAAATTAAGCCTAAGATAATTTTTTCCATTTTCTAATCTCAGGTTAAATTAAAATGGAATAAACTTGTAGAGTTATTGTTAGATAATTTTTGGACGCGGGCTCATTACTCGCCACCTCCACAATCAAATTGAAAAAACCACAATACAACAATCAAATAAGGGCAGAAGAAATTAGATTAGTCGGCGAAGATGGCCAGCAATTAGGCATTTTTAACTTGCCTGATGCACTAGCGCTAGCAAAAGAAAAAGGGCTTGATCTAATTATGGTAACTGACAAGGCCGTGCCACCAATATGCAAGATTGGAGATTATGGTAAATACCTTTATTCTCTGCAAAAGAAGGAAAGAAAAAACATTGCTGGAAGTAAGCATGGCGAAACAAAGAATATAAGGTTATCATTTAATATTTCCGACAATGATATGCTAACAAGAGTAAAGGCTGCGGAAAAGTTTTTGAACAAAGGAGATAAGGTTAATATTGAGTTAAGGTTAAAGGGAAGAGAAAAGCAGTTATCAAATGTTGGACTTGAAAAGATTAAAAAGTTTATTGGATTGTTAGAAGAAAAAATAGCAATTAAAGTTGAAAAAGAAATAAAAAAGGAACCCAAGGGGCTATCAGTAACTATACTAAAAAAGTAATATGAAAGAAAAAACAAGAAAATCATTAACAAAGAGATTTAAAGTAACAAAGTCGGGAAAAGTTTTGCGAAGGACTGTTGGGCAGGATCACCTTTTGTCTAAAAAATCTTCAGACAAGAAAAGAAGCTTAAAGAAAATGGTGGAAATGTCAGCTCCAGAAGCAAAGAAAATTAAAAAATTATTAGGAGTATAAAAATATGGTAAGAGTAAAAAGAGGCGTTGCCGCAAACAAAAGAAGAAAGAAAGTTATAAAAGCTGCTAAAGGATATAAGTGGAGTAGAAAATCCAAGTATGTTGCAGCAAAACAAGCTCTATTAAAAGCATGGGCTTATGCTTATAGAGATAGGAAGGTCAAAAAAAGAGTCAAAAGACAACTCTGGCAAGTTCAGATTAATGCAATCTGCAGACAAAATGGAACAACTTACAGCAAGTTTATTGCTGGGTTAAAAAAGAATGCTATTGAAGTAGATAGAAAGATATTGTCTCAATTAGCTAGAGAAAATAGTGACTTGTTTATAAAAATTTTAGAGAAGGTGAAGGCGTAATATTCTTAGAATATTTATTAATATACCTTACAGCAAAATCAATCATCTCATCTCGAGATGATTTTTTGTATTTACGAACAAGAACCGTTGGCCCTGAAAAATTGTCTGGCATTAAAACAATGTCTCCTCTTTTTTTTAACTTAGGTAGCTCCTTAGATTCTTTTTCATTTCTTGCTACAATAATTAATAAATCTTTTTCCCAAAAAACTCTTCCTTCTCTCAATAATAAAACATCATTCCCGGAAAAGGATGGCTTAATATCCATTAATTTTTTAAGATTAATTGAGTAATTAATATCAGTTAATATGCATCCACCAGCTGGGCTTGGATATTCTTTAATCTTAAATTTCTTAGCTAGCTTTAATTGGCCATCTCTTGATCTACCTGATATTGAATACTTGCCATCACCTAAAATAGTTGGTGGTAATAATTTAGCTGACAATGGACGAACAATCAAACCATCAAGCTTTGCTTTTTTATCAATTATTTTTAGAGCATTAATATTTTGAGACATTGGGCGCTGACCCAAAACCTCACCAGTGGCTATAAAATCAAATCCCTCTTTTTTCATTATTTTCCCCGCTGTTTTAATCATTAATAAATGACAATCTATGCAAGGATTAAATCCTTTGCCTCTCCCGTGCTTAGGATTTTTAATCATTCGCAAGTGAATATCGCTAATATCTTCCACTCTTAATTTAAGTCCAATTTGTTTAGCTGAATTTTGTGCTTGCTCACAAGAAAAGAAAAAACTCTTAAAACAAATCGGAACGACCTTAATGCCTTCGCTTTCTAATATCTTTGCTGA
>JASGMO010000017.1 GCA_030156465.1 Patescibacteria group bacterium
AAGATACCAAGTCGTATCTTCGGTACTAAACTTTAGTCCCGGAAATCTTCGGCGCAAAATCTCTTAACTAGTAAGCTGTTACGCACTTTTTAAAGGATAGCTGCTTCTAAGCTAACCTCC
This sequence comes from Patescibacteria group bacterium, assembly GCA_030156465.1. Classification (GTDB taxonomy): domain Bacteria; phylum Patescibacteriota; class Minisyncoccia; order Minisyncoccales; family Minisyncoccaceae; genus UBA2558. The sequence goes on from JASGMO010000017.1 coordinate 121, forward strand.
TAGCTATCTGAGAAATTTCACCTCCTTACTAACACTTAGTTTAGATTTAGGGACCTTAGATGACGATCTGGGCTGTTTCCCTCGCGACAATGGAACTTCGCTCCCACTGTCTGACTCCCTCTGTATATATTTCGGCATTCGGAGTTTGATAGAAATACCTAGCCGAAGCCGCAGTATCCCTTTCAGTGCTCTACCTCCAAAATACTAAGCAGAGAGGCTAGTCCTAAAACTATTTCGGGAAGAACCAGCTATTACCAAACTCGATTAGCTTTTCACTCCTTACCACAGCTCATCCCAATGAATTGCACGACAAACGGGTTCGGACCTCCACTTTCATTTCTGAAAGCTTCATCCTGGCCATGGCAAGCTCGTCTGGCTTCGGGTCCTCCTCCACCAATTATATTCGCCCTATTAAGACTTGGTTTCCCTGTGCCTCCGCGCCGTAAGCGCTTAGACAAATTGGTAAAAGAGACTCGTTGGCTCGTTCTGCAAAAAGCACGCCATCACTGATATAAATATCAGCTCTGACTCCTTGTAGGCATAATGGTTTCAGATTCTATTTCATCGTCCTTACCGGACTACTTTTCACCTTTCCCTCACGGTACTAGTTCACTATCGGTGACCAGATTGTATTTAGCCTTAGCGGGTAGTCCCGCTAGATTCCTGCCGGCTTTTCTTGATCCGACAGTACTCAAGAAAGATAACAAGGAGCATAATTTAATTTTCACCTACCGGACTATCACCGTCTACGGTCTCTCTTTCCAGAGAAGTTCGGCTAATTAAATTATTTATAACTCCCTCTAACTAAATAGACGCTATCCCCTTACAACCACCATTCACGCAAAGCGCGAATGATTTTGGGCTTCTCCCCTTTCGCTCGCCGCTACTTAGGGAATCACTATTGTTCTCTTTTCCTCCGCCTACTGAGATGTTTCACTTCAGCGGGTTCGCATTGGATTTAACTCCAACAATTTCATTTAAATGAAATTAGGTTTCCCCATTCGGAAATCCCCGGTTCATAGGTTGCTAACACCTTCCCGAGGCTTATCGCAGCTACGCCACGTCCTTCATCGCGTCTGGTCCCAAGGCATCCACCATTTGCCTATAAAAAAATAACCTTTGATTAGCAAATAATAATTTTATTCTTATTTACTCATATTTAATTTTCAAGCTACTCGCGTGGAAATAAAAAAGACGCTTTTGTAGCGGCTTTATAAAACAGTAAAATACTATTAAAACCGCTTAACTATTTTGTGTCCTTTATTATTTATCATGCTCTATTAATTTAGCAGATTAAAAAATAATGTCAAGTCAAAATAAAATGATTATTTTGGTGCTTGTAGCTCTTCGGTTTCAATTAAAACTTCATGGAAGTCATCAAGGTTTTCTAACACCATTCCCGCCCCTCTTGCAACAGCAGTCATAGGATCTTCAATGATATAAGTTGGTATATTTGTTTCTTTAACTATTAGCTCAGCAAGGCCTCTTAATTGAGCTCCCCCACCAGCTAAAGCGATCCCTTTTTTCATAATATCAGCAAGTAATTCTGGTGGCGTAACCTCTATCGTATTTTTAATTTCAGCAACAATTTGATTGGCTGATTTTTCTAACGCACGCTTGACATCTGTTTGAGAAATAATCACCTCTTCAGGAAGTCCAGTAACTAAATTTCTACCCCTCATTGGCATATTTTTATTCTCATTTTTAGTTGGCTCTTTTTCAAAATAAACTGCACCAATATTTATTTTAATATTTTCTGCAGTTCTTACTCCAATTAATAATTTGTATTTTTCTTGAGCAAATTGAATAATATCATTATTTAATTTATCTCCCGCAACTCGTAAACTTTTTGCAACAACTATTCCCCCTAAAGATATTACAGCAATTTCTGCTGTTCCACCCCCAATATCAACTACAAAGTTTCCAGATGCATCTTGAACTGACATCCTTGCTCCGATTGCAGCAGCCATTGGCTCCTCAACTAGAAAAACTTCTCTTGCTCCTGCTGATTTAGTGGCATCTTTTACTGCTTTCTTTTCAACTTCTGTAACTCCTGAGGGAATACCAACAATAACTCTTGGTTTCAATAATGTAAACTTATCGTGTCTTGCTCTATCAATCAAGTATCTTAACATTTGTTCTGTTACTTCAAAATCAGATACTACGCCGTTAACCAGTGGTCTAATTGCAATAATATGTGCTGGAGTTTTGCCAACCATTTTTTCTGCTTCCCTTCCTATTGCAAGAACTTGTCCTGTTTTTTTATTTAAAGCAACAACTGATGGTTCTGATAAAATTATTCCTCTGCCTCGGACATAAACTAAACAGTTTGCAGTCCCTAAATCAATTGCAATATCTTGAGATAATCTTCCAAATATTTCTTTAAAGTTCATTTTTTATAAATTCAATTAATTTTTTAATTTCTACTAACTCTAATTTATCTTCATTTCTTCTTTTGATTTCCACACAATTCTTTTCTAACGTTTTTTTGCTTAAAATAATCCTTATGGGAATTCCTATTAAATCACAATCATTTAATTTCTCGCCAGCGCTCTTGTTCCTATCGTCATACAATACTTTAATTCCATTTTTTTGTAAATCATTATATATCTCATTTGCATCAGTATCTAACCCAAGCAAATGAACATTAAATGGTGCAACCTCCTTTGGCCAAATAATTCCTACATCATCATTAAAAACTTCTACAATCGCTCCCATTACTCTTGTGATTCCTATCCCATAACAACCCATTACGATATTATCCATATTAAAAGGTTTTGAATATTTTTCTCCTAGCTTAAAAATATTACCAACTTCAATTGATTTTTTCTCTTCAAATTCGGTTGACCCACAATCACATTTAGAATCAAATATTTCCTTATTAAAAGAACATCCACAATTTTTACAAGTATAGATGTCATCTTCTCCCGACTCAGTAATTGTTTGAAATTCGTGAGAAATTGAAGAAGAAAATTCTCCACCACTAGCGACAGTTAAAAATGTTTTTTCTTTTAATCCACATCTATCATATATTTTAAAATATGCTTCTTTAACTTTTTCATAATAGTCATTTAAATCATCTTCACTTGTATGAAAAGAATAAAGATCTTTCATCAAAAACTCTCTACATCTTAAGATGCCTGACTTTGCTCTTGGCTCATTTCTAAATTTTGTTTGGATTTGATAGATATATTTAGGAAAAGCTGTCGCATATTTTTTTACAAGTGGCGTAATAATTTCTTCATGAGTCCAGCCAAGTCCTAAATTCTCATCTTTTATTTTATACATCTCTTCAACTCCCCACCTACCTGTAATTTCCCAGTTTTCTTTTGGGTGGAGTGATGGCATTAAAATTTCTTGACCACCAATTTTATTCATTTCTTCTCGCACAATTTTTTTAATATTTTCAATTACCATTAATCCCAATGGCAAATATGAATAAATACCTGCCCCGAGCTTGTCTATAAAACCAGCCCTAATTAAAAGTTGAGCATTGATGCTTTTTTCATCTTTTGGATTCTCCTTTATTGTTTTAGTAAATAATTCTGACTGCTTCATATTATTTGAATATAATATCTTTAAACTGAATAAAGTCCTTAATAATTAAAACAAATGCTAACAAAATTAAAAATACAAAACCATATGATTCTATTCTAACCTGTAACTTTTTAGAGAAAATCCTTTTATTAATTCTTTCTAAAAATGTAAATATGATTTTAGCCCCATCCATTGCTGGAATTGGAAGTAAGTTTGTAATTCCAACGGCAATAGAAAGAACTGCAATTAAATTAATAACCTCATAAAAACCTTGAGACAAAGTTATTTTCGTGATAGCGAAAATACCAACAGGACCAGCCAAAGATTGACCAACTATTTCTGGAGAGTTATTCTCAAAAGCATATGAAAACATATCGCCAATAGCTGAAAAAGAATAGTCCATTATATTATAGGAATGCAGAAATCCCACTAATGGTTTTTCTATCCCCGAATAGTCAACTATTGCAATATTTCTTAAACCAACTCCAAGTGGGCCCTCTCCCTCAGGATAATCAACTCTCGGAGTAATCTTTACTTCTTTTCCACTATCGGTATTTAAAATAATTTCATTTCCTTTGTTCTCATCAATAATAGATTGAAAGTTATCAAACTTTTCTCCATTAATTGATACTATATAATCCCCTTCCTCCAATTCTGAATTATATGCAGGAGAATTATCTTGTATGCTTACAATTGCTGGATAATTAGATTGACTTCCAAAAGGAAATTCATATTCCTCAAACATTAATCCTTGAGTAAAATTAAAACCGGAAAAACCAATTAAGAAGTAGAACAACAAAGAGGCAAATAGAATATTCATTATAATCCCCCCACCACAAATCCAAATTTTTTGCCATGTTTTTTTAGAATCATAAATTGATTCTTTTTCATCGTCTTCTCCATCTAAGGCACATAATCCCCCAAAAGGAATTGCTCCAATAAAATATTCTGTTTCTCCTTTTTTCTTTTTCCATATCTTAGGAGGAAAACCTATTCCAAATTCATTAACAGGAACACCTGTTTTTTTTGCAGCTATAAAATGTCCAAATTCATGAACAAGTATAACAATCCCTAATATTAAGAAAAATACAATTAAATCAATTAAAAACATATTATCCTTCTATTTCTTTTTTCTTACGATCAATCAATTCGTCAATCTTTTTATTATAACTATCAACTAATTCTTGTAATTTATCTTTTCCTTTGAACTTATCGTCTTCCCTAATTAACCCTTCTTTTGTCTTATCTTGTATCTCGCTCCATGCCTCATCTCTATACTTCCTTATAGTTCTTTTGGCATCATCATTAACTTGAGAAACCGACTTAATAATTTCTTTCCTTAGCTCCTCTGACATCTGAGGTAAATTAATCATAATTACTTCTCCAACTGTTGCGGGAGATAATCCTGATGCTTCATTTAGAATTGCTTTTTCAATCATCGGAAGATAGGTTGCGTCCCATGGTTGAATGCTAAGTTGTCTTGAATTTGAAACAGATATTGATCCTAATTGAGATATTGGCATCACTTGACCAAAACAATCAACTTGAATGTTTTCTACTAGTGCGGGAGATGCCCTACCAGTTCTAAAACTACCTAATTTCTTAGTTGTAAAATCAATTACTTTTTCCATTTCAGGTTTTATATTGTCTATAATTTGTTGATACATATTTTTTTATAATTTTATTAGTAAGCTTTCAAAAGCTATCCTTTTATTAACATTGCTACTTTCTATTATATATTTTATTTTTTCTAATTCGTCTATAACTTCTTTTGTTTTTTTAAGAGAATAATTATTCATACTACTTTTATGATTGAAAATTTTTAATAAAATTTCTCTTCTCAAGAATCTCTCCCAGATGTCTAATATCTCCATCATCTTTATTTTATCATCTTTTAACTTCTCTGCATATTGAAACCTTTTTGACATATCCGACGAAGAAAGAAATATTATGTCTTTGATTGACCTATTAAAGAACTCCATTTTTTCTTCATCTTTGAAGAAATTAATTGCTTTACCAATTTGCCCTGATGACATTAAAGATATTTCTTCGGCTTTCTCCTTATTTGATCCAATTGAAATTAAATAATTTTCAATTTCATCCCTTCCAACTAAGGAAAATTTAATTTCTTGAGCTCTTGATCTTATCGTCTTTAAAATCATTTCTGGAAAAGGAGTTATAAAGATAATCAATGTGTCCCCTTTTGGCTCTTCTAGCATTTTAAGAAAAGCATTTTGAGCATCTTTTTTCATTAAATGACTATCATCAATTATTAATGCTTTTATTTTGTTATGATATGATTTCAAAGATAATCTTTCTTTAGCTTTTCTTATTTCGTCAATCTCTATATTACCATCTACTGGAGAGATAATATTTACATCTGGATTACTCTCAATTGAATTACAAAAATAACACTCATTACATAATTCTTTGCAGAAGATATTTTTAATAAACTCCATCGCAATTTTTTTCTTACCAATCATTTCAGGTCCTGAAAAAATCATTGCGTGAGGAATATTATCATTTTTAATAATCTGCCTTAATATTTCTATTTTCTTTTCATTTCCAATTATCATCTTATTCTTTCTACATCAGCACCTAATTTTATTAATCTTTCTTCAATTCTTTCATAGCCCCTATCAACCTGATAAATATTTCTAATAATGGTCTGACCTTCAGCAATTAATCCAGCAATAATCAATGATGCCCCTCCTCTTAAGTCAAATGACCCCATATCAGCACCATATAATTTTTTAACTCCATTAATTAGCGCTCTATGTGGATCAGCGAAAAATATATCTGCCCCCATTTTAGTTAAACCATCCATATATCTTAATCTTCCTTCATATAGTGGATCGTGAATAAGTGTTGTTCCTTTTGTTTGCGTTGCTAGAACGCCAACAACAGAAAGCAAATCGGGCGGAAAACCAGGAAAAGGAAGAGCTTGTATTTTTCTAATCTTCATATTTTTAGATGGCAAAACTCTAACATCAACTAAATCGCCCTTTCTTTTAATAATTTCAAAATTAGCACCACAATCCTCAAGCTTTTTTAATGCATATTCTAGAAAAGGGTATTCTACATTTTTAACTGTAATGTCTCCCCTTACAACTAGCGCCATAATAATAAATGTTCCGGCCTCAGTTGGATCATACATTAAAGAATGCTTAAATCCTTTTAATTTTTTCTTTCCTTTTATTTTCAAAGTGTGACAACCAGCCCCACTAATTTTAACTCCCATTTTTTTAAGCACTCTAGCAAGCTCCTGATTTTGATAATCACCATCAGCAACCTTTAATGTAATTTGTTCCTCTAATAAACTTGAAAATAACATTATATTAGATGTAGCTGTTACAGACAATTCATCTAAAATAATAACATTGTCCTTAATCTCTTTGGGCATGGTTATTTTAAAATCCTTCTTTTTCTCCTTTATGGTAGCTCCGAGTTGAGAAAATGCATCCATATGTGTATCAATTGGTCTAACTCCAATTACACATCCTCCCGGCTGAGGCAACGACACTTTGCCAAATCTTGCAAGTAGCGCTCCAAACAAAAGGACAGACCCTCTAAATTTCAAAACTAAATCTCTATTAATTTTATTAGGATTAATGTTTTTAGCATTGATTTTTACTTTTCTTTTAGAGATCCATTCAACTTTAACATTCATACTTTCAAAAATTTCTAATAATCTAAAAACATCTTCTATTAATGGAAGGTTATCAATAACGCAATCATCGTCAGTCAAAAGAGATGAAATTAAAACTCCAAAAGCAGCGTTCTTAGAACCCATCACTTCAATTTCTCCGCTTAATTTTTTACCACCATTTATTAAAAGTGCTTCTTCTGCCATATTATTTCTTTGACATTATACTTTTCTTATACAAATCCAAGTTATCTAAAACAGCACCAGTTCCTCTCGCAACACAACTTAAAGGATCTTCGGCAACAAAACATGGGACACCGGTTGATTTAGAAAGTAGCGTTGCAATATTTCTCAAGCAAGCTCCTCCACCAGCAACAACCATTCCTTTATCCATAATATCAGCCGAAAGTTCTGGAGGAGTTTCTCTCAAAACATTTTTAACGCATTGGATAATTTCTGAAAGTGGCTCGCTGATTGCTTCGCAAATTTCATTAGATGAAATCTTTAGTGTTTTAGGAAGTCCCAAGGCAAGATCTCTTCCTCTTACTTCCATATATTTAGGTTCTTTTTCTGTCATTGCGGTTCCTATTTTCATTTTAATTGCTTCTGCTGTTTGTTCTCCAATAGCTAGGTTGTATTTATTTTTAATATATTCTGATATAGAGGCATCTAAAACATCACCTGCAATTCTTAGAGATTGCGCAGAAACAACTCCTCCTAGAGATATCACAGCAACCTCGGCGGTGCCTCCTCCAATGTCAACAATTAGATGACCAGAAGAAGAATTAATTGGTATGCCTGCTCCAATTGCAGAAAGAATTGGCTCCTTTGCTACGAAGACCTCTTTCGCTCCAGCCTGCATTCCCGATTCAATAACTGCTCTTTTTTCTGTTGAAGTAATTCCCGCTGGGACACCAATCAAAAGCTCTGGCTTCAAAAATTTAAAAAATCCCGTATTCACTTTATTAATGAAGTGCTTAATCATTGCTTGAGTAATCCTATAATCAGCAATAACACCATCTTTTAATGGTCTAAAAACTTGTATAGATTCTGGAGTTCTTCCTATCATTTCTTTTGCATCCTTGCCAACCGCAAGTATTTTATTTTCTTCTAATGAGACGGAAACAACTGATGGTTCGCTCAAAACAACCCCTTTATTGGGGATAAATACAAGAGAATTTTTAGTTCCTAAATCAATTCCTATCTTCATAATTTCATTCTATACAATAAAAGGATGATTGGCAAGAGCACGTTTTTGATGTATATAATTAGTATATGAACAAAAATCAACGCACAATATTCTTTTTTGCAATGGTCGCTCTATTTCTAATAATAGGGCCATCTATAATTATGTACTCACAAGGATATAGATTTGATATTAAAAAATTTCAATTTGTTGAAACCGGTGGAATATATATTAAAGCATTTCCCGAAGAAGCAAGTTTATATATAAACGATGAATATATTAATAAAACTTCTTTTTTTACTAGAGATATTTTAGTTCAAAATCTTTTACCTGAAAATTATAATATAAGAATTGAAAAAGAGGGATATCATTTCTGGGGAAAAAATCTAGAAATAGAAAGTAAAAAAGTAACAGAAGCAAAATATATTATTTTATTTAATGAAAATATTGACTTTGATAATATAGAAAACAACATCTCTTCTTTTTATCCTAATGACAATCAAATAATCTTTTTAAATAATTTGAATGAATTATTCCTATATAGACCGAGCGGAATAAATAAAATTCTAAACTCAACACAGGTTCCTGACAATATAGAAAAAATATCTTTTCTATCAAATGAAAATATTATTGTAAAAACAAGCACTGGCCTATATTACTTACTAGATATTGAAAACAAGAAGACCAAACTAATAAGGTCATTTAATATTGATACTAAAAATATAAACAATAGAAATAATAAACTAGTTTATCAATTCAATAACTCAATATACGAAATTGATCCTAAAGAAGACTCTCCCAAATTAATATCAAGAGATAAAATAGATTCTTTCACAGTAGAAAATAACTCCATAATTGCTCTAAAGGGAAATAATGTGGTTAAGTTGTATGACCTAGCAAGAGCTGAAGAATTATTATATTCTTTTGAAGAATATAATGAGAACTATGATTATCAAATAGTGTTTATTGAAAAAGAATTATTTATTATAGAAAACAATAAAAATCTTTATTTCCTAAATAGAGAAAATAATGCCTTTGAGAATAAAATTAATGCCCAAAAAGAATTAAAATATACATCTTTTTTTAATAAAATACTATTTTACGATGACCATAATATATGGTTAATGCCCTTAAAGAGATATGAGTCACCATTCTTTAAAGATGCATATTCAATAATTAATATCAAAACTTTTGATAGAAAAGTAGATAATATTAAATGGCTTAATGGTGATTATTTTGTTTTCACACTTGATAATGAATTACACATAAGTGAGATTGACAATAGAGATAAACTTAATATTTTTAGCCTAAATAAAAATGATACTTCAAACATATTCTTTAATGGAAATACTAAAGATTTATATATATTAGATGATAATAATTTCCTTAAAGTAGAAAAATTAATTCCATAAAAAAACCTCCTTTTATAAAGGAGGCCTTCATTATCTCTTACTCCACTGTGGAGCTTTTCTTGCTCTTTTAAGTCCAAACTTCTTTCGTTCTTTCATTCTTGAGTCCCTAGTTAGGAAATTGGCTTTTCTCAATCTTTTTCTATAATCAGGATTAAACACAACTAATGCTCTCGCTATCCCATGTCTTATCGCTTCGGCTTGAGAATGAACTCCTCCGCCCTTAACAGTAATTACCACCCTAAACCTACCCATTGACTTCATTTTTTCAAGTGAGTCAAGAATAATTGATTGATGGTCGGCTATTTTAAAATATTCTTTGTAATCAACTTCATTAACTACAATGTCCTTATCTCCCTTTGTGTATAGACGAACTCTAGCAACAGATGTTTTTCTTCTTCCTATCCCTTCAAAATATTTATCTCCTAGGTCTTTAAAATCATCTTCATTTATTACAAAATCATCATCATCTATAATTAATGAAGTAACTTCTTCAACCTCTTCTATTTTTTCTTCTTCTTTTGTCATAATTAATCAAATTTTAATCTCTTCATGTGTTTTGCTCTCAATCTATTTTTAGGTAACATCCCATTGACTGCATATCTTAAAATATCTCCTGGATCCTTTTCAAAGATCTTAGACATAGGAACATGTTTATCATTTCCAATATATCCAGAGTGCCTAAAGTATGTCTTATCTTCCATCTTGTTTCCTGTAATCTTCATTCTCTTAGCATTAGAAATAATAACGACATTATTTGGTTCTTTATTGGGCGCGTAATCAGGGTTGTTTTTACCTTGCAAGATTAAAGCAATCTCAGTAGCTAATCTACCCAGTGTTTTACCTTTCGCATCTATTCTAATTACTTCTTTTTTTGTCTCGTTTTTCATAATATTAAACTAATTCAATGATAGCCATTTTAGCACTATCGCTTTTTCTTTGTC
>JASGMO010000018.1 GCA_030156465.1 Patescibacteria group bacterium
AGGGGAGTCAGTAATTGCGGTTGGCAATCCATTAGGAGAATTTGAAGATACACTTTCATCTGGAATTGTTTCAGGATTAAGTAGAAAAATCACAGCATATAATGGTAATCAGCTTAGCACTAAGTCAACTTGTCTAAGAGGCCTTATTCAAACAGATGCTGCTATTAACCCAGGCAACTCAGGTGGGCCATTAGTTAATATGGACGGAGAGGTTATTGGTATTAATACCGCAATGGTAATGGGAGCAGAAAACATTGGCTTTGCATTGCCAATCAACTACATTAAAGAGGACTTAGAAGAAGTGAAAAAGGAAGGCAGAATTAAAAGGCCATACTTGGGAGTGAAGTATGTAATGCTAAATGAACAAGTCGCAAAAGAAAACAAGCTGAATTGTACTTTTGGAGCATTAGTGGTGAGAGAAATGTTTGGTGAGCCAGCTGTTGCTAAGGGTTCTTGTGCTGATAAGGCAGGAGTTAAAGAATATGATATTATTTTAGAGATAAATGGTAGAGAAGTGAATGAGGATAATAACTTAAATGATATTTTAAGTAATTGCGTTATTGGAAAGAAAATAACGATGATTGTTTTAAGAGGGGACAAGGAGATTGAACTAGAAACAATACTAAAAGAAAGAAATTAGAATAAAAAAAAGATGCACAGCGAAGTGCATCTTTTCAGTTATAATATTATGGTTGCAATATTTCTTCTGAATCGCCATTAATTGAAATTACAACTTCATCAATATAGTCAAATTGTAACAAAGTTCTTTCAATTTGATCTCTAATAGCGCTCACAGTTGCTGAACCAGCAATTCCTTCTTGAAGCTTCTCATTAAAATCAACATATGCCGTTTTTCCTTCAAGAGTTATGTCATAAACAACTGTTCCTGGGTTAATCATTGAGAATATGCCATTTTCTGATTCTTCTTGCGTTGGTCCATTAAGAAGTTGAGTTAATGCGCTGAAAGGATATGAAACGCCTGGCTCATGAGGGATTATTCTTTTAACTTCAACTAGTTCTTCTTGTTGATCTTCTACATTAAGAAAGTATACGCTTACTTCTTTATCTTCAAAAACAGCACCAATTATTTCATTAGTTATTTCGTTGTATCTTCCGTCTGTAATAGCACTAACAACCTGACCATCTTCAATAATAACCTCAATTATGTGGGGTGTCATTACTGTTGCTGACATTTCTCCAGTCCTGTCTCCGTATCCAGCAGATGTTGACTCAAAAGCGAAATACATTTTATCTTCTTCAACACTTAAGAAGGTAAGATTTTGACCGTCAAACTTATATGTGGGGGAATTATTAATTATCCAATCTTCTGCTATTTTTTGTGGATCAGTTGGTTCTTTGTCTATTCCCAAAAAGAATATGAATCCTATTAGGGCAAGAACTAGAACAATAATCCAAATGATATTTTTGCTCATATGTTTTATTATTACTTATTATCTTACCAATATTTTATCATATCATCATTGAAAATAGAAGTATTTACAATTTTTTTATAATTGGTATTATATAGAAGGTAATTTGGAGGTGTCAAAAATGCTTTTTGATTTAACAGACGCAATCAGGGATGGCTATTATCCCGAAGAGCCAGCAGGGGAAATACTCTTTCAAGTGGTTGAATATGCTCTTTTGAGAAGTGACGCAAAAGAAAGGATTGCCATTAGAAAAGAGGTGCAAAGGGGACTAGAAGAAAGCGCAAAGAGCTTTGTCGTTATAATATGAGACAATGCTCTTTTTTATTTTTGCATAATTTGATAAAAAGATTATAATATGATTATGAAAAACAAAGTCATTTTAGCAACATTATTATTAATAGCATTTTTGTCTTTTGTCTTTTTTCATTTTTTTAAAGAAGACAATGATAGCAAATCAGAAATTATTACAGAAGAAGATGTAATACTTTTTTATGGAGATGGTTGCCCTGCTTGTAGCGCCTTAGATCAGTTAATGCAAGAGAAAGGCATTAGTGAAATATATAATCACAAAGAAGTTTACTACAATCAGGAAAACAGCAATCAACTAATTACTAAAGCAAAGGAGTGTGGGATAGATGCTAATTTAATAACAATTCCTTTCTTGTATGCAGATGGTAATTGCTATACTGGAGTAGGACCAATTATTAATTATTTTGAAGAAAAAACATATGATTAAAAAAATAGCACCAATTTTATTTGCTTTCCTTTTTGTTTTTGTTGACAAGGCATTGGCGGTTTGTCCAGTTTGCACGGTTGCAGTTGCCTCAGGAGTTGGAGCTTCACGCTCAATAGGAGTAGATGATTTAATAATTGGCCTATGGATCGGAGCATTAATCGTTTCAATGATTATGTGGACTGTTGATTGGCTTAATAAAAAGAATATTAATTTTAAGGGATTGGGAATATTAACTACGATAGGATATTTTGCTTTAGTTGTTCTTCCGCTATACACAATGGACATAATTGGGAACCCGTTAAATAGTTTTTGTGGTTGTGGAATTGATAAATTGTTAGTAGGAATAATTGGAGGGTCTATTGCATTTTGGTTCGGTGCTGTTTGGTATGAGTATCTAAAAAAGAAAAATAATAATAAGGCACACTTTCCTTTTCAAAAGGTAGTAATGCCAATATTGCCAGTAATAATTTTAAGTATAATGTTTTACTTTTTAACAAAATAAAAATATGGATAAAAAAATAGAAAACTTAGACGAATTCATCAAGAAATTTGATGATATGAAAAAACAAGACAAGATGGACTTATCATCAGACCAAGACCTTACAATTGCAATAATGAATCTTGTATCAATTGAAGAACACTTCTTTTTTACAGGTGCTAAATTAGGCAAGACAGAATACTACGACATGGTTAAAGATGTGCGAGAGATGAGAAAAGAATTATTGCAAAAGATTATTAAAGAATACGAGGGGGAAGTGTGGTGTATTTCTAAACACTTATTAGCTGCTAGTTATCGCTTGATGGAAGTAGGAACTAAACAGCTAGGAATGGGAAAAAAGAAAGAGGCATATGATCTTTTTGACAAAGCATACAATCTCTACTCTCTTTTCTGGGGGTTAAATTTAAAACTTCTGAATGTGGGCGACATTAAAAAGATAGATGACAATGCTATTAACAAAGAAGACAAAGAAAAAAAGGGCTTTATGGGCAAAATGGGGGAGTTAGTTAAAAAAGCAATTGATTGTTGTATTGAGTGATTTGAATAAATAATTAAAAATATGAATTTTGAAAATCCACAAGAAAAAGAAGAGAAGAGAATAATAGAAGATGAATCTTTTGATAGATTCACAGGATCTTTTGACTATCAACAAGCAGAAAAGTTCTGGAGAGATGAGGTTAATAATGAAGAAGATTTAGAGATTAATAATAGTTCTGTTAATCAAGAAAAAGAAATAAAGAATTCTAAAGTTAAAGAAAAAGAGACCAAAGAAAAAGAGAAGAAAATAGAAGAAAATAGAATATTTTCTCAACAAGAAAGCGAGCAATTAATCGGTGATATCTTTAAAAGAATAGAAGCAAGTTTAGATGATCAACCAGAATCTGTTCAAAAAATATATCAAGAAAGGAAAAATGACTTTAAAACATTTGCTAAAATAAAAGGAGTAGATTTTTTATTTTGTGATAAAAGCAGTGATGAAATTCTTTCTCTAGTGAGAGATAATGAAAATAAAGAAAAATGGAAAACGCGTGTCTTTCGTTTTTCAAAATCAGACAATCAATGGAAGGTTCTTCCTGGAATGAGGGATGATGGGCATCATTTTATGAAAGGGGAAGAAGATAATCCATTACATCATTATGTTCAAAGTGCTAAATTGCATAAAGATATTTATAATTTAATTTCTTCTATTCCTCAAAGTAATAATTCAGAATCATTTCAACAATATTTACCAATAGAAAAAGGAAAATATAGTGACGAGCTAGAGTTTAAAGAAAAATACTTAGATTTAAAAAATGAAAAATGGAGACATTATCAAAATGGAGCTCAATCACTTTTTAGCCATTTTAATTTCTTTAATAATCCAAAGAAGCAGCTTGGACTAGAGAGCGAATGGTATAAGTCGGTTAAAAAAATAGGAGAAAGCAATAAATTTTATAAAAAAATAGCAGAATCAGTTGAATTTCTTTTTAATAATCCGTTAGCAGAAAAAGAAATTGATGATATAAATGAAAAAAGACCAGGATTTTTCTTTAACTTGTCTAGGTTTTCAAAAGATGACTATCCAGAACATTATAAAGAATTTTTAAAGAAATACCAAGAAGGAGTAGGTGAGCTATTTGAATGGGGGTTTTCTTACCCTATTCCAGAGACGATGATTCCTGATTTTTCTGAGAATAAAATTATTGATTCTTACAAAAAAGGAACAATATCTATTGAAGAGTACGAAGTTAAAAGTCCAGAAGGGGACAATTTAGTTATTGCTATGGCCCATGACGAGAAGGGGAGAGTTTATATAGACAATATTTATGATCCAAGTGTTGGAATTAATGATTATGGTATTCCTAGTAAAATTTGCCAAATGGGTCACTTGGTTTATAAACCAGAAGATTATGATTCACAGGTATTTGGAATACCAGAGAAGTATCAAAAACCAACTAGCAGTTATCAATATGTTGATATTAGCGCTCTTTGGGAAAAAATATCGATAGTTAAGAATTTTAAAGAAGAGCTCGCTAGAAGAGGAGTTCTTTGAATAAAAACTTATTTTAAATGAAGCAATTGATTGTTGTATTGAGTAAAATGATAAATAAAAAAATAATATTTATTCTTTCTATTTTTGTTGTTTTGCTAATAGCTTGTTTTTTTTATGAAAATAAATATGTAGATAAAATCTACCCCGGGGTTAGCATAGGAGGAGTGAATATAGGAGGTAAGACATTGCTAGAAGCAGAAGAAATAATAAACAAAGAGTTAGACAGATTAAACCAAGCCGGGATTATTTTTAGATATGAAGACAAAGATTTAACTATATTTCCAATCATCTCTTCTCCTGATGGGGCAGTAGTAGACATTTTAATCTCTTTTGATGTTGAAGAAACATTAAATAAGGCCATTCTTGTTGGTCGTAGTGGAAATATATTAAATAATACAATTGAGAAAATTAAACCAATATTTGGTAAGAAAAATAATATTACATTAATAACCAATGTTAATGATAAAAAAATAAGCAACTATCTAAAGGAAAGTTTTTCTGTGTTTGACTCTCAGGATGCTTATTATTATTTTGATGAATATAATAATCTTTTAATTCAATCAGGAAAAGATGGAAAAGCAATTGAATATGATGATTCTTTAATTGTTTTAAAAAACAACTTAGAAAATCTTGATTTTTCAGATATATCTTTAGCGGGTGATGATGATTATCCTCAAATATCAGCCGATGATTGCTTAGAAGCAAAAAGTGACTTAGAGGGTATTTTAATTTTGGCGCCTGTTAAATTAAAATACTTAAAAAAAGAATGGATTATTAACAAAAAAGATCTATTAGGGATGATTGCGATTTCTAAAGAGGGCGATAGTTTAATTTTCAATTTAGATGAAATTAAAATAAGGGAATATATTAAGAAAAATATTTCATTAGAAATAGACCAAGCATCATCTTTGCCTAAGTTTGTTTTTAATGATGATGTTATCCAGAATTTTGAGCCAGGAAAAGAGGGTAGGAAGCTAGACATTAATTTAACTGTAAAATTATTAGCTAATTTGATAGAAGATCCATTTAATGAATTAGTGCTTACGGTTAATGCATTGCCTTTTTCTGAAAATGAAGGTGTGAGTGATTATGGAATAAAAGAAATTATGAGTAAGTATTCTCTAGGATTTGTTGGTTCAACAGTCGCTCGTACCGAAAATATTAAGAATGGTTCCAATTCTCTTAATGGATTATTGTTGAAGCCAGGAGAAGAATTTTCAATGCTCAAAGCATTAGGGGAGATTAACGAAGAAAATGGTTATCAAAAGGAAGCGGTGATAATAGGGGACTCAATTTACTACGAATATGGTGGTGGGCTTTGTCATATAAGCACAACTTTATTTAGAACAGTTCTTGGTGCTGGGCTACCAGTAACCATGAGGCAAAATCATTCATATAATATGCCATACTATCAACCACCAGGAACTGATGCTACTATTTATGAGCCCGCTCCTGATTTTAAGTTTATTAACGATACAGGAAATTATATATTAATACAGTCCGAAGTAGTGGATCAAGAATTATACATTGAATTATGGGGAGACAGTGACGGAAGAACAATAGAGAGGACAGATCCTGTTGTTTATAACATAGTTAAACCATTGCCAACAAAATATATTAAAACTTATACATTAAACTCTGGTGATATAAAATGCACATATACACCATACGATGGGGCAGATGCATATTTTGATTATATTGTTACTTATCCTAATGGAACGATAAAAGAAAAGCGTTTCAAATCTCACTATGTTCCAAGACAAGGAGTTTGTCTTGTTGGGATTTAATAAAATTAGATCATAAATCTTTTCTTATTTGTTGGGTTGGTTCAACATAGGTTCAATATAGGTTCAATTGAACCTCTATTGACATTACTACACAGAAGAGATAGAATGAGTTCAAATAATTTTAATTGAACTGATTATGTCTATATTTTTTAAATTAGAAAAACCAAACTTAGATAATGTTGAAAAAAGCGATGTTGTTAAAAAACTCCTTGGGCCAGAAAAGGAGCATTTTTTGGAGTTTATAGATCGTGTTTCTGAAGATAAATACTTATATTGGGACAAAATTAAATATCATCAACCATTTCCTCAAGAATTATCAAGAGAAGAATTATGGCTAATGGTTAAGTTTATGAGAGGAATAAATTCTGTTAAAACTCCGATTAAGCATGAGGATGGTCATTTTTTCACATGGGCGAAGCTTGAAAAGATGGAGCCGTTTTTTCATGAAATAGATTTGACTACTGGCGGAGAAATTTCTATTGAAAAATCTATGGATCAGAAAAAAAACAAACAAAAATTAATTTTTAGAGGAATTGTTGAGGAAGCAATAGCATCTTCTCAATTAGAGGGTGCAAGTACCAGCAGGAAAGTAGCAAAAAATTTTCTAAGAGAGGGCAGAAAACCAAGAAATTATTCTGAGCAAATGATTTTTAATAATTATTCAACCATGAAGTTGATTGAGGAAGACTATAAAAATCGTAAAATGGATATGGATCTTTTTTTAGAATTGCATGAAATGATCACAAAAGACACTCAAACAAATGAAGGAGAGCAACCGAGAATTAGAAACGAAAATGATGAAATATGTGTTTCTGACAATGTCAGAGAAGAGATTATCTATCATAAAGCCCCCAATATAAAATTTGTAAATGCTGAGATAGAGAAGCTAATTTCTTTTGCCAATGATGAAGAAGACAGTAATAATTTTATACATCCCATTATAAAAGCTATCATGCTTCATTTTTGGGTGGGTTATTTACATCCATTTACTGATGGTAATGGTCGTTTAGCTAGGGTATTATTTTATTGGTATTTATTAAAAAATGGTTATTGGGCTTTTGCTTATTTACCAATTTCTAAAATTATTAAAAAATCTCCTACTCAATATAAAATGGCTTATGTTTATAGCGAGCAAGATGATTATGACATGACTTATTTTATTGATTATAATATTAAGAAAATTCAATTATCGGTAAAGGAATTTAAGGAATATTTAGCCAACAAAGCTGAAGAAAATATATCAATGAAAACAGCATCAAAGCGTTCTTATAATTTCAATGAAAGACAAATTTCTTTATTGCAGTATTTTAATGGAGCCCCAGAAGAGAGAACTTCTCTTAGAATGCATATAAACACAAATCAAGTTTCAAAAAACACAGCACTTAAAGATTTAAAATCTTTAGTAGAACAAGGATTTTTAGAAACAAAAAAACAAGGGAAGATTGTTTACTATTATCCAACTAGCAAAATAAAAAGTTTATTTAGTTAAAAAATATGGATCGGCTGTGCGATGTGTTCGAAACTTTTGATCGGAAAGAGATCGAGAAAAACAGTCTATGCATATTGACTTTTCTAATATATTAAATACAACATAAATACATACACACCCCAGCCAGCCGAAAGGTCCGCTGGGGTTTTTATTAAATATGTCATCACATTTATGAAAACATTTTTACTTATAGATAGAAATAATTAAAAGTATAGATATTTATATCTTGCTAAGATAGTGTTAATGGAAAAAAAGAGAAAAAATTAAATAAAGGAGAAATTGTTATTTATAAGGACAAAAGATCTAAAATCAATCTTGATGTTAGGTTTGAAGGAGAAATGGTTTGGCTCACTCAAGAAAAAATAGCTAATTTATTTGGCGTAAAAAGACCAGCGGTCACTAAACATTTAAGGAGCATTTTTAAGGAAGGAAAACTAAAGGAAAATTCAGTTAGTTCCATTTTGGAACATACTGCTAGATATTTTGATTGTTTAGGTAAGAAAGACGTGAGAGATAAAATAAAAAAGGCTCCTTAGGTAGTTAACCGTTCGGATCCTTTTTGACTTTGATATTTACTTTATATCATTTTTATATAAAGTTTGTCAATATTCAGTGGGTGCCATCGTGGATGATGTTAGAACTGGCTTCGAGAGGAGGGCAGATGCTTCAATTATCATTCCAGAGTTTAAAGAAAACACGGCGATATAATTTTACTAACGATTTCATTATATTTATTTTTGATTTTTGATTAACTGTATGATAATATTGATTTAATAATATTAACAAAAGTTATATGAATTTCGAATATAATCCTGAGACAGCTGAAAACTTGGAAAATGTAAATTTAGAAAAGATAGAAAAAAGAGAAAATGAACTTTCTTTGGATGAAAAACAATATCTTATTGAAAATTGGAAAGTCGAAGTGGTTGACGGTCCTTTTGGTGTTGAAGAAGTGAAGCAAATCGACAATCAGGAATTAAGGCAAATCCTTAATCAATCATTAATAGGAGACATTAAACAGTTAAGTGACGAATGGGGAATAAAACCAAACAAAGACTTGTCAGAGAAAGACTATATAGAAGAAACACAAATTCAAATAAATGATTTAGCTAAAAAAGCTGAAGGTGATACACATTGGGATTCTTGGCCCAAAAGAATGAGAGAGGATGAAGGGTTTAATTGTGTCGGAGCGACATTATTAGGAATTAGTGCTTTAAAAGAGAAGGGAATAGAATCATATTATGGTACTCCGTGGGGGCATGCCGTAAATATAGTATTTTCTAGTGGGAATTGGATGTATGCTGATTTTAGAAACAACGTAATAAAGGAAATATACCCAGAAGAAATAATCTTAGCTGGGCATCGTATGTTAAAAATAGATGATGAAGATATTGATTATAAGCTAGTTCCAATTTATGACAATTCACTCGCAGCTGGATCAATCATTGGGAATCTTTCTGAATTAGAAGCAGAAAAGGGGAATGAAGAAAGGCAAGCTATTTATCAAAATATTAAACAAAAATTATTTCCGGAATTTAAAGAAAATGAAAACACAGAAGAAATGCAAATAGAGAAAGAAAGGGTTGAGTCCATACAAGAAGCAGAAAGAGAGGCAAAAGATTATTTGACTAAATTATCTAAAGAAAATAGAAAAGAGGTAGTACAAGAAATTATTAACAAAAAAGAGTTGATCAGAGGTTCAATGCTTAATGAGGAATTAGTAGGAAAGTTTAGTAATGAGCTTTATAATTTCCTTAGATTATTGATAAATGAACTTAGTGGCATCACAAAAAAAGAGGTAAAAAAAGAAGTAATTGATAGATTTTTAAGAAAGGTAACTAAGCTTTAGTTATAAATACGAAAATCTCCTGTTGGGAGATGTTTTTCGTAGGATGGGTGACTAACGGGATTTGCACCCGTGCAAACATCTCCACAGGATGTTGTGCTACTACTACACCATAGCCACCATGAACTGTGTCCCCGGCGCGAATCGAACGCACAACCTACAGATTAGAAGTCTGTCGCTCTATCCTATTGAGCTACGGGGACATATATACTTAATATCAAAAATACGGATAAAAGGCAAGAAAATATTTTGACGAGAAAAAGGAAAAGTGATATAAGTTAATATGTAACGGGGTATAGTGAAACGGCTATCACGAGTCCTTTGGGAGGATTTATTCTGAGTTCGAATCTCAGTACCCCGAAGGCAATTTGCGAGTGTAGCTCAATGGTAGAGCGACAGCCTTCCAAGCTGTACATGAGGGTTCGATTCCCTTCACTCGCTCCAATGAAAAAAGTTGCCGTCGTTGGTGGCGGAGTTATAGGTCAATAT
>JASGMO010000019.1 GCA_030156465.1 Patescibacteria group bacterium
GCTTTTTTTCTTTGTGCCTTATACTCTTCAAACATTTTTTTTCTAAATGTTGGCTTAGGAACATCAAAACAAGCCACAAAATATTTTGGCTCTAAATCTTTTAAAAGCTTGAAAAGAACTAATAAAAAACCATAAACTGCATTAACTACTTGCCCATCTTTTGATTTCAATGGTGGTAAAGCATGAAAAGCCCTATGAATTATTGAATTAGCATCAATTATTACAAAGTTTTCTTTATTTTCCATAATCAATTATTATTTTTCTCTTATCTTCATTAACTACCTCCATCTTTATCTTAACTACATTGCCAGGGATAACTTCTTTGACTGGCCACTCTATACAAACTATATTATTTTCATCAAAAATAATATCTTTAGCAAACATTGCTTCTTCTTTATTTTTAATCCTATAAAAATCAAAATGGCAAAAGTTTCTTTTATCTTTAAGGGGATATTTGTTCATTAAAATAAAGGTTGGACTAGTTATATTTTTAACTCCTAGCCCTTCAGCAAAACCTTGAATGAGCGTAGTTTTTCCAGAACCAAGCTCTCCTTCAAAAACAAAAACCCTGTGACCGCTTTTTGATAGTTGCTTGCCAATCTCTTTAGTGCCCTCTATGCTTTTTGATAAATATCCCATTATAAATTATTTTTAATGCTTTTTTCTAAAATAATTTTTATATTCTCACTAAGATTGTCAATAAAGCTATTATCATTGATAAAAGCATCTAAATCAAGCTTTATACTTTGACTGTCAATATTTGAAACAATCTTTAATAATTTTAATTTTAATTCTTCCATATTATCAACATCCTCAATACATCTCAAGTTAGGCCTAATGCCTTTTTCTAAATACCATAACAAATCATAATAATCTCTTCCTTTAACTTTTATCAATATGTTCCCCTTCTTATCCCTTGTTTCCCATTTTCTTTTTAGTATTGCCCTGATTTTTGTTGCCATAAGAGTTTCTAAATCAAATGTCTTAATCAATGTTGATTTATTAAATTTAAAAGTGGGCTTAATTTCTACATCGTATTTTTTGCAAAAGTTAAAATCAGAAAAAATCTCTACTTTAATAATTAAAACTTCTTTTTCAGAAACATTATCGCCACTAATCCCTATTTCACGAAGAATAGGAAACCTTAAAAAGATTCTAAATTTTTGAACAGATGTTTCTACCTTCAAGTCAGTACTATTATTAAAATAATTCTTTAAATCTCTAGAAAGCTCTTCTATGTTTATTTCTTTTTTACTATCAACAAAATCAAGGTCTTCTGATAATCGTGGCAATGAAAAACAGTGAGATAGACAAGAGCCCCCATAGAAAAACATGTTGCTATACTTAGGGTTAGAATAAATATAGCTTAAAATAATTGTCTGTAAATATTCTTTAGCAATATTCATTTGAAAATCTTTCTTGTGTCCTTCTAGAATTAAGTTGCTTAAAATTGGTTTTAGTATTTCCATTTTTTTAAATTATTAAATATATATTTCATTTTTTTTGATCCTTCTATGCTAATATACTTATTTATTTCTTTCCAGTCTTTTGATGATATGTTTTCTGTGTTTATTCTTAATTCTTTGATTGTTTCTTCGTTTATTAAAATATTTTTTCTAAAATAAATAAAATCAAAAAGTGCTTTAGCTTTTGTTGCTTTTAAAATTAAAAATTCTCCTTTCCTAAAAACATTAAAGCCAGTAAATAATTCTTTTTTTATTTTTCTATAAGAAAAACTTCCAAAATAATTTGAAAAATTAATTGTTTTAGAAAAAGAAACCGATGTAATCTTTTTAGGCATCTCTGTAATTAGATTATATTCAGAAAGAACATACTCGCTACTTAAATATGAGGGCTCAGATAACTTGTTAGCTAAAAACTCTCTATATGCGCTAAGCATATTTTTTCTCTCTATTTGCTCTAAAAAATTCCTTGAAACGTAAAGTCCATTTTTTATTCTTATAATTTCTCCTTTTTTAGAGTAACGATAAAGAACTACTCTAATATATTTTTTTTCAGCTAAAAAAGATAAATCATTAATGCTAAAAAAAGGCAAGCCAGAGATTGTTTTTATTATATTTTTTGATTTGTTCTCATTTCTCATAATATACAATAATTGTATATTATCCAAAACAAGTCGTCAATAGTTTAATTTGACTTTTGCTTGCGAATATAATAAATTAATGGTGTAATATGGATATTAAAGAAACATTAAGTGGCGTAGAAAATATAGGGATTTTAACTAAAAAAAATGCAAATAATGATGCAATAGGAGCTGCTTTGGCTCTTTTTTTTGCCCTAAGAAGCGCCAATAAAAAAACTTGCTTCCCTTCTAATAATTTACCTAAAGAAATTATTGAATTTGCTAAAAAAAAGAATAAAAAACAATTTCAAGTAACTTTCAACGAAGAAGTTTCTGAAGTTTATTATGAAAAAAAAAGCAAAGGCCTTGTCCTTTACTTAACTCCAAAAGATGAGGCTGCAAACGATGACAGCTTTTCTTGTCGGATAGTTTCTGGAGAAAACTTCTTTTCCTCTGAATATGATGTTCTTTTTACTATAGGAATTGATGATTTTAAAGAAGTTGAAGATCTTTGCGACCCCGATCAATTATTTAATTGTACTATTATAAATATTGATAATGATCTTAATAACCAAAATTACGGAGAAATTAATATTATAAAAGAAAACCAGCCCATCTCTCAAACAGTCGCCTGCTTATTAAAAGAAATTAACGAATATACAAATAAAGAAGCAGATAGTTTTCTTCTTTATGGACTTTCTTTTTCTAACAAAAAAACTGACAACAAAAAAAAGATTTCAACAATCAAGTGGCTTTTAGAAAATGGTGGAGATCTTTCTCTTTTTTCAGGAGATCCACAAAAAAATAAATTACTAGAGGTTATTTTAAAAAATCTCAGCTACACAAATGACACATATATATCCACTGTTTCTGAGAGCGATTTTGAAAAAAGCAAAACGACATCAAAAGATCTTGGCTTTATCACAGAAAAACTTAAAAACTTTTTAAATATTCCCTCTTTTTTTATTTTATGGGAAAGTAGAACCTCGCCACTATCTGTAAAGGGATTGTTTTATACTAATAAAAAGTATATAGTTAACAAAATGAACAATGGATTCAAAGGAATATACAAAGAGAAGGGTGGAATATTTTTAACAGAAGAAATTAAAATAAATGTTGCTAAAGAAAAAATATTGTCTTATTTAAACTATGGAAACAATTAAAAATAAAATTGAAATTGAAAAAGAGATACAAGAAACATTAGAGCAAAATGTCGTTGGCGTCCCGTCCCTTAAACAACAAATTGAAGATTCATTGGGTCAAGATATTTCTGTACTACTTAAAACAATAATGTCTGGGTCAATTCTTCTAAATGCTTCTGATTTGCATATTGAGGCCCTACCAACTGGATCTGTACTAAGATGTAGAATTGACGGAGTTCTTCAAGAAATATTTTCTTTTGATAAACTAAAACATCAAAGAATTGTTTCAAGGATTAAACTTTTAAGCGCTCTAAAATTAAATGTTGACGATAAACCACAAGACGGAAGATTTTCCATTGTTTTTTATACTAACGACGAAATTGAAATAAGAGTTTCTACTCTACCGACTGAATACGGAGAAACAATTGTTATGAGAGTTTTAAATCCTAATAATTTAATTGACCTAGAGCAACTCGGATTAAGAAAAGATATTTATCAGATTTTTGATTTGCAAGCAAAAAAACCAAATGGAATGATTGTTGTTACCGGTCCAACCGGTTCTGGTAAAACAACCACCCTATATGCTTTTCTTAAAAAAATAAGAAATCCTGAAATTAAAGTAATCACAATTGAAGACCCTATTGAATATCACTTAGATGGAATATCTCAAACACAAGTAAACCCT
This sequence comes from Patescibacteria group bacterium, assembly GCA_030156465.1. Taxonomy (GTDB): domain Bacteria; phylum Patescibacteriota; class Minisyncoccia; order Minisyncoccales; family Minisyncoccaceae; genus UBA2558. The sequence continues at coordinate 3,911 of JASGMO010000019.1, forward strand.
AAAAAGGGGTACAACTTTGCCGCTGGATTAAAATCAATTGTTAGACAAGATCCTGATGCAATTCTTGTGGGAGAAATTAGAGATCTTGAAACCGCTTCTATTTCGCTACAAGCTGCACTAACCGGACACTTAGTATTAAGCACTCTACATGCAAATGAAGCAGCTGGAACGATTGCAAGGTTTCAAGCACTAGGAGAGTCACCAACAAACATTGCCCCTGCAATTAACGCTGCTATTGCTCAAAGATTAGTTAGAAAGGTTTGTACTAAATGTACAGAAATGAAAAAAATATCTCCTGAGCTATTACAAGACATTAAAGAAGGATTATCTGGAATTGGAGACCATGTTGATTGTCCAGAAATAAATGAGAATGTTGAGGTTGCAGAAATAAAAGGATGCGAGCATTGTAATTTTACAGGATATAAAGGTAGAGTTGGTATATTTGAAGCAATGTTAATTGATGACGAAATAGAAGATTTCATCTTAACTGCTCCATCAACTTCAGCATTACAAAAAATGGCCATTAAAAAAGGAATGACGACGATGAAACAAGATGGATTAATTAAAATATTAAAAGGAGTAACAACCATTGATGAAGTTAAAAGGGTTGCGGGGTAAACAAAAATCCCCTTGCGGGGAAATTATTAAATAATTCCTGAAATGGGGGTCCTCGTTAGCGACAGGGCTAAGCCAAGAAATTTTTCGAGGTGTAACCCAGTCGGAACCAAGTTAACCATTAACTAAAAAAACTCCCCTTCCCCCCATTTCAAGAATCGTTTACCTTGTAGCAATAATATAACATAGCACAAAATGTCTGTCAAGAGCTTTTCTCCACAATTTAATAACTCTGAAGAAGTCCTAGAAAACACACTTCGTCCTCAAACGTGGTCAAATTATATTGGACAAGAAAGAATTAAAAAGAATTTAAAGATTATTATCGGAGCCGCTAAAAAAAGAAATGACTCTCCTGATCATTTGCTCTTCTATGGTGGCGCAGGATTAGGAAAAACTACTCTAGCTTACTTAATAGCCAAAGAAGCGGGAGGAAATATCCGAACAATAGCGGCGCCAATTATTGAAAAGCCCGGCGACTTAGTTGCATTGCTAACAAGTTTAAGCGAGGGCGACTTTCTTTTTATTGACGAATGCCACCGATTAAATAAGCAAGTTGAAGAATACCTTTATTCAGCAATGGAGGATTTTAAGTTAAGTTTAATTTTAGGCAAAGGGCCAATGGCAAAAACACTAGACCTAACTCTGCCTCGCTTTACCCTAATAGGAGCAACCACAAAACTAGATATGCTTTCTTCACCTTTAAGGGGAAGGTTTGGGGCAATATTTCAATTGAATTTCTATGAACCTAGTGAGATAGAAGAGATAATAAGAAGGTCTGCTAAGATATTGAATATTGAAATTGATGATGATGCAGCAAAAGAACTGTCAAAGCGCTCTCGCTTCACTCCTAGAATTGCTAATAAACTACTAAAAAGAGTGCGTGATTTTGCTCAGATGGAGAATAAGAATATAATTACTAAAAAGATCGTAATTGATAGTTTGTCTTTTTTAGAAGTTGACGAATTGGGCTTAGAGGTTGGAGATATAAAAATACTAGAAGCAATTATTCATAAATTTGAAGGTGGCCCCGTTGGTCTTCAAGCATTGTCTTCAGCAACATCTGAAGAAAAAAACACTATCCTTGATGTTTACGAACCCTATCTTATCCAATTAGGGCTAATTAAAAGAACTTCTAAAGGAAGGGTTGCTACTAAGGCAGCATATGAACATTTAAAGATTGATATTTAAACTTCACTTATAACATCAAATCCTTTGTAGCTACCAGTGATCGCTAATCCTATTATCTTCCCTTTATTTATATTTGCTTTTTTAATTTTTTCACCAACCACATTCAGTGTAGCTCCAGAACCAACAGCATCGTCAATAATCAAAACATTTCTATGTCCTCCATTGTCATTAATATAAAATGTCTTTTCTGCGTTCTCAATTCTATCTTCAATTTTATTTAAAGTTTTTTGAGGAACAACAATATCTGATTTAATTTTTATTACATTAATTTTTTTGATAGATAACTTCAAATTTTTTTCTAATTCTTTCATAAACTGAACTTCTCTTTTAACTGTCGGGGGAATAAAACAAACAGCATCTATTTCGTATTCTTTAATCAAAAAATCAATTTTATCTTTTATAATCAAAGAAAGATTCTTAATCATTTTTTTATCTTGGCTTTGTTTGCTGTAAAGCAAAAGCTGTCCAAGCTTTGTTTTTCCAAATCTTTCAATCGCATAAAAATCAACATAAAAAACTCTATCTAAATAAACTTCTTTGAAAGATGTTTTTATTTTATCTGTTCCATCAATTAATCCCGACTTCAATCTATATTTATTATACTTCTCTAAAGTTTTTTTATACTCCATAGATGTTTTGATTGGATTCAAATTATTGCGATTACACCAAGAGATAAAACCATCTATTCCTTCTTTAGCTTCTCCCATAGAAGTAATAAATAAAAAATTATCATTAATAATTTTTTCTACATCACCACTAAAATTAATATGATTTTTTATATCTTTTTTTTGACTAGGAATATAAAAAACATTAGGCGGTGTTCCAACCTTAGAAATTAGCCCCCTTTCAATTAATCCTTTAAGATGAAGAAATGTTGCTTGTTTAGAAATTTCAACATAATCAATAATCTCTTTTGCGCTAACAGACCCTCTTTTTTCTATATACTTAATAATTTTTTCTTTTGTTGTCATTATAATGATTTTATCTTATTGACTGTTGACTGTCAATAGTCAATAGTCAACTTTGACTAAGTCCCTTTTTTTCTGTATTATTTAATTATGAGTGGACACAGTCATTTTCATAATATTAAATTAAAGAAAGGAGCCGAAGATGCTAAAAAAAGCAAGCTCTTTTCTAAGTTATCTAAAGAAATATCAGTAGCTGTTAAAGACGGTGGGACTGATGTTACTTTTAATCCAAAGCTAAGAAGCATTGTTGATAAGGCAAAAGGCCTTAATATGCCTAATGATAGTATTGATAAGGCAATCAAAAGGGGCTCAGGCGAACTAGAAGGAGTAACATTTGAAGAATTCTTAATGGAGGCCTATGGTCCAGACAATATGGCTGTTTTAATTGAAGGAATAACTGATAATAAAAATAGGAGTATTAATGAAATCAAACTTATCATCTCTCAAAGAGGAGGCAAGATGGTTAACGAGGGAGCGATAAAGTGGATGTTTGAAAGGCGTGGAGTTATTGGAATAACTGATATTGCCTCAAAAGAAGATGCCGAATTGTCAGCAATAGAAGCAGGTGCAGAAGATATATTATGGGAAGAAGAGAACTTGATTGTTTACACTAAACCAGAAGAAATAGAGCAAGTTAAAAAAGGACTAGAATCATTTAAGGTTGATTTTGCTAATTTAGAATGGGTTGCTAAAGAAAAAATATCAGTTGATGAAGAAAAATGTAATAACTTTGTTGAAGCAATTGAAGACCACGATGATGTTTCAAATGTATATACTAATATATGATTATACTAGGAATTGATCCAGGAACAGCAACAACTGGGTTTGGAATAATCAATTATGACAAAAACTCTTTTTCTTGTCTTGATTACGGAGTCATTGAAACTCTATCAACAGAATGCCCCGGCGAGAGACTAAAACAAATCAACTTTGATTTAAACTATATTATTAAAAAACACAAACCAGCTCTTGTTGCTATTGAGAGCTTGTTTTTTTTCAAGAACCTCAAGACCGCTATGCCTGTTAGCCAAGCAAGGGGCGTTATTCTTTTTACTGTTTCAAAAAACAACATTCCTTTTGTTGAATATACTCCTCTACAAGCAAAAATTGCTGTGACTGGCTACGGCAAGGCACAAAAAAACCAAGTCCAAGAAATGGTTAAGAATATTTTGAATTTAGAAGATGTTCCAAAACCAGACGATGCCGCTGATGCCCTAGCTCTAGCAATATGCTGTGCTAACAACTTAAAGTTTAGTAAATAGCAAATCCCATTTTTAATGATTTTGTTGAATTATGGGATTGTAGTCCCATAATTACACAAACAACAATCATTCACTTTCTTAAGTTGTTTAATTTATATAATTCTCATATTAAAACGAAAAATAAAATATGTTAATTTTATTGCAATAATCTTTTTTCTTTTGCAATAAATTTTCTCAGAGAGTGAGAGTTGGCATGTTTTGCATATGCAAAAAAAGAATTCTCTATTTCTTTCGTTCCCCATTTATCCAAAAATCTCTTGATGGTGCTTTTTCTAAGTAAGACATATTTCTGAAAGATAATATATCCCAAGAAATCAATTCCTTTAACTATGGGAAAAACATCATTCTTTTTAGGATTAATTGTTAAACAAAGATTATGAGACAAAAAACAGCATATTTCATTAGCTGCTATTTTCATTTCTTTTTTGCTTCCTAGTAATAGAAAATCATCCATATATCTGAAGTAAACTTTAGCTCTTAATGTATTCTTAACAAAATCATCTAACTTATTTAGATAAATATTAGCAAATAATTGAGAGGTTAAGTTGCCTATTGGTATTCCCTTATTACTATTATTAATAAAATCACTTTTTATTATCTCTTTAATTAGAAATAAAACTCTCTTATCTTTTATTTTTTTCTTTATTGAATTAAAAAGAATATTGTGGTCAACACTATTGAAGTACTTAGAAACATCTCCTTTATAACAATAACAATCATCTTTGTCTTTTAATTTCCTTCTTAGTTCTTTGATTGCTTTGTGACTTCCCTTGCCCTTTCTACAAGCAAAAGATGTTGATATAAATGTTCTTTCAAAGATTGGTTCAATTACAATACAAATTGCATTATGAACAATTCTATCTTTTAATAATGGTGCTTTAATTAATCTTTTTTTAGAATCCTCTACAACAAATTCCCTATATTCCCCGTGTTTATATGAAAGTGTTTCTAATTCCTTTTTGATTTCTAATAAATTGTTCTCTAAATTAAAAGAAAAAGATAAAACATCTTTCTTGTATCTTTTGTTTTTTCTGCACCTTAAATATGCCAAGTGAAGGTTTTCAAAAGAACAAACCTTTTCAAATAAATTATTATATGTTTTCAATTATCTATTTTTATCTCTTTTATTTCTGAGGCCCCCGCCTATTAGCCCCGGCTGATTGTTCGGTTATTTTAGTTAATTAATAAATTAATTAATAAAAAGTCCTACTAAACCAAACCGGAGGTAAGGGCTTATATTCTCCCTTTCATTTTTCTTAACTCTGATACATTTCTAAAATATACTCGGGAAGGAACGATACCCGTAACCACCCTTATTTCTGCTAAAACATCCTTAAATGTTTTAGTCCGAACAAGCAATTTGCTTTAGGGTTTCCGTGCAGCGGAACCCGATGTTCGTGTTCGAGTTAGACGGAGCATTGTTCAAATTCAGTGTGAACACGCCGGCATACGCGCCATTGTTCCAATTGCCACCACGGATGAACAACGAGACACCTTAGCACCGAGAACCGTATTATCTGCGGTATTGTCCCTGCTTAAATATATTTTATTTTATTAAAAAAGAGCTTTCTGCCAACCCGTTATCATTTTTCCTATTTCATTAATTTTTTCAACCACAAGACCATATCTTTTAATACTCGTAAACTTTAAATCCTTTGACAATCTCCACATTATCATCAATTTATCAAGATTATAGCTTAAATCTCTCATTTGCTTTTGTTTTTCTTCTTTTCCTTCCTTGTTGATAATTAAAACATTATTCAATATATCCATCAATAGTTTTTCCATTCTTTGACCCAAAACAAATCTTTCATTTTTAGGAAATCTAGAAATTATGGGATGAGACCACAAAATCAAATCGTATACTTTTTGAAATATTTTTAAATCATTGTAATTTGACATTGTTTATTCTTTTTTATTTTTAATTCTTTTCTTTGCTACTTTTTTCGAATTTTTTTGAGTTTTGGGTCTTTGCTTCTTTTTTGTTTTCTTTCTTTTCTTGTCTCCGTTTTTTGTTTAATGCACTATCAAGTCCTGTTTGCTCGCTTTTCTTTTAAAGGGGCTAACTCCACCCAATTGTTTCGCTACGCTTCTCAATTGGGTGGAGATAGATTGTTAGATATCTACGGTGTTACCGTGCAGCGGAA
>JASGMO010000020.1 GCA_030156465.1 Patescibacteria group bacterium
ATGGGGGAGAAAGATATTGAGAGTAAAGATAAATTAAGCATTCAAAAGAAGAATATTGCTTCATCAGATGATAAAGCAGAGATTGTAATTTTAGAAGAGAAATAAAATGGCAAAAGAAGAAAAAGAATTACAAAGCATAGGTAAAGTTGAAGAAAGAGAAATCTCTCTAGAAATGAAGGAGAGCTATATTGATTATGCAATGTCTGTGATTGTCGCAAGAGCTTTGCCTGATGTTAGAGACGGATTAAAGCCAGTACAGAGAAGGGTTTTGTATGCGATGTATGATATGGGAGTAAGGCATGATGCTAAGTTCAGAAAATCAGCTGCAGTTACTGGTGAAGTTTTGGGAAAATATCATCCTCATGGTGACTCTTCTGTTTATGGTGCTTTAGTTAGAATGGCACAGGATTTTTCATTAAGATATCCATTAGTCAAAGGACAAGGAAACTTCGGAAGTATTGAGGGGGACCCACCTGCTGCTCAAAGATATACCGAATGTAAATTATCAAAAATTGGAGAAGAATTATTAAGGGACATTGATAAAGACACTGTTAATTGGGGAGACAACTATGATGCTACAAGGAAAGAGCCATTAGTTTTGCCTGCACCATTGCCAGCATTGCTATTAAATGGTTCAACTGGTATTGCTGTTGGTATGGCAACAAATATCCCGCCACATAACTTAAAAGAAGTTTGTGATGCTTTGATACACTTAATTGACAATCCTAAAGCAGAAACAGAGGACTTGTTTGAGTTTGTTAAAGGTCCTGATTTTCCAACTGGAGGAATAATTTATAATAAAAAAGATATCCTTTCAGCATATTCTCAAGGAAAGGGCTCATTTTTAGCAAGAGGGAGGGTTGAAATTATTGAAAAAGAAAAGAACAGTCAAATAGTAGTTACAGAAATTCCTTATCAGGTTGATAAATCAGCCCTGATTATTCAAATGGCTAATTTAGTTCAAACAAAAAGATTGGAGGGGGTTAAAGACATTAGAGATGAGTCAGATAAAGATGGAATGCGTATTGCTATTGATTTACAAAAAAATTCAATTCCTAAGAAGATATTGAATATATTATATAAATATACCGACTTACAGAAGAACTATCATCTAAATATGCTTGCATTGGTCAATGGGATTGAGCCAAGAGTTTTAAACCTAAAAGATGTTTTAGAGTATTATTTGATTCACAAACAAGAGGTTATTATAAGAAGAACTCAATATGAATTAGATAAAGCAAAAGAAAGAGCGCATATCTTAGAAGGAATTGCAAAAGCACTAGATAAAATTGATGCAGTAATTGAGACAATTAGGAAATCAAAAGACAAAGAAGAAGCAAAGAAAAATCTTTCTACAAAGTTTAAGTTAACTATAGTTCAAGCAGAGGCGATTTTAGAAATTAAATTACATCAATTAGCTAAACTAGAAAAACAAAAAGTAGAAGAAGAACTTGCCCAAAAATTAAAAGAAATTAAAGAATTAACTAAAATAATAGAAAGCAAAGCTGAACAAAAGAAATTAATGAAAAAAGAAATTCTTTCTGAAGTTGAAGTGTATGGAGACGAAAGAAAAACAACTATTATGGCTAATAGTCCACAAAGTATTTCTGAAGAGGATTTAGTGCCACTTGAAGATGCAATTGTAACATTAACCGCAGGAGGATACATTAAAAGGATTAATCCATCAGAATACAAAAAACAAAATAGGGGAGGACAAGGAATGATGGGAATGAAAACTATGGAAGGTGATGCAGTTTGTCATTTCTTCAGTGCCAAAACCCACGATTCATTATTCTTCTTTACTGATTCAGGAAAGGCTTTCCAAACAAAGGTTTATGAAGTCCCAGAGGGCGTCAAGGCAAATAGGGGTAGGGGGCTTGCTAACTTTTTAGAGATATCTACTCAAGATAAAGTTCTTTCTGTTTTGGCATTAGACAAAAAAGATAAAGAAGAAAAGATAAAGTACTTGGTAATGGCTACTAAAAACGGAGTAATTAAAAAAACACCGCTTAAAGATTTTGAGAATGTTAGAAGGAATGGGCTTATCGCAATTAAATTAAAACCTAATGATGCTTTGTGTAGTGTTAAAAAACTTGCTGATGGTGATGAAATAATATTAGCAACTAAAAATGGCCAATCAATTAGATTCTCTGAAAAAGATGTAAGGCAAATGGGAAGACCAGCTTCAGGAATTAGAGGCATTAAAGTCAAAAAGGGTGACGAGGTAACTCAAATGGAAGTTATTAAAAAAGATCAAGATAAGAAAGATTTATTATTGGTCTTAACTGAAAGTGGATATGGAAAGAAGACAGCATTGTCAGAATATAAAATTCAAGGCAGAGGTGGCTCAGGTGTTAAGATTGCTCATATTACAACTAAGACGGGCCCATTAGCTAAAGTAGAATCAATTACTGGTAAAGACGATTTAATTGTAATTTCTAAAAAAGGACAAGTTATTAGAACTAAGCTTAATGATGTTCCTAAGCTAGGAAGAGATACTCAAGGTGTAAAAATAATGAAAATGAAAGCAGGGGATAGCGTTGCCTCAGCAACTTGCGTAGAAAAAGAACAAGAAGAATAGTTTACAGAAAATAAAGTTTTTTGTATAATAATAATATGAATGAAGGATTTTTAAATCCAAATGAAATTATTAAGAATGTTCCCTTGAGAAGCAATATGAATGCTTGCGATTTGGGTTGTGGTTCTGGTGGTTGGGTTATCCCTCTAGCCAAGCAGTTAAAAGAAGGGACTGTTTATGCAGTTGATATTTTAGATGAGGCACTGTCTGCTCTTGAATCAAAAGTTTCTGCACAAAACTTATCAAATGTTAAGACCTTGAAAGGGGACATTGAAGAAAATATTAAACTAAGAGAAGATTATTTTGATTTGGTTTTGATGACCAATCTTTTGTTTCAAGTGGAAAATAGATCAAAAGTAATGGAGTTGGCTAAAAATTTAATAAATCAAAATGGGATGATTTTAATTGTTGATTGGAAAAAAGATGCGCCGATGGGCTCAAGCGAGGGAAGGATTTCCCTACAGGACACAAAAGAGATGGCAAGCAATTTGGGACTTAAAATAGAAAAGGAATTTATTGCAGGATCCTTTCACTGGGGGTTAATTTTGAAAAAACTATGAAAAGATTAATTTTAATATTATTAGTGGTTTCTCTTTTCCCAATCTTTGCCTTTGGAGCTGGTTGCGAAGGATTAATTTGTAATCCTATAAAATATGGAACATTCGGAGAGCTTTTTGATGCTATTATTCAATGGATTATTGATATCGCCTTAGTTTTAGCACCATTATTAATTGTTTATGGTGGATTTCTACACATTACTTCAGCGGGGGATCCAGCAAAGTCAACTCAGGGTAAAAAAGTAATACTTTATGCAGCCATTGGCCTTATAGTCGCTCTTTTAGCAAGAAGCTTGATTGGCATTATTAAAGAAATAGTGGTAATATAGTAATATAAAAAATATGAATAAAACAAAAAATAAAATATCATTTCTATTAGTAGCTGTATTATTGATTCCTGTTATTGCTTCAGCTGATGCAGTGACAAGTACAATTGATAATATTACCTCTTGGATTGTTACTATTTCAACGGGCCTAGCTATTTTAATGTATACAGTGGGTGGATTTCTTTGGATGAGTGATACTGGAAGTGCAGAAAGATCAAAAATGGCTAAGAGTATAATTGTTTCAACAACGATCGGATTAGTAATAATTCTTTTAGCAGCAGGATTAACAAGTATTATTAGAGGTTTTGTTTAATAATTAAAGGTCGATCTATGATAAAAAATAAATATTTAAATATGAAGAAAAAAATATTAGGGTTAATTGTTTTTACATTGTGCATCACCTTTTTAGGGGCAGGATTTATTTATGCAGCAGATACCCTTGACGGATGTAAAATTGATAATGTAAGCAGGTTGCCTGATACATTAAGTTGTCCTTTAACAGATGGATCTTGTTTATATGCTGATGGCGACTGCGGAATGTGTTGTTTGTTAAATTCAGTATATAATATTACTGATTGGGTGTTTGTTTTATTAATGGCAATATCGTCATTAATGATTATTTGGGGAGCTGTAACGTTTACAACTTCATCAGGAGATCCAGAAAAAACAGGAAAAGCAAGACAACTTATTATTTACGCTGCAGTTGGTATCGCGGTAGCATTGTTCTCAAGAGCAATTCCACCAGCAATCAAGATGATTATTGGTGTTTAATATTGACACTCTCTTTCTTTTGGTATAAAGGGGGGGGGTGTTTTTATGCCGAGGTGGCGGAATTGGTAGACGCGTATGCCTTAGGAGCATATGCCCTTGTGGTGTGAGGGTTCGACTCCCTCCCTCGGCACATATATGAAAAAAGACCTTTGTGGTCTTTTTTAGTCAATTGATATTTTTTTACTTTTTGCTCGTTCTATCTTCTGCATTCTTACGGTTAATATCCCTTCTTTTATCTTTGCATCTATTCTTAGAGTATCAATTTCTCTTGGTAAAATAATTTCTTTTGAAAATGGTCCCCAATAACATTCTTCTAAAAAATATTTTCTATTATCTTCCTTCGCTGGATTTTGTCTTTCTCCTTTAATTATTAAAATATCATTTTCTAAAGAGACATCTATTTCATTGTTTTTAACTCCAGCGATAGCTGATTGAACAATTAGTTCCGTATCTGTTTCATAAACATCAACTACTAATTGTCCTTTTGGGTTATCCCAGTTTTTTGTTTTTTCCATAAGTTATAATTTACAAACGCTTTTTAATTTTTTAATTCTTTTAAGTCCTAGTAAAAAGAATACAAATATTATTAGGACTAAACCAAATGTACCGATTACATTATTTATTATATCTGATTCTAGAGAAAAGTTAAAGACGGCATGAATTATTATTGCTAAGAAAAATCCGGTGAAGCATAAAATATAGCGATATTTAAGGTGGTAAAATGACAAGGCAAAGAAATATCCAATTATTCCTGAACATAATAGATGAAGTAGTGTTGCCCCTAAAAATCTACTAAAGGTAAGAATGGCAGGGTTTGTAAGCAAGATTGTGCTTTGGTTACAGAAAAGAATAATGTTTTCAATCGTAGCAAAACCAAGAGCGCCAATAATCATATATATGGGTAGATCAATTGGTTCGTCAATTTCTGATGATTTTAAGGCAGTGAACCTTACAGCAATATATTTGAATAATTCTTCTATTAGTCCAATTACGAAAATATATTTAATTATTAAAAAAGCAGTCCCTTCTATCCCTAATTTATTTAAGTCACCAACAAGCCATAACTCAAAGCAAAGAATTGGAACAGACATCAACATTCCTGCTAGAAAAACTTTTAAGATTTTCCTTTTTGGCTCCGGTAGATTATCTTCTCTTAAAAAGTATATTAGCCAAATAATTCCAGGAATTAGAGCAAGTAAAAATGCAATTATAGTATTATTCATTTATTTTTAAATTAGAAATTGGTTTGATTATCTTTTTAACATTTGGAGAATATATTGAAACAAGTCCAATCATTAGAGCATTATCTCCGGTATATTTTTTATGAGGGATAAATAATCTTACTTTTGTTTTTTTCTTAAATTCTTTAATTAATTTTTGATTTGCTGTTACTCCGCCACCCAAAAGTAATGATTTTACACCATATTCATCAACTGCTTTTAATGTTTTGCTAACTAACACATCCACTATGGCTGATTCTATCTCAAATGACATTTCCTTAACATAGTCGTCATTTATTTTATTTTTTCTAGTATGATAAAGGACAGCTGTTTTTAATCCTGAAAAACTAAAGTCATAATTTTTTTCATTAATCATTGGACGGGGAAGGACAATGTTGTGTTTGTTTGTTTTGCAATCTTTTGCTTTTTTAGATATTTCAGGTCCACCTGGATAATCAAGTCCCAGTATCCTTGCCGTTTTATCAAAACACTCTCCAGCGGCATCATCTCTCGTTTCTCCAATTATTTTATATTTTCCTATTTTTTCAAAATATATTAACTGTGTATTTCCACCTGAAACAATTAAAGCAATTGCTGGAAGTTCTAATTTTTCGTTAGGACTTAAAAAACTAGATAAAATGTGACCTTCTAAATGGTTAACCCCCACTACAGGAATATTATAATAGTATGATAATGATTTAGCTAAATTAATGCCGGTGTATAAACAGGGCTCAAGGCCTGGACCAATTGTTACGGCAATTTTATTAATATCTTTTAATTGATATTTTGTAAGGAATTCTTTTAGTTGTAAAAAAAGATCTTCATTCTTTTCTAAGTTTTTTTTAATTCTTGATATTTTTTTACTATCAATGATCTTTGCTTCCTTTAATAGATTTGCCTTTTTCAATGATTTGATTAATAGGGGAACAAGAGCTGATTGATGTTCTCTTTTAGCAACAGCAGGGAAAACTCCACCGTATGGTTTGTGGGCCTCAATTTGTGAGGTCGTTAAATTAGAGAGCACTTCAAAATTAGAGTAGTCCATCTTTTTTGAACTACTTGTCTTAATGATGCTAAGGGCTGTATCGTCACAACTTGTTTCTATTGATAAGGTAATCATATTGATTATTATTGTAAGCTAAAGTTGATGATGATGCAACTTGACTAAAACGTTGTTTAGAGTTATATTATATCCATATTATGACTAAAAGAAAAACGATATTTTACTTATTTTCGGTATTAGTTCTAGCCGTGGTTGTTGGACTTTTTTGTTATCCTAACCCATACAATAATTTAGTTGATAAATACAATCTTAATTTGCCTCATTTTCCAGAGACTGAATTTAGATTAGGACTTGACTTGAAGGGTGGTGTTCATTTGCAATATGAAGCTGACTTAAGTCAAATTGAAGAGAAGGATAGAGACGATGTGATGGAGGGATTAAAAGATGTCATTGAAAGAAGAATTAATATCTTTGGTGTTACGGAGCCAGTTATACAAATATATGGATCTGATAGGATTGCTGTTGATTTACCGGGAATGGAAAGCATTGAGGATGCAATTTCTTGGATAGGGGAAACACCATTACTAGAGTTTGCCGAAGAAAGATCAGAGGAAGATATAGAAAGAATTAATCAAAAAAGGCAAGAGCTTCAAGGCTTAAGTTTTGAAGAAATGCAAGAGGTTGAAGATTGGCAAGTTGCTTTTGAAGATTTTTATCAAAAAACAGAGTTAACAGGAAGATATTTAGATAAGGCACAATTATCATTTAATGAAACAACATATGCCCCTGTGATAGAACTTCAGTTTGATAGTGAAGGAACGAAATTATTTGAAGAAATCACAGAAAAGAATACTGGAAAAACAATAGCAATTTATCTAGATGGGGAATCAATTATTGATATGGGAGATGGTAGTGTTTATGCTCCTAGAGTAAATGAAAAGATAACTGGAGGCAAGGCGATCATTACTGGCCAAACTGATATTAATACCGCTAAACTAATTGTCCAAAGATTAAATCAAGGATCATTGCCTGTTCCATTAGGTGAACCAATTGTTCAAAAGAAAGTAGGTCCAACTCTTGGAGCAATATCATTAAATAATGCTGTTTTGGCAGGGATATATGGATTATTGGCAATTATTTTATTCCTTATTATAATTTATAAGCTTCCTGGATTATTAGCTTCAATATCATTGATTCTTTACTGTATGATTTTATTAGCTTTGATTAAATTAATTCCAGTAACACTAACTTTAGCAGGGATTGGAGGAATTATTTTATCAGTTGGAATGGCCGTTGATGCTAATATATTGATTTTCTCAAGAATGAGGGAAGAATTAAGGCAAAACAAAGATGCGCTGTTAAGTGCTGAAGAAGGATTTGATAGGGCATGGACATCAATTAGAGATGGAAACTTTACTACCTTAATTGTTGCTTTGATATTATACTTTTTAGGAACAAGCTTTATTAAGGCCTTTGCATTTGCATTGATATTAGGAATATTAATTAGTATTTTTTCAGCAATGGTTATTTCAAAGTTATTTATTCAAGTCGCAGCCAAGAGTAGATTAGGAAAAATTAAATGGTTATGGTCATGAATTTTATAAAACATTCAAAATTATATTTTTTAATAGCGATAGTAGCAGTTATCTTGAGTGCCTATTCTTTGTTTTCGCTTGGCCTTAATTTAGGAATTGATTTTGAAGGTGGCAGTATGATCACAATCAATTATTCTAGCGAAAGACCACAATTAGATGAAATTAGAAATTCACTTTCAGAAATAGAAGAAGCATCGGGAATGCAGATTCAACCGCTAGGGGAGAATGAGGTTGTTTTGAAAATAAAAGAACAAAATATATCAAGTGAAACTTTTTCTAAAATAATAAACGCACTGCCGGGAGAATTTGATACATCCATAGAAACAATTAGTCCTGTTGTGGGAAGTGAACTAAAAGACAAAACATTAATTGTTGTTTTGGTGGCATTACTTGCGATGCTTGCATATATTGCCCTTGCATTTAATAGTGTTAGTAAACCAATAAGCTCAATTCAATATGGAATATCATCAACATTGATGCTTTTCCATGATTTAATAATTCCATTAGGTGTTTTAGCATTTCTAGGTTATTATTATAATATACAAATTAATATTCCTGTCGTTACTGCGCTTCTAGCAATTGTTGGCTATTCAATCAACAACAACATTGTTATTTTTGATAGAATAAGAGAGAACCTTAAAAGAGAAAATAAGCTTTCATATTCTGAGATTGTTAACAAAAGCTTAAATGAAACATTTGTTCGTTGTCTAAATACTTCTTTTACGGTCTTACTTGTATTAATTCCTCTATATTACTTCTTTACAAATGAAGAAAGCTTGAAATACTTTACTCTTGTTATGGGAATAGGCATCTTTGTTGGATTTTTCTCATCAATATTTTTATCAAGCCCATTATTGGTTGCTTGGAATAATCACAAAAATAAGAAAAAATAATCATGAACTCTAAAATAATATCACAAAATATATTGAAGGAGCTTCCTGAGAGGACAAGAGAGGTGATTTCTCGTAGATTTGCATTGAATAAAAATAAAAAACCAGAAACACTAGAATCAATTGGTAAGAGTTTCAAGATTACAAGGGAAAGAGTTAGGCAAATTGCGAACGATGGAATTAAAAAGGCAAAAAAAGTCGCTGAGCAAAGAGATGACTTTAAAGAAGCAATAGATTTTTATCAAAAAGAAATACAAAAATGTGGGGGCATAGTAAGAGAAGATAAAATAGTTGCGGAAGACAAAAACTACACTATATTTTTAATTTCTTTAACAGATAAAATAATTAGAGAAAAAGAAAATGATAATTTTTATTCTTTTTGGGCAATAAACAAAGAAAGCATTTCAAGAACAAAGGAAAGTATTAAAAAAACAATCAAAGAATTAAAAGAAGAGGGGGTCCCAAGAGAAATTAAAAGTTTCCCTGAAGAATTAGAGATATCAAAAGAGATTTTAAAAACATATGATGGCAAGAAAATGGGATTAAGTTCTTGGCCTGAAGTTAATCCTAAAACAGTAAAGGATAAAATTAAATTAATTTTAAATCAAGAAAAAAAGCCAGTACATTTTAAAGAGGTGTCAGAGATGATTGCTAATCTTCCTCAAAAAAGAAATCTTCATCCTCAGACAATTCACAATGAATTAATTAGAAATCAAGAATTTGTTTTAGTCGGTAGAGGATATTATGCTCTAAAAGATTGGGGATATAATCCTGGTCAAGTTAAAGATGTAATTTACCAAGTTTTAAGTGCAAATGATAATGGGCTACCAAAAGATGAGATTATTACCTCCGTTTTAAATCAAAGAATGGTAAAAGAATCAACAGTTTTATTAAATCTTCAAAATAAAAAGTTTTTTAAAAGAGACGAAGAAGGAAAGTATAAAATAAAAGAAGCATAACAATGTTAGAAACGGCATTAATAATAGAAAAAGTAGCACC
>JASGMO010000021.1 GCA_030156465.1 Patescibacteria group bacterium
ATTTGGTTTAATTAAATCAACCATATGATGAGTGTTTTTAGGTGGTTTAGCTGTTCCTATGTCCATTTCCTTGTATATCATCTGAGAATCAGCTGAAACTATTTCTCCATTAAACTTTTTTGCTAACTTCATTGCTAGGTTAGTCTTTCCTGAAGCAGTAGGACCAACAATTACGATTAATTTGGGCTTAATTATTTCTCCCTCAATACTCCACGCACTAACTTTAGTAAGTTTAACATTTTGAAATGTTCCTAAAACATTCTTGCTAGATTTAAACCTAACTGCCTTGTTTTGACCAGTCCTTCCAGTAAAATATTCTCCATCCTTGTTTAACACAAGAACCCTAACTTCTTTTTTAAGAAATTTTTTGTTTTCCTTCAAGGCACTTTTTCTTAATATATCAGTTAATATTTTTTCTCTTTCTTTCTTTTCTTTTTTAGTAACATCATCTTTCATTTTACTGAAAGCTAGTGACTGTGGGCGAGGAGAGTATTGAGAAATGTAAGCCATACTAAAGCCAATTTTCTTGAATATTTTCTCTGTATTTTTAAATTGTTTTTTTGTTTCTCCAGGAAATCCAACAATAATATCAGTTGATATACTAATATCCTTAACCTTTTTTCTTATCTTCTCAACTAATTGATAATATTTTTCTGCTGTATATGGCCTATTCATTGCCTTTAAAATATCATCATCACCGGACTGCAAGGGCAAGTTTAAGTAAGGAGCAAACTTAGATGACTTAGAGAAAGCATTAATCATTTTATCGCTAAAATCTTTTGGATTAGGGCTAGTAAATTTAACCCAGAAATCTCCTTCAATTTCATCAATTTTTTTTATTAAATCAGCAAAATCAACATTATCATAATTATACTGATTAACATTTTCTCCTAAGAGCCAAATCTCTTTATATCCTTTTTTAATAAGTGAACTAATTTCTTTAATTATTTGATTATAATTTCTTGAAACTAATTTACCCCTAGTAAATGGAACAGCACAATAGGTGCAAAAATTATTGCATCCATCAGAGATAGGAACAAAGGCCTGAATATTATTTGAATATTTC
Source organism: Patescibacteria group bacterium (assembly GCA_030156465.1). GTDB lineage: Bacteria > Patescibacteriota > Minisyncoccia > Minisyncoccales > Minisyncoccaceae > UBA2558. Next base: position 1,067 of record JASGMO010000021.1, read on the forward strand.
GGCACTATAGAAAAGAAATCTTTTTTGAAATCTTCTTTATTTAAAACAGTAAAATCATCTGATAATTTTTCTTTATCTCTATTTAAAACACAGCCGGTAATAATTACTTCTGCTTTTAATTTCTGAAGTTGGGGAACTAAGCCATAGATTCTATCCACGGCTGATTGTCTCACTGAGCACATATTTAAGATGACCGTATCGGCATCTTTAATATTATATGTCTCAACAAAACCATTCTTTTCAAAAAAAGAAGCGATCCTTTCAGAGTCAGATCTATTCATCTGACAACCAAAAGTAATTATGTGATATTTTTTCATTTTTCCGTTTCTAAAAACTTTTCAATTGTCATTACCCCTAGATCAATTTTTCCTCTTTGCCTCACGCTTACTGTTTTACTTTCTCTTTCTTTGTCTCCCACAACAAGCAAGTAGGGAACTTTCTCCATTTCTCCATTCCTAATTTTCTTACCTATTGTATCGCTATTCCTATCTATTTCTACGCGATATTCTTTTAACTTTTCTTTAATTTCTAGGGCATAATCAATATGATTTTCGCTCACTGGAATAATTTTAACTTGAACGGGAGACAACCAAAAGGGTAATGCTCCAGCATAATGCTCTAATAGAAGGCCGATAAACCTCTCAAATGAGCCAAATAGGGCCCTGTGAAGCATATATGGCTGTTCTTTTTCTCCCTTATCGTTAGTAAATGTCATATCAAACCTTTCAGCTAAATTAAAATCAAACTGAAGGGTAGAACATTGCCATTCTCTTCCCAAAACATCTTTAATTTTGAAATCAAGCTTGGGGCCATAAAAAGCTGCTTCTCCTTTTTCTTCTACAAAGTTAAGGTTCTTTTCTATGGCAACTTTTCTCAATACTGATTCAGAAAAATTCCACCCTTCGTCTGTTCCAGCATATTTCATCTTATCATTTTCATCTCTTAGCGAAAGATAAACCTTAACTGAATCAATATCAAAGCCGAATGATTTGTAAATAAAAAGTATAAAATCAATTACTCTTTTTAATTCTTCTTCTACTTGATCTTCTCTACAAATTATATGAGCGTCATCTTGAGTAAAGCCCCTGACTCTGGTTAGTCCAGAAAGTTCTCCTTTTTTCTCAAAACGATAAACTGTTCCTGTTTCTGCCCAACGCATAGGAAGATCCCTATATGATCTAGGAGAACTATTATATATAGAAACGTGAAATGGGCAATTCATTGGCTTTAATAAAAATTGCTCTGACTCCTTTAGCTCTTCTTTGTTTTGACTTTCTTCTAGCGATTGACCAATTTCTATTGGTGGATACATACTATCAGAATAAAATCCCCAATGGCCAGAACGCTCCCAAAGTTTTCTACTTCCAATATGAGGAGTTCTTACTAGTTCATAACCATTTTCTAAGTGTTTCTTATACCAAAAATCTTCAATTAATCTCCATATAATTGCCCCTTTGGGATGCCACAATACTAAACCAATACCAACTTCTTCCTCTGTATGAAACAGATCTAGCTCTCTGCCAAGCTTTCGGTGGTCTCTCTTTTCTGCTTCTTCCATTAATTTAATATATTCATTAAGCTTTTCTTTACTTTCAAAAGCAAGACCATAAACTCTTGTTAACATTTTATTTTTCTCACTTCCTCTCCAATATGCTCCTGCTAATTTATCTAATTTAAAAGCATTGCTATCAATTTCTTTTGTTGATTTGATATGAGGACCTTTGCATAAATCAATAAATTCACCAAGAATATATATTGAAACATTGTCTTCCTCAATTTCATCAATTAACTCAAGCTTATATGGTTGATCCTTAAAAATATCTCTAGCTTCTTCTTTTGAAATTATCTTTTGTTCAAAAGAAATATCACTTTTAATAATTTCTTTCATTTTGTCTTCTATCTTTTTCAAGTCCTCTTCTTTTAATTCAACTTCCATATCATAATAGAAGCCGTTTTCTATTGCTGGACCAATGCCAAACTTAGCATCTTTATAAAGAGATTGGACAGCATAAGCTAAAATGTGTGATAACGAATGTTTTATATTTTCTAATTCCATAATTTTATTTTTATAAATCTAATAATTCTTCAATTTGATCTGCAATTATTTTAGGGGAACCATCTTTGATGTCTGTTTTGCCTTCAATTGTAACAATCTTATTTTCTTCAAAAACGTAGGGGTTTTTTTCTAGCATGCTAGGGAACACTACTACTTCTATCATTTCGGTTAAATCCTGAACCTTGATAAACATCATCGGGGCTCCCTTGCGCGTTAATATTTTCTTTATATTCAATATTATCCCTCCAATGGTTACTTTTTCTCCGACATAAAGACGATTTGTTCCATTCGTCGTCGTTAAATCATTAATAACTTTTTTAATTGGCGTTACCTGATCTTTAAGCAATTCTTTGTATTTTTCTAGGGGGTGACCAGAGACATATAATCCAAGTAATTCCTTTTCCCATTTTAGTTTTTCTTGATCGTCCATTGATTCACAATCAGTAAGCTTAATTTCTTGAGTGGTTGATTCACCAAAAAGACCTATTTGCTTGCTTTCTTTAATCTTTTGATTATCTTTTGACCATGTGAAAAGATTTTCTAGATTATTTAATATCTTATTTCTTTCCTCTAAATTGTCAAAAACTCCAGCCCTTGTCAAACTCTCTAGTGATTTCTTATTTAACACTTTGTTATCAACTCTTGAAATAAAATCTTGAATTGATTTGAAATTGCCATTATCTTTTCTCTCATTAATAATTAATTCAACAATATTATATCCAACATTTTTAATAGCATTTAATCCAAACCTAATCTTATTTTCATTTGGAACTACACTAAAATTACTAAAACTTTCATTAATGTCTGGTGGTAAAACTTCAATTTCCATTTTCTTACATTCTTCAATCAGAATAGAAACTTTATCTAGGTCTCCTCCTTCTGCTGTTAGTAACGCCGCCATATATTCAACAGGATAATTTGCTTTAAGGTATGCCGTTTGGTAAGCAATAATGGCATAACAAGCCGCATGACTTTTATTAAAAGAATATTTAGCAAAAGGTTCTATCCAATGCCACAGCTCATTTCCAATTTTTTCACTAATATTGTTTGCTTTAATTCCAGAAACAAACTTATCTTTTTGTTCCATTAACAATTTTTCATTTTTCTTACCAATAGCTTTTCTTAATATATCTGCCTCAGCTAGAGTAAATCCTGCCATATCTTGAGCTATTCGCATAATTTGTTCTTGATAAAGGGGAATACCGTAAGTTGATCCTAGTATTTTTTCTAACTTAGGATGTAAATAATTAACTTTCTTTCTTTGGTGTTTACCATTGATATATTCAGGGATGTGTTGCATTGGTCCAGGACGATAAAGGGCAACCATAGCAATAATGTCTTCAATTTCTGTTGGTTTTAATTGTTTTAAATATCTTCTCATCCCGTCAGATTCTAATTGAAAAATACCTATACAATTACCAGATTGAAGTAGTTTAAATGTTTTTTCGTCATCTAGTGGTATATTATCAATATCTAAATTACTGCCCCTCACTGCATATATTCTTTTCAATGTTTCCTCAATGGTAGTAAGATTTTTTAGTCCCAAAAAATCCATCTTCAATAATCCCATTGATTCAACCGAATGCATTTCATATTGAGTAACAAGAGCCGATTCATCCTGTGTGGGATGTTGAGTAGGAACAGATTCATTTAGTGGGCTACTTGAAATCACGACTCCGCAAGCATGAGTTGAAGCGTGTCTTGCACAGCCCTCAATCTTAAAAGCTAGGTCAATTAATCTCTCTGCATCATTATCTGATTCATATAATGTTTTAAATTCTTCTATTTTTTCTAGTGTATCACTTAGATTAAATCCAACAGGAATCATTTTGGCAATTCTGTCACAGTAAGAATATTCTAAGCCAAGGGCCCTGCCAACATCTCTAATTGAACCCCTCGCTGCCATAGTTCCAAAGGTAATAATTTGAGCAACCTTGTCTCTGCCATATTTTTGAGCAACATAGCTAATAACCTCATCTCTTCTTTTATCAGTAAAGTCTAAATCAATATCAGGAGGGGATATTCTATCGGGATTTAAAAATCTTTCAAAATAAAGATTATACTTTAATGGATCCACATTAATAATCCCAGTTAAGTAGGCAACAATTGACCCTCCGGCAGAACCTCTTCCAGGACCAACAACAATTCTTTGTTGTTTTGCCCAGTTAACAAAATCCTGAACAATTAAAAAGTATCCGGGGAAACCAGTTTTATTAATCACGGATAATTCATAATCAACTCTATCTTTTACTTCTTTTAATTTTTCTTCATCAGCATCAGGATATTTCTTTTCTATTCCAACATAGCATAAGTCCCTTAGATATTCTTCGGCTGACTTACCATTGGGAACATCAAACTGGGGCAATTTAAATTCTCCTAACTTTAATTCTAAATTACACTCACTCGCTATTTTTTTTGTATTCTCTATTGCTTCAGGAACATCTTTGAAAGCATGTATCATTTCTTCTTCCGTCTTCATACTAAAGTCATCACCAAGCATAGACAATCTTTCTTTGTCGTTGATATTAGCACCAGTATTAATTAACATAATAATATCTTGTGCTTCAGCATCATCTTTATTAATATAATGACAATCATTTGTCGCAACTAGCGGTGCACCCGTTTCTTTACTTAACTCAATAATCATCTTATTAGCCCTATCTTGTTCGGGGATGTTGGGATGATGTTGTAATTCTAAATAGAAGTTTTCTTTACCAAAAATTGATTGATATTTTTTAACCATTTCAAGGGCTTCTTCTTTTCTGTTTGATAATAGTAAGTGAGGTATCCTTCCTTGAAGACAGGCAGAAGTTGCAATAAGGCCCTCTGAGTATTTTTCTAGCAAATCAAAATCAACTCTTGCCTTGTAATAGAATCCCCTCAAGTGTGCTTCTGTTACAATTTTTACAAGATTATTGTATCCCTTCTCATTTTTAACTAATAAAATTAAGTGATGTCTTTTATTAGAATCCTTCTCTTCCATTGAACCTAGCGCTTCATAGACCTCGCAACCAATAATTGGCTTAATGCCTTTGTCCTTTGCTTTTTTGTAAAACTCAATAGCGCCATACATAACACCGTGGTCTGTTAGGGCAACTGAATCCATTCCTAGCTCTTTTACTTTGTCTAGTATATCGTCTATTTTTGATAATCCGTCTAAAAGAGAATAATGAGAGTGTAAATGTAAGTGTGTAAATTTACTCATCTAAACTATTTTTTTTCCTTCAAGCTTCATGGTCGTGGTATCTATTTCTCCTTTGCCACTTTTCGTTCCCGTTAAAACCAAATTGCTTCCTATATTAACATCTTCCATATCAATTAATCCTTCGCTCGTCATTTTTCCTAAATTAAGGGCGCCTCTTATCGTTGCCGTTCCTAAAAATAGGTCGCCTCTAACACTAAGATCTTCATATTGAGCACTTTTGATGTTCGCATCTTCTAATATTACATCTCCTCCAATTTCTGTTTTGCTCAAACTTAAAAATCCCATCGTCGTTAATTTTCTAGCATTAACATTTCCTTTAATTTTTGCTCCTACTAAATTAATAGCTCCCTTGACAAGAGCATTTTCTAAAATTAAATCATCTTCTATTTCACTGTTTCCTAAATAAAGGGAACCATTAACAATAGCTCCTCTTAAATTTAATTCTCCTAAAATTATTACTTCGCCTAAAAAAATTGATCCCTTGATTTCAGTGTTTTCTAAATTAAGACCGTCCTTAACTCTATCTGTTATCATTGATAAATCAGTTATTATAGAATTAGAAAGGTCAACTGGCCTTCTTTGCTTCTCAGCTTTTTTAATCTCAGAAATAATATCCATCTGGCTTAATATTTTTTTGTTGTTTTGGATATTCATATGCTATTATTATACTATAATTATGCCAAAAGAGTCAAAAAATATTATTGGAATAGACGAGGCAGGAAGAGGACCACTAGCTGGACCGGTAGTTGCCGCCGCTGTTTTAGACATACCAAAGAGAATAAAAGGAATTAAGGACTCTAAATTATTAAGTGAAAAAAAGAGGGAAGAGCTTTATTTTGAGATTGTTAGTAATTACAAATGGGGGATAGGGGTAGTTTCTCCTAAAAGGATAGACAAGATAAATATACGTGAAGCAACTAAAGAAGCAATGATTAAGGCAGTGCGTAATTTAGAGAAGAAAAATAAGATAAAGGCACATCATCTTATCCTAGATGGCAATATGAATATTAATGTTGATATAAGTCAGGAATCTATAATAGGTGCTGACAGAAAAATATATTGTGTTAGTGCGGCAAGTATTATTGCTAAAGTGACCAGAGACCGCTTGATGATTAAATATGATAAACTACATCCAGAGTATAGTTTTAAGAAGCACAAGGGATATGGAACTAAAGAACACTTTAAATTAATTAAAAAATATGGAGGATGTGAAATACATAGAAAGAGCTTTAAACCTTTTGACAAAGATAAATAAAAATGTATAATAACAACATATGGCAGTACCAAAACAAAGACAAAATCAATCAAGAAGAGACAAAAGAAGAGGCAATATATTTATCAAGGCCCCTAATTTAGTTTCTTGTCCAAAGTGTCAAAAACCAGTATTACCTCACAGTGCGTGTGGATATTGTGGCTTCTATAAAGGAAGAGAGGTAATAGATGTAATGGCAAAATTGGAGAAAAAAGAACAGAAAAGAAGGAAGAAGGAGATCGAAGAAGGTTCAGAAAAAAAATAAACTATGGCTTCAAGGCACCTTTCACGTTCAGTAGCAATGCAAAGTCTCTATGAATGGGACTTTCTTGGGATGCCAAAAGAACAATTGGAAATTATCGCTGAAAAAAATATTGAAGAATTTGGCAGGGGACTAGAAAGCAATGACTTTATCTGGGCTCTTGTCTACGGTGTTCAAGATAAAATTGAATCTATAGATAAAATAATAGAGAAGACTGCACCTGAATGGCCAATTAATCAAATCAACATTCTTGATAGAAATATTTTAAGAATAGGCATATTTGAACTACTATACGAAAAAGTAGACGAAGTGCCTCCCAAAGTGGCTATTAATGAGTCAATTGAGCTAGCTAAAAACTTCGGTGGAGAAAGTTCTAGAAAGTTCGTCAATGGAGTTTTAGGAACAATCTACCGAGAATTAATAAATGAATCTGATGAAAAATAAATTCTTAGAATTAGAAAAATCTCTCAATGTATCTTTTAATAATAAAGATCTTTTGATTCAAGCATTCTGTCATCGCTCTTACATTAATGAAAATCCTGATTTCTATCTAGGGCACAATGAAAGATTGGAGTTCCTGGGAGATGCAGTGCTAGAGCTTGTAACAACTGATTATCTTTTTAATAAATACCCAGACAAGCCAGAAGGAGAGATGACTGGTTGGCGTGCATCGTTAGTCAATTCTAATATACTCTCGGATACAGCTAGGGAAATGGATTTTGAAAAATTTCTCTTGCTATCTTCGGGAGAGGCAAAGGAAAATGGCAAAGCAAGAAAGTACATCTTAGCAGATACTTTTGAAGCATTTATTGGAGCCCTATATCTAGATTCGGGATATGAATCAGCTAGAAAATTAATTGAAGAAAAATTAATCAAAGAGAAGTTGCCCGAGATAATAGAAAAGAAACTGTACAAAGATCCTAAATCATTACTTCAAGAAAAATCTCAAGAAATACTTTCAGTAACACCGACATATAGTGTAATTGAAGAAACAGGGCCAGATCATCAAAAGAAATTTATCGTTGGAGTATACTTCAATGAAGACCTAATAGCTCAAGGAGAAGGGTCAAGTAAGCACGAGGCAGAATTAAAGTCAGCAGAAGAAGCATTAAAAGTAAAGAGCTGGGATTAGTACTTGAAAATATTTCACAATTAGTGTATTATACCCACGTTAATTAAATATAATAATATGTTAGCAATAAGACTATTTAGAGTAGGAAAGAAAAAACAACCGTCATACAAGATTGTTGTGACAAATAAACAAAACCCACCGCAAGGAGGTCAATTTGTAGAGCAGGTTGGTTTCTATAACCCTCTAACAAATGAAAGAACATTAAAGGAGGATAGAATAAAATACTGGTTAAGTGTTGGAGCACAAGCTTCAGACACAGTTCACAATATGCTGATTACTGAAAAGGTAATTGAAGGCGAAAAAAGAAAAAGAAGAATTGTGATAAAAGAAGCAGAAGTAAAAGCAGAAGAACCTAAGAAAGAAGAGCCAAAGGTAGAGGAGGCTCCAGTTGAGGAGGTTAAAGAAGAATCTCCAACAGAAGAAAAACCTGAAGAAGAACCTAAAGTAGAAGAAGCTCCAGTTGAGGAGGTAAAGGAAGAAGAACCTAAACCAGAAGAAAATACGGAAAAAGAGGAAGAGAAAAAAGCTGTCTAGTGTTGACAACTTTTTCTTTTTTTAAGATAATTATTCCGATAGGGTAGAATATTATTAGAAAGGTCGAACTACCTAGTATATATATAATAAGAAAGAAAGCA
>JASGMO010000022.1 GCA_030156465.1 Patescibacteria group bacterium
AAAACAGTACAATTTATTGACATACAAAAATTAAAAAGCTAAAATTAATCAATGGACAAACAAAAAATATTAATTATCTTTTTATTTCTAGTAATAATTGCTTTTTCAATATATACAGCGAAGAATTTTTTTGATTCATATACAAAATCTATTTTTGATATGAGCTATTCCAAGGGCTACACAGATGCAGTTAACGATTTAATTAAGTCAGCAGAAGATGAAAGTTGCGAAGTTTTTTCTGTGTATAATAATGACAAAGAAGTTAACTTAATAAATATAGATTGTCTATATGAAGAATAAAAAAGAATCACTTAAAAACATCTTAAAGGAAAGAAGAAGAGAAATAATTACCGTGGCATTGTTGGCCTTGGTATTAGTTCTTCTTCTTTTTTTTATCAACAGGGAACCAACAAGCAACCAAGGAGAAGATCAAAAACAAGTAGAAAAAGACATAATTGTCCAGCAAGAAATTGAGAGCATTAATCAATTAAGGCAAATTGCTAATGCAAAAAACACTGAAGAAGAAATGCAGTCACAAATGAATGACATTAATCAAAAAAGGGATTCAGCTCCTAAGGTTACCGATACAGATGAGGAGGTAAGAAAACAGATAGAGGAGATTAATAAATTAAGACAAGAAAAAGAGCAAAAAGAGAGGTAAAAAGGAGAAATAAATGGAACAAAAGATTGGACACAAAAAAGAAGCTAGCTCAAAAAAGAAATATACCTTATGTTTTCTCCTAAGTTTTTTTTGCTTATTTAGTTTAGTTGACATTGCCTTAGCGGTGGAGGGAGACATTACTGGCTATGCCTGGTCAGATAACATTGGTTGGGTCAGTTTTAGTTGTGCTAATGATAGTAGTTGTGCAACGAGCAATTACGGAGTGAATATCGGAGCAGATAATGTATTGACTGGCTATGCCTGGTCAGATAATATTGGTTGGATAAGCTTTAATAGTAGTGACCTGATAGGGTGCCCAAGTGGAACATGCAATGCTAGTCTTGTAAATAATAAAATTATTGGTTGGGCAAAGCAAATCAATGATAGTGAAACTGGTTGGATTAAATTGGGGCCGATTGATATAGCGGGGACAGATTATGGAGTAACAGTTACAGGGGAAGATGTTACTGGCTATGCCTGGTCAGATGTTTTTGGTTGGTTGAGTTTTAATTGTGCTAATGATAGTAGTTGTGCAACAAGTAATTATGCTGTAGTGTATGACTCACCAGCTGCTATTGTTACAAACCTTAACGCTGATGTAAGCTATTGTGATCATGATAGCCAAGTTACAGTCAATGATGGATTGGGCGTTGTTTTCAGTTGGGACTTTGTAAGTGATTATTCTCAAAGAGGATATGATCTTGAGGTAGCAACAAACGCTGAGTTTACTTCTGCCTTTAGCACAACAGCAACCACATCATCTTCATCATATATTCTAAATCTAGAGGGTTCTGGTTGGAATGGAGAGCAACTAGATTGGGGTGCAACATATTATTGGAGAGTTAAAGCAAGGAATATTGCCGGAAGTTCTTCTTCGTGGGAAGAAGGAACGTTTACGGTAGCTCAAACGCATGGCTCTCCGTGGGTGAAAATTGAACATTCTCCCGAGAAGATATTAGTAGAAAGACCAATCACCTTTGACGGAAGCACTTCGGTTGTGTATGACGCAAGCACGCCAACATATTATTGGACATTTGAAGGAGGGGACCCTGCAACATCAACAGAGGCAGAAGAAGTTGTCACCTTTAATATTGACAGTGACTTTACAACAACACTGAAGGTGACTGACGGAACAGGATATTATTGTGAAAAGGTGTATTCAAACTTAGTTGAGGTGTTCAAGCCAATATGGAGAGATGTTTCGCCGTTTTGATAGATAAACAATGAAGCCCTTGCTACGGCAAGGGTTTTTTGTTATGATAATTAGTATAAAGATTAACATTGAATTTTTGGTATATAATCTTAGATAAAAATCAAGAACCTTGAAATTAGAATATTGATACAGAATCACACGATTATTTTTGTGCCAAATTTTCATATTAAAAATATGGAAACACAAACAATCATAATAGTAGTGGCAATAGCGCTATTATTAGGTGGAGTGGTTGGATACTATATCCGACAATCTATTGCAAGAAAGCGTGCTGGGACGATTGAGGCAGAGCTTAGTAAGAAAATAGCTCAAACTAAAGAGACAGCAGAAGAGATAATGGCTAAGGCAAAGCAAAAGGCAGAAGAGATAGAGAAAAAAGCATCAGAGGACTTAGAAGAAAGGCAAAAGATAGTGATAAAGGCAGAGAATCGTTTGTTTAAGAGAGAAGAAGAGGTTGATGACAAGCAGAAAGAAGTAGCTACAAAGGAAAAAGAAGCAAATGAAAGAATAGAAAAGTTAAGAGAAATTAAAACAGAAATAGAGGCCAAGAAATCAGAAATTATTGCTAAGTTAGAAAAAATTGCTGGACTAAGCAGAGAACAAGCTAAAGAAGAGTTGCTAGAAAGAGCAGAAAAAGAGTATGACGCAGAGGTACTAGAGAGGATAAGAAAGCTTGAAGAAAAAGGTGTTGAGCAATATGAGAGAAAAGCTAAGGGAATTATTGCATCAGCAGTACAAACCTATGCTTTATCACAAGCTCAAGAAATCATGACTTCTTCGGTGGTATTGCCAACAGAAGAACTCAAAGGAAGAATTATTGGAAAAGAAGGAAGAAACATTCGCGCCTTTGAAAAAGTAGCAGGAGTTGAATTAATTGTTGATGAAACACCTGGTATGGTAATCATTTCAAGCTTTAATCCAGTAAGGCGGGAGATTGCTAAGATAACACTGGAGAAATTATTAAGAGATGGCAGGATTCAGCCAGCAAGAATAGAGCAAGAAATAGAAAAAGCTGAAGAAGAGATTAACAAGAAGATAAAAGAAGCAGGGGAAGCAGCAGTATATGAGGCAGGAGTATTGGATTTACCAGAAAAGTTAATACACTTGCTGGGACGACTTCAATACAGAACAAGTTATGGTCAAAATGTATTAAGTCACTCTCTAGAAGTAGCTCATTTAGCTAGCGCAATTGCTTCAGAAATTGGCTTAAACGCATCTCTTGCCAAAAAAGCAGGATTATTGCATGATATTGGAAAAGCCCTTGACTACAAGATAGAAGGGTCTCATACTGATATTGGTGGTAAGATTTTAGAGAAATTTAACATTGATCCCGCTATAATATCAGCAGTAAAATCACATCACGAAGAATATCCTTACGAAAGTTTAGAAGCGATGGTTGTGCAAGCAGCTGATCAAATATCAGGGGCTAGACCAGGAGCAAGAAAAGATAGTATTGAAAACTATCTAAAGCGACTAGAGGACTTAGAAGACATTGCTAATTCCTTTAATGGGGTAGAGAAGTCATTTGCAATACAAGGAGGGAGAGAATTAAGAATCTTTGTAAAGCCAAAAGAGATAGATGATTTAACAGCACACAAGCTAGCACGGGAAGTAGCTCAAAAGGTTCAAAACGAGCTAAAGTATCCGGGGGAGATAAAGGTGGTGCTGATAAGAGAATCAAGAGTAATAGAGTATGCTAAATAAAGGTCGAAATAAAATATATAATAATATATACTAATATGACAAAAGAAGACATTATTGAAGCAATAGTTAAAAAAACAGCTATTTCAAAAAAAGATGCCTCAGAAGCATTAGCTACAGTTCTAGAAGAAATCACAAAAACATTATCTAAAGGAGGAGATGTTACTCTAACCGGCTTTGGAACATTCAAGGTTGGTAAAAGAGCAGCCAGAGAGGGAAGAAACCCTAAGACAGGAGAAAAAATCAAGATACCTGCAATGAAGACGCCAAAGTTTAAGGCAGGAAAAGGATTGAAAGACGCTGTTAGATAAATTAAAGAAAAAGCAAGACCACCTACATGGTGGCTTTTTCTTTTGTTAAAATTTCAATTAATTAAAATTGTTGACAAAAATTTAGGATAATCTTGAGGTATGTTTTTAAACAATTCTTCTTTGGCTTTCTTTCTTAAAGAGAAATACCGGAAACGATTCAAGACTTCATTAATCCATTGATACATTTCCTTCTTTGAATTTGCTCTTAACTTGAGATTCGAATCAAGCTTCACAAATTCCCTAACTTGTTTTAAACTAACTATGTGTGAGTCATTCATTTGTAGTGTCATACATCAATCATGTCTGATTCACACTTTTTTGCAAGATGGGCATGATTTCATGCTCATTTTGCGTTAGAAAGCGTTCCTCGCTTCATGCTCATGTTGTATTGGACAACTCTAGGTATTGACAGAATATTCTAATAAGATAAAATTAAGATAATAATATAGAATAGATAGTAAAACAAAAAAATGAACAAAAATACATATCTTATCGTTTCATTATTTTTCTTAGCAACTATTTTTACTTCTTACTATTTTGTATCAGCTGCTCCAGTAGGTACTCCCAACCCGGGGCACTCATGGGCAGAGATGCAATGTAGTGCTGATAGTGTTTGCGTAGACACTTCATTAAATAAGGTAGGAGTAGGAACAAATAGTCCTGCTGCAAAGTTGCATGTTATTGGTAACATAATAGCGAATAATCCAACTGAGAATAATCATGTAGCGACCAAAGCATACGTTGATAATGCTGTATCTAGTTCAGGATCTAACTGGACATTAAGTGGAACAAATATTTACAACTCTAACAGTGGCAATGTAGGAATAGGAACAAATAATCCCACTGAAAAGCTTCATGTTACTGGAAATGTTTACACTAGTGGAAATGCTACTGTCGGTGGAAATGTAACAGCCACAGCATATTACTATACATCAGATATTAGACTAAAGGATAATATTAATCCCTTGACTGATAGTTTATCTAAGATATTAAAACTAAATGGTATTTCATATACCTTACAAAATACTAAGGAAGACATGCTTGGTTTTTCTGCTCAAGAGCTTCAGAAGATATATCCTGAGTTAGTTAAAGTTGGCAATGATGGTTATTTATCAATTGATGGAGCAGGACTAATCGCACCACTCGTTGAAGCAATCAAAGAACAGCAAACAATGATTGAATCACAACAAAAGGAAATTAACGAATTAAAAGATATAATTAATAATTTAGAATAAAGATGAAGAATAAGAATACTTTAATAATCGTTGTTGTATTGGTTGTTGTTCTCATTGGAATACTTGTCTTTTTGAACTCAAATGGACAACAAGGTAACCAATCTCAAGAACAAGAAGAAGCCAATTTAACACTAGAAGAGACTATCACTAAAGATGTGCTTCATGTAGAGACTGACCTTGAGACTCTAACAGTAGAACCCAAACCCTTCACCGAAGATCAATTGTCAATAATTAATCAAATTAATACCTCAGAGGATTTAATAAACTACATTAATTCAAATATATCAATAACTCCTAAGGTAGATTTACTGATAAAGCAACCATCAGTTACATTGTCAGATCTTGAAGGGAATAAAAGTGATGTCGCTGTCCTTATTAATGAAATATTTAGACAAAAAGGAATGTCTTCCAGTGTTTTACTATACACCTACACTGATGGCAATCAAAAACAAGCAGAAGTAATCGTTCCTTTTAGAGATGTAGATGAGCCACGATACATTTTCTTTGAGGATGATAAGGTTAATATGAAGCACCATGGTTGGTCATATGCAGAGATGTTTGCTGCAGAAGAATCAAGAACAGGGCGTAAAATGACAGAATACTGTGTTATGGACGTTTCTACTGGATACATGGAACCAATAGAGTGTTCTCCCAGGGAAGAGGAACCAAGGAAACATTATTTTATTGAAGAAGACGAAGTAATTAATGAATAATTAAAACTTATGAAACAAAAACTATTATTAATATCATTTGTATTATGCCTTGTTCTGATGGGTTTTGCCTCATCAAACGTTAGTGCTAGCAGTGGTGTTGCTGCCTACTATGTTGGTCCAGGGGAGTCATACTTAGTAACACTAGATGGAGCTGAACGGTTCATAACAAACACAGCTGCTTCCACTATATTTATCCCTGCACGCACACTTGCCGAACAACAGTCCTTTATAAATAATTTACCTTCCGGAGTTCTTGATTTTTTGACGTTTGTAGACCCTAGAGATGAAAATATTTATCCCCAAGTACAAATCGGCACCCAAATTTGGATGGCTAAAAACCTAGCTTATCTTCCTTCTGTAGTTGGTCCTGCAATAGGAAGCGGAACAACTCCTTACTACTACGTCCATGGCTACGACGGAACATCCGTTTCTGCTGCAAAGGCAACGACGAACTACGCTACCCACGGCGCCCTCTATAATTGGGTGGCAGCTTCCTCCGCCTGTCCCGTGGGTTGGCATCTGCCCACAGATGCAGAAGTACATATCTTAGAAGCACAACTTTCTACTGGCACTTGTGACGCATCCAGCTACCAAATATGGGACTGCCAGCCGGCTGGCGCCAGACTTGTTAGCTCTACGTATTCTGCCTTCCCCGCCCTTTCGGGAGGGGTATCACCATGCGCAACACCTGCAGGATGGTACTCCCTCGGAATTGGCCATTTCTGGACATCCACCAACTCCTCCCCCACTTGGTCGAACCTAAACGTCGGCAGGGTACTCTGGCCAGGCAATGAAGGTATATGGCGTGAAAACTTCGATCACTGCCTTGGCGCGTCAGTCCGTTGCTTGAAAGACTGAGGTTTTCTTTGACTAATTTTCTATTATCCTTAGCCCAAGGGTTAAGCCTTGGGCTTTTTCTTTCCTTTTTCTTAGTTTAATTTAATGATTCTTTGTTTTTAACAGCGGTACTATCTTTATTTATCCTGTTATTCTGTTCTTTCTTCTTTTGCCACTTTCTGTTCAATCTTCACTATTCTTTTGTCAATTTCTTTGATCAAACTGGTCAATTCTTTCAGTTGGTCTAATATCTGCTTTTGCTGATATTTAAGCCCAAGATGCTCTAAACTTCTTTCGTTAGGTGATTTTATTTGACCACTTTTACTTGTCTTTGTCCTTCTTTTCTTATAAACAAGGGTCTTTTTTGATGCCTTTATCTCCGCAAGTGACTTTAATCCCATACTTTTGATTACTTCATTAGTTAGTAATAAGTTTCCTTGTTTGTTTTTACTGTCCTTGTTTCTTGATAGGTATCGGCGCAATCTCATACGGATAAAAGAATCAAGCTTTTCAAACTCTTGTCTACAAGAAGCATACTTGTAGTAGTGTCCGAAACCTAAGATTTTATTATTCAATAATTTAATGATTGCTTTTTCTGGTTTCTTTTTAGTAAGATGAGTTATTTTAATAATCTTATCCTTGAATTCATTTACTTTACTTTCTTTGATGGTAAAGTGTCCGGCATAGAAATCAAAACCAATAAAATCAACCTTGTCTTTATGGAACTTGCCTGATTTTAGTTTCTTTTCATTTATTTCCAAGTTTAATCTTTTCAGTTCTGGATTTACTATTTCTCTTAAAATCTTTTCTGGTTCTTTTTTATCTTTGCAGAAGATAATATAGTCATCTGCTTGTCTTAGAAAAGGTCGAGGGATTTTCAAATCTAAATTAAGAAGGAAAATACAAGAGAAGACATAGGAAAGGGGAGATCCTATTGTAATTCCTTTGCCATATGGACTGGAGTTTAAGTATTTAGGAAGATTATCTTTTAAGTGTCTTTTTGCTCTTCTTGAGGGTGATTTTCCGAAGATTGATTCTACTTCTTTAATCAATGCTTCATGGCAAATTGATGGATAGTAAAGACGAATATCAAACTTTAAGAAATAGGGATGTGATTTTGATTTTTCTTTAATAAATCTTAACTTTTTGTAAGGAATTGACTGAATTAGATAATGCTCAGGAAGTTTCTCTCTTAATCTTGGTCTGATTTTTCTAAGGAGGAATCTTGCTAGTTTCTTTTCCTCTGCTTTTTGGAGTGCCTTATTTGTCTTGTAATAGGGAAGATTGTCAGTATTTTTTGCCATATATTTTTATTTCTTAATAATAATTGCTTAAGTTCATATAACTCACAAGAGAGTTATAAATCTTAGATAAAAAGTATAAAGAATGAAAGGCAAAAGAAAAGGCACTGTTTCTGCCTTTATTGCCTCAAAAGATGATCATATTTTAACCTGTACAAAAAGCAAAGATCTTATATCATAATCTTTTAATTGTTGTCGTAGTTATAAAAAATAGAAACTTTGTTTATAAATTAACTTTAGATAGGTAATTCCACTCCTAATTGTTTTAATAAAAAGTTATATAAACTAACTGATAGGATAGCAATAAATATCATTGCCCAGAGCTTAAATTGATGTTTTTTGTTTTTGTATAAGATTCTTTCTGAATGCTTTACTTTACAGCTATTTCTGAGAATAACATCCTTATTCTTGTAATAAGTTGCAAAGGAAAATCAAGCAGAAATCCAGCATCCGCAATAGGAGTACAAAGCACAAAAAAAGACCAAGAAAGAATTGCAACAAGAAAGCCATCTTCAGGTCCGTGTTTTGTTGCAACAAAGATGAAGTATCCCACAAAAAGAAACAATACCAATAGAAACTTTATCAGCACACTCTTTTTGGTCTTGTTTTTTATAATGTCGCGATAATTAGTTTTATTTGTATATAGCTTAAACAGTGGACCCAAGGAGACTTGAACTCCTAACCTCTTCCATGCCATGGAAGCGCTCTACCAATTGAGCCATGGGCCCTAAGTGTGTCCCCGAAAGGAATCGAACCTTTATCTAGAGCTTAGGAGTCTCTTGTTCTATCCGTTGAACTACGGGGACTTTCTTTTGAAATAATATCATAATTGGTTGTTGTTATCAATATATTTTTGTGTTAAAATATTTCTAATGAAAACAAAAAAATCACCAATTGTAGAAATAGCAAAAAAGGTTTGTCCTGCAGTTGTAACTATTGTTGCATCAAAGGACTTGCCTAAGATAGACGACTTTTACTTTCTTCCTTTTCAGGGCGAAAAGGTTGCTTTTCCTAAGAGTATAAAGAATGAGAGGCAAAAGACAAAGATAGGCGGTGGCTCTGCTTTCATAATTTCAAAAGATGGATATGTTTTGACTTGTAATCATGTTGTTGAAGAAGATGATGCACAATACACTGTCATATGTGACCCTGATCATAGGTACACAGCAGAAGTCCTTTCAAGAGACCCTTTGACAGACACAGCTATTCTTAAGATAAAAGACAAGGAGTCATTTTCTTTCTTGAAGTTAGCTAATTCTGATGAGGTTGAGCTAGGGGAGTCAGTAATTGCGGTTGGCAATCCATTAGGAGAATTTGAAGATACACTTTCATCTGGAATTGTTTCAGGATTAAGTAGAAAAATCACAGCATA
>JASGMO010000023.1 GCA_030156465.1 Patescibacteria group bacterium
TAGTTTTATGCAACAATTAAACGAAAGACAAAAGAATATAATAGAATTATTGTCTAAGAATAATTCTTTAAGTAATTCTCAAATAGTTGAGGCAATTGGGGTGTCTCGTTTTACTATTTTAAGAGATTTAGAATTATTACAAGAATTAGAAATAATAAAGAAAGAGGGTGGCGGACGAAGTACCAAATATTATTTATTGAATAATAGTTTTTTTGATATTGATGATTATTTTAAAAACAGTCCAGATCAAAGAAGTGTTAAGGATTTTAATTTAGATTTTATTAATGAGCCAATCTTTTCAGAAGAAGAAATAGAAGAATTGAATATTATTAATAATGGCTACAAAGAGAGGATTAAGAAAATGGATAAAACTCAACTTAAAAAGGAGATGGAGAGATTAACGATTGAATTAAGTTGGAAGTCGTCACAAATTGAAGGGAATACATATACATTAATTGATACAGAAGTTTTAATCAAAGAAAGATTAGAAGCAGAGGGAAAGACAAGAGAGGAAACAATAATGATATTGAATCATAAAGATGCAATTGATTATATCTTTGACAACAAGGAAAAATTTAAAGAAGTTAATTTATCTGAAATAGAAAAAGTTCATCAATTACTTACAAAGGGTCTAGGTGTTAGTTTTGGTATAAGAAAAAATCCTGTTAGAATTACTGGAACTAGATATTTACCACCAAGCAATAGAGATAAAATAGTTAGTGGGATTAATTTGATTATTGATAAGATTAATTCAACAAAAGACCCTCTTTCAAAAGCACTTTTTTCAATTTTGATGATTTCTTATTTACAACCATTTGAAGATGGTAATAAAAGAACTTCAAGGATATTAAGCAATGCAATACTTTTAGCTAATAATTTCTGTCCCTTGTCTTATAGGAGCATAAACGAAGCTGATTATAAAAAGGGGATAATCCTTTTCTATGAACAAAACGATGTAAGGTATTTTAAAGAACTATTTGTAGAACAATTTAAATTTGCGGTAGATAATTATTTTTAATGTGATATAATATGAATATGCTCAATAGAATAGAAAAAATATATACGCTTTTCTTTTTATCAATAATATCATTATTGCTGGCAACATTGTTTCCCTTATTATTTTTTAATGTGCTTACATTGATATTATTTTTAGGTTTTGCTATTTTAACGACCTATTCAACAATGGAATATGTTATATCAAAAGAGCCAGATGACTTATGGAAAATTGGCTTTATTGGACTGTTTGGCCTTATTGGCTTAATCCCATTTTTTTCTATGGGATTTTTTGGTTTTTTTGGATTTTTCGCGTATTTTGGTTTTAAAAATTAATTATGGATAATTGTATCTTTTGTAAAATTATAAAAGGAGAAGTTCCATCATATAAAATCTATGAAGATGATTTTGTATATGCTTTTTTAGACATTAATCCAGAAAAACCTGGACACACTTTAGTTATTCCTAAAAAACATAGCGAAAATATATTTGATATAGAGAGAGAAGATCTAGAGAAAGTAATTATGGCTTCAAAAAAGATTTCCCAGAGAATGGAGCAACTGGGCTATGGCGGAGTTAATATATATAATAATAATGGAGAGGGTTCAGGGCAAATAGTTTTTCATTTTCATATGCATATTATCCCTCGCAATATGCCCCCTGATTCACTTGAGAATATAGCAAACAGGTTGAAAATAGAGTAATAAAAGTGTATAATCATCAAAATGAAGACAAAAAAGAAAGAAGTTAAAAAAGAAGTGGAGAGCGACACAACAAAGAAGATAAAGATTAGAATTATCGGTGTTGGTGGTGGCGGAGGCAACATTATATCAGAGCTTTCTAAAAAATTGAAAGATTTTTCAACTCAAAAGGTTGATTTTGTTGCAGTTAATACTGACAATCAGGCCTTAAAGAGTTTGCCCAAAACAGTTAAAACATTTTCTTTTGGAAATAATACTACAAGAGGACTAGGAACAGGAAGAAATTTTGAAGTAGGAGAAAAGGCAGCGAAAGAAGATATTGAAAAAATGAAACAACTTTTTAAAGAGGACAGAGATTTATATATCTTTGTTTCTTCTTTGGGAGGAGGGACAGGAACAGGAGCAACTCCTGTTTTAGTTAAAATTGCTGAAGAAATGGGATTAAATTCAATAGGAATATTCACTCTTCCTTTTTCTTTTGAGGGGAAAAAGAAGATGGATGCGGCATTGAAATCATTAGAAAAAATAAAAGAATCGTTAAATGCTCATATGATTTTGCCTAACGAGAAAATATTTTCAATAGCCAAGGAAGAGATATCATTTGCTGATTCATTAAATCTTTTAAATAGTCGCTTGTCAGAGTCCCTTGAAGGACTACTAAGGACAATATATATGCCAGGATTGATTAACATTGATTGGGCAGATATTAGAACGATAATTGAGGGAAAGAAAAAGACAGCTTACTTAAACTTTACAAAAGCAAAGTCAACGAGTAATGTAGAAGAAGTTACAGCAGAACTTCTCAAGAGTCCGGTTTTAGAATATCCTTTTGAGAACGCAGAAAATGTAATGTTTAATGTTGAGTCAGATAAAAACTTGTCCCTTCAAATGCTTTCTTTGATTAGTGAAAAAATTAGTGAATTGTCTCCCAACGCTAGAATTATCTTTGGGTTGATGCAAAATCCTAAATTTAAGAATGATATTAGAATTACTATTTTAGCAACCGCGGAGGAAGCTAAAGAGGAGGGTAAAAAGAAATCTAAAAAACAAAAACCAAAGAAAAAACCAGTAGAAGAGAAAGAGGTTGAAATTAGAAAAAGCGCTCTGGAGATAAAAGAAGAGGAGTCAAAAGAAAAAGAAAAAGAAGACGAAGAGGAGAGTGTTTATGAAATACCAGCGTTTCTAAGAAAAAAGAAAAAATGAAAGTAAAAAAAGCAATATTTCCAATAGCAGGATTAGCAACAAGGTTCTTGCCTTTATCAAAAGTAATAAGTAAGGAGCTTTTGCCTTTGGTAGATAAGCCATTATTAAGCTATACTGTTGAAGAGGCATGTCGTTCAGGAATTAAAGACATTCAGTTTGTTGTAAGAAAAAATCAAAAAGATGTTTTGAGTTATTTTAAAAAGGATGAAGAGCTAGAGAAGAGATTAATAGAAAAAGATAAAAAAGAAGAATTAGAAGAATTAAGAAAAATAGAGCACATAATTAAAGAGGTTGGTTTTTCTTCTGTTGTTCAAAAAACGGCAAAGGGTGACGCAAATGCAATATATGAAGCTAAAGAATTTGCTGGTAATGATGCAGTGGGTGTATTTTTCTGTGATGATATTATCCACTCAAAGGGAGATCCTGGCTTCCAACAATTAAAAGACGTCTTTGAGACATGTCAGAGTCCAGTCCTTGGATTAAAGAAGCTTCCTGAAGATAAGTTGTCTAGTTACGGAGTAGTTGATGTTGAAAAAATAGCTAATGGTTTTTACAAAATAAAAGGAGTGACTCAAAAACCAAAGGACAATTCTCCGTCCGATCTAGCAATTATGGGGAGAATGATTCTTACACCTGATGTTTTTGAATATATGGAGAAGAATAAGCAACTAAGGGAAAAAGATACTTCAATTACTACTGTTTTGGGTGAAATGGCATCAGAAGGTAAGGCAATTTATGGTTATGAAGTTAAAGGTGACTGGCTAGAATGTGGAGATAAGCTATTATGGTTTAAATCATTTTTGACTTTAGCGTTGGATCATCCTCAATATGGAAATCAAGTAAAAGAATTTATTAAACAAATTAAATTACAATGACATACGATTTAATTATTGTAGGTGCAGGTCCTGCTGGAATGACTTCAGCAATCTATTCTGCTAGACAAAAATTAAAGACACTCATAATTTCTAAAGATTTTGGTGGCCAAATGGCTCAAAAAGCAGTAGAAATTGAAAATTATCCCGGTTTTGAAAAAGTAACTGGTCTTGATTTAATTTCAAAAATGGAAAAACAAGTTAGAGATGTTGACATTGTTAGAGAAAAAGTTCTTGAAATAAAAAAAGAAGATGATATTTTCATTTTAAAAACAGAGAGTGAAAAAGTATTTCAATCAAAGGTTGTAATTATTGCTACTGGAGCTGAGCCAAGACGATTAAATGTAACAGGAGAGACAGATTATTTAGGTCGTGGAGTAAGCTACTGCTCAACTTGTGATGGTCCATTATTTAAGAATAAAGAAATTGCAATTATCGGTGGGGGAGACGCTGGGTTTGAAACAGCAATCTTTATGAAAAATTATGCAAGTAAGATATATATATTAGAATATGGAGAAAGTGTTAAGGCATCGCTTGATAATCAAAAGAAAGCAGAGGGAATAGAAATAATTACTTCAGCTCAATTAAAAGAAATAAAGGGAGATAATTTTGTTAATCAAATTGTTTTTGATAGATTGGGCAAAGAAGAAACACTAGATGTAAAAGGTGTTTTTATCCAAGCAGGATATGTTCCCGAGACATCTTTTCTAGAGGACTTAGTTGAATTAAATGAAAGAAAAGAGATAGTAGTTGATTTTGAAACATTTGAAACAAAGACAAAGGGTCTTTTTGCAGTCGGGGATGTTAATTGTGGTAAGGTTAAGCAAATTGTTGTTGCTTGTGGACAAGGAGCTGTGGCAGTAATTAATGGGTATAAATATATATGATAATTAAAGGAATAAAAGCAAGAGAAATACTTGATTCAAGAGGAAACCCAACACTTGAAGTTGATTGCATTACTGACAACGGTGTTTTTATCTCTGGGGTTCCATCAGGAGCATCCACTGGAAGCAAAGAGGCCTTTGAATTAAGAGATGGTGGACACAGGTTTGGAGGCAAGGGAGTTTTGAAAGCAGTTAAAAATGTTAATGAGATTATCGGTCCTAAAATTATTGGCGAGGATTGTTCTTGTCAAAGAAAAATTGATGAAATAATGATTGAGTTAGACGGCACCGAAGGAAAGTATAATTTAGGAGCTAATGCTATAGTTGGTGTTTCAATGGCAGTTTGTAGAGCTGGTGCTTGTGCTAAAAGATTGTCCTTGCACGAACATATTGCAGAGTTGGCGGAGAATAGGGAAATTAGCATCCCTTATCCCTGTTTTAATATTATAAATGGCGGAGCTCATAGTGATAATGGTCTTGATTTTCAAGAATTTATGATAGTTCCCCAGAGCGATTCTTTTAGAGAAAATTTAAGGATTGGCTCTGAAGTATATTATCAATTAAAAAAAGTTTTAAAAGACAACTATCCTGAAGTATCACTAGGTTCTGGAGACGAGGGTGGTTTTGCTCCGACGGTTAGCTTGCCAGAAATCGCTCTTAGTCTAATCATAAAAGCAATTGAAGGGGCTGATTATACCAACCAAGTGAAAATTATACTAGATGTAGCAGCGACTGAATTTTATGGTGAAATTGATGGAAAAAGAGGTGGTTTTTATCGTTTCAAGTCAGGCTTTTATTCCTCATCAGACCTATTAAAATATTATTCTGAATTAATGGAAAATTATCCTATTATTGGAATTGAAGATCCTTTTGCTGAAAGTGACTGGGATGCATTTAAAAATATTAATCACAGGTTAGGAAAAAAGATTATGGTAATTGGCGATGATTTAACAGTTAGTAATCAGGAATTAATCCAAAAAGCAGAAGATGAAAAGGCCTGCAATGCCGTGATTTTGAAAATTAATCAAATTGGAACAGTGACTGAGATAATAGAAGCATCTAACTTAGCTAAAAGTTATGGCTGGAAGACAATCGTTTCTCATAGATCAGGAGAAACAACAGACAGCTTTATTGCTGATCTCTCTGTTGGTCTCGGTGCTAACTATATTAAAACAGGAGCGCCAACAAGGGGAGAGAGGTTGGCAAAATACAATAGATTATGTAGAATAGAAGATAAGATAATAATTAATTAAAAAAATGGCTAGAATAAGATTATTTACAACACCAATTTGCCCATATTGTTTCTCTCTTAAGAAGTTTCTAGAAGAGAAAGGAATTGAAGTAGAAGAAATAGATGTTTCTGAAAACGAAATCGCACTAGAAGAAATGATTAAAGAAACAGAACAAACAACCGTTCCAGTGCTTGATATTGATGGAGAGTTTTTGGTTGGGTTTGATAGAAAAAAGATTTGTGAGATATTAAAAATAGAAGAGTAATATGAAAATAGCAATCAATGGTTTCGGAAGAATAGGAAGGTGTGCGCTTAAATCAGCAATTAAGAATAGCTTAGATGTTGATTTTGTAGCCATAAATGATTTAGCTGATACTAAAACACTAGCTCATTTATTTAAGTATGATTCTGCTTATGGTGTTTTTGATGGAACAGTTGAAGCAAGAGAAGATAGTATTGTTATTAACAATAAAGAGATTAAAGTTTTTGCTGAAAAGGATCCAGAGAACTTACCATGGAAAGATTTAAAAATTGATGTTGTTTTGGAGTGTACAGGTATCTTTAGAACCAAAGAGGGGGCAGGCAAGCACATTAAAGCAGGCGCAAAAAAGGTAATAATATCAGCTCCAGCAAAAGATGATGTAACTCCATCATATGTTATGGGAATTAATGAAAAAGAATACAAAGGAGAAGATATTATTGATATGGGGTCTTGTACAACTAATTGTTTAGCTCCAGTTGTTAAAATACTTGAAGATGAGTTTGGAATTGAAAAGGGCTTCATGACTACAATTCATTCATATACAAATGATCAAAATATATTAGATGCGCCACATAGGGATTTAAGAAGAGCGAGGTCAGCTGCAGAAAATATTATACCAACAACAACAGGGGCAGCAAAAGCAATTGGAAAAGTAATTCCTAGCGTAAAAGGAAAACTAGACGGAATTGCTGTGAGAGTTCCATCGCCAGTAGTTTCTTTGGTTGATCTAACTTGTGAATTAAAAAAAGAAGTAACCGCCGAAGAAGTAAACAGGGCAATGTTAAAATATTCAGACAGTGGTGACATGAAAGGAATATTTTATGTTGAAAGTAATCCATTAGTTTCATCTGACTTCATTGGTTGCCCTTTTTCTTCAATATTTGATAATGAATACACGAAAGCAGATGGAAAGTTAGTTAAAGTTCTTGCATGGTATGATAATGAATGGGCATATGCTTTAAGAATGGTAGAGCTTGTTAAGATAATTGGATAATGTCTATATTGTTTCTAATACATTTCAAACGTTAAAATAGAAATAAAAAAATTTATAAATCTCATTAATTAATTTTTTAAAATATTTATAAAATAAGGGCATCATTTCTTATATCTTATTTAAATAATATAATATTATAATAATGGTAGAACAAAAAAAAGATATTTCAAAACAGAAAGCAGAATTTATTTTAAACTTAAAGAGCCCATCAAATCCGAATAGATTTAAGAGGTATTTAGGAAGTCCTTTACGTTACGGAGGAGGAAAAACATTAGCTGTAGGATACATTGTAGAATTGCTTCCTAATAAGATTAATAGAGTGGTTTCCCCATTTTTAGGGGGAGCATCAGTTGAAATAGCTATGGCAAAAGAACTTGATGTCGAGGTTATTGGATATGATATTTTTGATTTACTTATAAATTATTGGCAGAATCAAATAAATAATCCTGTAGAGTTATATCAAAGATTAAATAAGATTAAAAGTACAAAAAATAATTATAAAAAAGTAAAGAATATTTTAAAAAATATATGGAATAAAGAAGAAGGACTTTTAAAAAATAATCTTTCTAGTTTAGATTTAGCCACCTATTATTATTATAATCATAATTTAAGTTACGGGCCTGGATTTTTAGGATGGATGTCTTCAGTTTATACAGATGATAAGAAATATAATTCAATGTTAAAAAAGGTAAAAAACTTTAAAGTTCCTAATTTAAAAGTTTATACTGACACTTTCGAAAAATCAATTCCTCGACATAATAAAGATTTTTTATATTTAGACCCACCTTATTATTTAGAAGGAAATAGTAAAATGTTTAAAGGAATATATCCAATGAGAAATTTCCCAATACATCACAATAATTTTAATCACGATTTATTAGTTGATTTATTAAAAAAACACAAAGGAGGATTTATTTTATCTTATAATGATTGTGATTGGGTTAGAGAAAAATACAAAGATTTTAAAATAAGGGAAATTTCATGGCAATATACGATGGGACAAGGAGAAAAAAGAATAGGTAAAAATAGATTATTAAGAAATTATGATAATGGTAATATTAAAAAATCTCACGAAATATTAATCACAAAGGAATAGTTTAATCAAAAAAATATGTTAATTAAAGATGTTAAAACAGCATTTAAAATAGCAGATGTTAAATTAATAAAAAATTCAACAAAACTAAATTTTGTTTATTTATCAAAAATAATAGATGAAAATAACCAGGTATTGCCGAAAAATATACTTACAAAAAACTATTCAAGAGTTTATATAATAGTTGTAGATGGTCTTATCAAAAAAATTGGAGGATCGCAAGCTAGGGGGGGAATAAAAAATACTTTAGAAATATATAAGGATGGTGGGGTAAATGGTAGACCAAGTATAAGAAGTTTTGGCGTCTGGTATTTTTTATACCATACTTTGTTGAGCGGTAAAAAAATTGAATTTTATATGATATACCACAAAGATTTTGATTTTAAAGTAAAGGGATTATTTGGGCTTAATCAAATTACGAATGCAAATATAAACTATAAACTTATAGAAGAGCAATGCATCAAAGATTATTTAAATGTTGAGAATGGAAAATATCCAGATTGGAATATACAAGAGCAGGGAATGGATTGGCCAGAAATTATAAAAAATGAACATTCCGAAATAACTACAAATAGCTTAAAAAGTAACTCGAAAAGGAAAAAAGCAAGAATGTAAAAATTTTGTAAAAGAATGTAATATATTGTGGTTTAATAATGATTTATCTTAACACAAAAAAGAACTTTAGATTCAGAAAACCACCCTCGGGTGGTTTTTTTGTGCCTCAACAAGTCCGTAAGCCGAATTCTGTTTTATGTAATCATCTATCTGGCATAAGAATTACTTCTTAGCTCAAGCGAACTACTTTTTCTCTCTTACGAGAGTTTGTTCTTGCTTCCAGGTAAGGATTTAGCCGTTTCACCTCTAAGGTTTCCCTTAAAGCTTACCCCGAAGGGTACTTATTCCTCTCGGAATAAA
>JASGMO010000024.1 GCA_030156465.1 Patescibacteria group bacterium
ACTGCGATAAAAATTACTAATGATGTTGCGAAAGTAAGAAAGCCCTGTCTCCAGAATCCTTCCCACCCGTTTTTGATTATTTTTGTAATTGAATTAAACATATTATAATGAAAATACTCCTTCTTCTTCATCTCTAATTATTCTTCCGTCTTCTAATGTAATTACTCTTCTTTTTAATGAATTAACAATGTCTTTGCTGTGAGTTGATAAAATAACAGTTGAGCCAGTATCATTAATCTTTAATAACATTTTGGCAATATCCCTTGAATGATATGGATCTAAGTTTCCTGTTGGCTCATCAGCTAGTATAATTTCTGGTCTATGAATTAAAGCCCTTGCGATTGATGTTCTTTGCTTCTCCCCTCCTGATAATTCTTTTGGCAATCTATCTGCCTTACCTTCTAGACCAACCAACTCTAGCACCTGCATCACCTCATCTCTTACAAGCTTACTATTAAAATTAAAGGCCTCTAGCGCATAGGCAACATTTTCATAAACCGTTTTGTATCCTAACAACTTAAAGTCCTGAAAAACAAAACCGATCTTTTGCCTAATTTTGTATGCTTCACTTTTTTTTACATCTCTTGTATTAATTTCATTAAAAAACACATCTCCCTTGGTTGGATTTTCTTCACAAGATATTAATTTTAATATAGTTGTTTTACCAGCACCTGATCTTCCACAAAGGATAACAAACTCACCAGGACTAACGCTAAAGTTTATATCATGAATGGCCACCTTTGATTCTTTGGCAATGCTCGGTGGATACTCTTTTGAAACATTTTTAAAATCTATCATAATTTAATTTCTTCTTCTATAAATTGATCTAAGTCACCGTCTAATACTTTCTCTGCTTGACTCGTTTCTACATTTGTCCTTAAATCCTTAACCATCTTATAGGGATGCAAAACATATGAACGAATCTGGCTACCCCAGCCAACAGAAACCTTGTCTCCTTTTATCTTTGACATCTCCTGCTCTTGTTTTTCTAAATTGTGTTGATAGAGACGCGCACTAAGCATTTGCATTGCTCTATCTTTGTTTTTTCCTTGTAATCTTTCTGATTGACATGTAACCACTATATTCGTTGGTATATGAGTCAACCTCACTGCTGACTCTCTCTTATTCACATACTGCCCTCCTGGCCCTGATGCCTTGTAATAATCAACCCTGATATCATCGTTATTAATTTCAACTTCTCCCATTTCAACCTCTGGTAAAACTTCTACTGAAGCAAAAGATGTGTGCCTCAAGCTTTGTGATGAATAGGGCGATATTCTTACTAATCTATGAACACCCGATTCTCTTCTTAAAAGTCCATAGGCATATTTACCTTTAACTGAAAATGTTACTGACTTTATTCCTTTGTCTTCCCCCACTGATTCGTCTAGCACTTCTGATTTAAAGTTTTTATTCTCGCAATACCTTTGATACATTCTAAAAAGCATGCCTGCCCAATCCTCTGCTTCAATTCCTCCTGCTCCAGAATTTATTGTTATCATTGCACTACCCTTATCATACTTGTTATTGAAAAAAAGTTCAACTTCTCTCTCTTTCAATTTTTTCTCAATTCTCTCTATCTCTAATACCAATTCTTCTTCGTTCAATATTTCAAACATTTCTTCTAGATCATTGATACCATTCCTAATGCTTACAATGCTTTCCACTTCTTCTCTTAATTCAGCTAGCTTAGTTGAAACACTTACTGCCCGCTCTTTATCATTCCAAAAATCTTCTTTTTGTGATTCCTTGTCTAATTCTTCAATTGTTTTTTCTTTATTAGCTATGTCAAAGACGGTCCTCTAGGGCGAGGAGTCTATTTCTCAATTCTTCAATTGTTTTTTCTTTTTCCATAGGATTATTATATCAGAAAATTGATAAATTAAAACCTTTGCTATCCAAGAAAGATTTAGATAAATTATATATTTCTTTTAAGAAAGACAAATATTCTTCTGCTTGCTTCTCTGTAATTATTATTCCACCGTCATATAGCTCTATGTTCCTTGTTTTTCTAATTCTCTCTGAATTAATCAAAATATCATTATTATTAAGAATCTCAGACATTTTTTCTAAAACTTTTTGATGATGGCCCTTTCTACTACTCACTTTATATCCTTGAGAAGCTACTAATGTTATTCCAAATTTGATAAGAGAATTAAATACAAATTGAAATCTAACGTCGGGATCATTATGCTTTTCGGCAATTTTCATATCCTTAATCGCACAAACAAAATAATTCTCTATTTGCTTTTGGCTAAAATTAATCTTTTTAAAATATTTTGGTTCAAATATCATATAATTTTAATATATTTACCTGCTAATATATTTTTAATAAATTCATTGTCTTCTTTTTTTCTTAGAAATTCTTCTTCTGACATATCCACAATATTAATCTCTCTATTTATCTTTTTTTGCAAATCAACTATTTCTTTCTCAATATTAAGAAATTTATGAGAACCGATTAATAAAACATCTATATCGCTTTCTTCTTCCATTTTATTATTCGCATAAGAACCAAAGATATAGGCTTCTTTTATTTTTTTGTTTTTTTCAAATATTTTATTTAGTTCCATTTCTATTCCAAAATTCTTTTGGATAATTCGCTTAAATTCATTGAATAAATAATACTCTTTATTTATTTTATATAAGATTAAATTACCTTTTGTTGTTTTAACAAAAAGACCGTCCTTTTCCCACTTATTAACCTCTTTTGCTAAATTACGTTTATCAACATCAAATTTTCTAACCATCTCATTTAGATACATTTCTTCTTCAGGATTTAGCAAAAAGTAGCTTAAAACATTTTGCGATATTTTCGAATTTAAATTTATCATATTATACACCTATAAGTGTACAAAAATACACCCCTATTGTCAAGTCTGAGCTTCATCTATTATTACTATTTTTTTATTTCCAATTAGCTCTTTTAAAAAAGTTGATGTTTTATTTTCAAACTTTTCCCTAATATCGGGCTCGTCACAATTAAAATATATTGAATTAGATATATTTTTATTCTGTATTTCTTTAACTATAGTAGTTTTTCCTACTTGCCTAGGTCCATACAAAATAATCACTTTACCTTTGAAAAGCTTATCTTCTATTTTCTCTTGAATTGTTCTTTTTATTACATTCACCATATTTATAATAAATTAGGGGACTCTATCCCCCTAATTGTATATAAATTAGGGGACTAGGTCAACCTTCTAACAAAAAATATTCCTTTTTAAACTAGAAGGGGCTTTTAAGGATCCTTCTAGTTAAATTATATATTTCAAAAGTTGCGCCTACGCCCCTTGTATAAAAAATCCTAGCTATATTATAACTAGGACCCAAAGCTTGCCTTTATTGCTCCCACTCCAGCGATTCCTACAGCTCCGATAATGGCGATAATCAACACCATAATTGGACTTTGCTCTGTTGTTATCAACAGGATACAAATAAAAAGTATCATTACCATGGGTAAAATTTCATCGTTTTCCATTTTTTTTACCTCCATAATCTCATATCGTCAATATGGCGATATTTCCAAAAATCAATACAATTACCAACATTGGCATCATTATGATAGCCCCTGTTGAGTAAATAGACCATATACAAGCAAAAAAAACAATGTTAATTGCTATACAAAAAATTAATCTACTTTTTCTTTGGTTCTCTGTTTCTTCCATCAAAGCATGCATAACAGCTTCCCCCTTTTTTAAATAACTATCTTAATTATTGCATAAAATAATAAAATGTCAAATGAAAAAAAAGAAAACCTAGCTCTGATATATATAACAAAAATAATTTCTTAATTTATATTATTTTCTACAAATTGCTTAAATAAAACTACCCTACTTTTATCCTTTTCATTGAAAATTAATGGTTCTATGTCCCTAGCCAAAAGATTAAAATCAATTTCCTTTGATTTGCTTAATAGGTACTCTCTAAGTTCTTGATTATTTTTGATACCAAGTTCTTTATTTAAAAAATCAAAATTAGGCGTTACTCCTATCCCATAAAGAAAAGCTATATCAAAAAAATCTCGCCCCATGATTCTCTTACGATTAAAAGCTGCGTCAATCTTTTGAGATAACAAAATATCTTTTGGTGTTGCATATATTTTAGTAAAAATTTCAAACTTATTTAAAATAACCTCATTAGGAACATAATCAAATCTTTTGGTAGCAGTATCTACTTGAATAAGTATTTTTTCATTTAAGAGTGGAGAGATATTTAAATCAAAAAGAAGTTCAGGAATACGAATTTTAATTCTAAAGTTATTCTTTGTTTTAATCTCAATCTCAACCTTATACCCTTCTCTTTCCAAGGAATCCTTAATAATATCTCCCAAATTAATAAATTCTTCTGAATTAACACCAAAATTATCAAAATATAAGTCCTCGGAAAAACGACTGTTATTATATAATATCCTTAAAGATGTTCCCCCTAGAAAAGACAATTTATTAGCATATTTACTTTCAAAGATTATATACAAAATCTTACATTGTAAGTACTCTTTCAGAATACTTTCTTTATGACTTCTTAAATAATCAGGATATTGTTCAAGTATTTGTTGTAAATTAATCATTTTGAATAGTTCTTAAGAAAGTTGCTGTGCGCTTATTAAGCTTTTTATTTTGAAAATTAGAAAGATACTTGTTTAATTTATCTAAATTAACATTCTCGTTAAAAGAATCGTTGTTTATTCTTAATTCTGCAAAATCATCTTTTGTCTTTAGTTCAGGGTGAAGATATAGATAATCAAGAACTGCCTTTTCTGCATCAGCTATAAGTATCTTTTGATTCAAATTACTTATAAAATGATAGCCCCAAAACAAGCTCTCCTTTATGTGCCTATAGCTAAAAAAACCCATTGCATTATTAAAAGAAGCTGTTTTTCTCGTGCTTACAGAGGTAACCTGGAAAACTTCTTCTGGAATTAATCCATAATACTTGAGAGCTCTTTCAAGAGAGATATATGATGGTTCATAAATCTTGTTTGCCGCAAAAAACAAGAAATAATTATCTATCTTCTGATCATTGAAAGTATAAAAACCTTGCTTTACTCTAATCAAAAAGCCATCTTTCTGCCACCTGTTAATCTGCTTATACGAAAAATCAGGAAAACTCTTATATATATTTCCTAAAGAGAATATCCCGTAAGGACTAAGCTTCTTTTGAAATTCTATTTTATTCATTTTATTTCTATAATAGGACATTTTTGTCCCTTTGTAGAAATATAATAACATTTTTGATTTTTAATTTTCAATACTTTGCATAATTTATCAAAGTATTTAGGGGTTAAAATGTTCTATTGATTTTAATTCTTCCAATATCTCTTCTATGCTTTTTCTCTCAACATTAACCCCAGCAGGCAAAGAGTTGGTAAGGATTTTTTCGTTGATAAAATTATCGTCTAGAAGGACTGCTACTCCATAGTCGGTAGATTTCCTTATTAATCTTCCAAAACCTTGCTTTAATTTAATAGCAGTTGACGGAGCAACATATTCGGGATATGGCTTATCATATTGTTTCTTTCTTGATTCTATAATAGACGAAGGTGCGTCGTGAGGGATTTTTAATATAAACAAATTTCTTAATGATTTCCCAGGAACATCTATCCCGTGCCAAAAGGTATCCGTTCCTATTAAAACAGAATTTATATCTTCTTCAAAGGCCTTAACAATACTTTTTGGAGAATGGTTTTTGTCTTGTCTTAAAAGAGTAATATTATTTTCTGACAACGGCACTATTAATGAATCATAAATACGATCAATTTGCCTATAGCTAGTACACAATACTAAAGCTCCCCCATTAGAAGTAATAATTGCTTTTTCAAGGAAATTAATACTCTTTTCAAGATGCTCCTCTGTTCTTTCTCTTTTATAACTAATCCCGCTTGGCACAAAGAACTTAACTTGTTTTTCATAATCAAAAGAACTTTCTAATAAACAATAATCTATCTTGCCCTCTTTTATTTTTGAAGTCCCGCATCTTTTAGCAAAGAAATCAAATTTCTTGTTAGCCGTTAATGTCGCTGAAGTAAAAACAACAGAAGAGAAGGTGTTATAAATATAATCTTTTAGGTATGGGGCAACAGACAAAGGCACCGCTTTAATTCTAATATTATCTCTATCTCTTTCAATATATTTAATATATTCATCATCTTTAGATAAAAATATATTAATTGACTCAATTAAATTAACAACTGTCTTTCTGTTTATTTTTAAAAACTTATCATCCCCTGCTCTTTCAATGCTATTGTCTATCTCTTTTTTAATATTAATTAAATCAAGTTTAATATTTTCTAAATTAGTATTAATTTCTTTCTGTGCAATACCTCTTAGAGAATGAAACAATATATCATCAGTGTATCCATTGCCATTAGGCTTTATAATCTGAGGCAATATCTTATTAAACAAGTTGTCTATATTATAAGTAAATGATTTTTCTTTTAATTTATTTACCTGCTGTAACATATAAAAAAGAATGTCTTCTGAAATAGTTCTTTCAAATGCTGATGTCGCTGCCTTTTCTAAGTAATGGGCCTCATCAAAAACAACAAACTTAGCTGTTTCGGGAAAAATAGTGTGACTATTACCATCAGCAACCTCTTCAGTTGAAATTTCTAACAATGTCAAAGCATGATTAGCTATAATAATATCAGCATCTCTTGCCTTTGCACGAGCTTTAGCTAAAAAACATTTCTGTTCTTTGTGGAAACTACAAGTGTCTTTAGTGCAAAGCTCATCTGTATTACATATATTCCCTTCTATTTCTTTTGAAATTCTTTTTTTGAACCAATATGGGATTTCATCCCAATAGCCCTTATCTGTTTCTAATATCCAAGACGAAAGTAAAAGATATGCTAATCTATTTGATATTTTAGCATTATCTTTATTCATTCCTAAAGTTCTTTGAGATAAATTGCTTTCAACTTCACTGCTAAAATCATTAAATTTTTGAAGACAGATATAGTTTTTCTTTCCCTTTAGAATTGTTACCTTTATGTCACGGCCCACTATTTCCCTTATGTGCGGAATTTCTTTATCAAAAAGCTGATCTTGAAGCAACTTAGTATATGTTGAGATTATGATAGGGACTCCATTTTTCAAGGCATAAAGAAATGATGGTAATAAATACGCTTTTGACTTCCCTGTTCCTGTTCCAGCCTCAATTACTATGTGCTTTTTATTATTAAATGCGCCATAAACTAAATTAGCCATCTTTTTCTGTTCTGGTCTATCTTCGGAATAGTCGCCCCGTTTTAAATCAAACAATTCGCTTAATTCTAAATTAGAAACATCTTTTTTCTTTTTTTCTTCTGAGGTATATTTAGGCACAAGATTAGCAATATTATGTCTCTTGTTGTCTCCCAAAAGAAAACTACTCCACCACCATTCTATTTTTAGAGCAATATATTTTAATGCTTCCTTCTTTAACTTATTCCTCTTTTGATATTCTTCTTGAAGGCAACAAATTAACTGAAATAATATCTCACAATCACCCAGGGCCCTATGAGGCGCCTCTTCAAGATTAAAGTAATTAGCCAGTTCTTTTATAGAATGACCATTTTTGTTTGTCGGCAAAACGAAAAAAGCAAAATCCATAGAATCGTACTTTTCGCTTGCCTTAAAACCATACTTCTTAAGGATTGGGAAATCAAAATCAAGTCCATTATGTGCAACAACCGGAAGGTCGCCTACAAACTTGTTTAACTTTTTAATGACCTCTTTTATGCTAGGAGCACCTTCAAGCATTTTGTCATCAATCCCTGTAATTCTTTTTACTTCTTCACTAATGACACCATCATATTTAACAAAAGAAGAAAATCTTTCTTTGATAATATTGTTATCAATTAAAAGAGCACCGACCTCAATAATAGAAGAGTTATTCATGTCTAATCCTGTTGTCTCAATATCAATAATGACGTATTTGAAGTTTTTCAATTTATATTGTTTTACTTTGTTGCTTCTTTATCTTTTCTTCGTATAATTTATATATCATATGCCTAGTTTCTACAATAGTATATTTTTGTCCCCTTACAGAAACATAATAACATACTTAATGCTCTTTTGTCTTTCTTTCATCAAAAAATCATCTATATTATAAATATAATAAGTCAAAATATCATTATTCACCTTAATTTTGATATTATTAATCATTTTAATTTCCTTTTGGTCAATAAATTTTAATTTAAGAAAATCAATAATCATAATTCAAAAGACAGGGTTGTTGACGATTTATAAATTTCATATATTTACCTACTTTGGATAAGTATACTCACGAGTATATTTCACTCCATCTAGGAAGCCCCCTCGGTCATAGCCAATGACAAAAACAAGGCTGTGTAATTCCTTTATTGATAATGTGTCACTACAGCTTTTAAAATAACCACGTAACAACTATTTGTATTATTTTTTATTAGCAAGTTCTTTATAATAAGGGATAAACTCTATATCTACATTATCAATATTTTTATCAGCATTGAGACTTAAATTTACAACCTTGGCTTCTTTTGGCTTATACTCATTTATAAAACTTCTAAAAGATCTTGTTATTTCTGTTTTTGAAAGATTAGAAAATTTGACTTCAATAGGCAACAAAGACAAACCATCTCTAACTACAAAATCTACTTCAGCCCCCTCTTTGGTTCTCCAAAAATTAATACTTTTTAAATTTTCTTCTATTTCTTTTTTTATCTTATTATATATAAAATTTTGGAAAATTAGTCCTAATTGTTCATTGTTTTCCACCCTACCAAACATATTTAAAGAAAAGTTTCTCAATCCTAAATCAACAAAATATACGATTGGAGATTTAGTAATTTCTTTCTGTTTATTTGTAAAAAATGGGTACACTGTTCTTATGATAAAAACTTTTTCTGCATACCATAAATATTTCTTAAGAGATGGAACAGACAATCCTGTTTGCGTTGCAAGGCTTGTATAGTTTATAAGCTGTCCGGTTTGACTAGCTAATATTTTAATCATTAAAACAAAAGCATCTATTCTATCTGATTTCAAAAGATAAATTATATCTTTTTCTATACAACTACGAAATATTTGATCTATAATATTTCTT
>JASGMO010000025.1 GCA_030156465.1 Patescibacteria group bacterium
AAATATGAAAACATCAAAATATATGTGTACACAAATACCAAAAAATGCTCTAGAAGAAAGACTTCGTTGGGTTATTTCAATTGTAAATAAAGAAATACGACTCAAAGATGCTACTCATCTCTTCCCTGGAGGAAAAAGAACTCTTGAA
Organism: Patescibacteria group bacterium; assembly: GCA_030156465.1. Lineage (GTDB taxonomy): Bacteria > Patescibacteriota > Minisyncoccia > Minisyncoccales > Minisyncoccaceae > UBA2558. The sequence goes on from JASGMO010000025.1 coordinate 149, forward strand.
AGATGGATATCTAATTTTAAGAATTACGGAGAAGAAGGACTAATTCCTAATTCTACCCGACCGAGGACTTGTCCTAACGAAACTTCGATACGAATCAAAGAAAGAGTTATTGAATTAAGAAAAGAAACTAGACTTTGTGCAAAGAAGCTTAATTGGAGACTAGAAAAAGAAGGGATAGAAGTGAAAGAAAGAACAATCGGTAATATTTTAAAATCAGAAGGATTAGTTAAAAAATATCGAACAAAAAAGATGAAATGGAAATATGTGAAGGTTCCTTTGCTTCCTGGAGAATTGGTAGAGATAGACATTAAATACGTACCAGGAACCATTAATGGGCTTGAATATTACCAATATACGGCTATTGATTGCGCTTCAAGATGGAGATATTTAAAGATATACGATGGATTAGGTAATAACTGTTCGATAAGCTTTCTTGAAGAAGTATTAGAAATATCTCTTTTTAGAGTAAGAGCCGTAAAAACAGATAATGGATCATGCTTCACGAATAGATATACAGGGTATAATAAGTCGACAGATCCATTAAATCCAAGACTTTATGAATTCGATCTTGTTTGTCAAAGAAAAAATATCATCCATTATCTCATTGATCCAGGCAAGCCAGCTCAGAACGGAAGAGTAGAAAGAAGTCATCGCACTGACCAAGAACGTTTCTATGATTATAATATTTTTCGAAATAGAAACGATATAGAGATAAAGATAAAAAGATGGAATGAAGAATATAATAATACTGAACATTGTGCCCTTGATGGTAAAACTCCAAATGAAATAATGTTTTTTATGTAAAAGGTGGATAAGTAAATTAATTAATCCGCCAAATGTGTTTGTCTATAACAGATTCCCACGATATTATTAATTGATAATATAAACTTTTAAATGTTGTTGCTTTTGTTTCTTTAAATTGGGCGAAAGATTTTTAAATAATTTAGAAATCTTTTTTTGTTGGTTTTTTAATATAGAGAATCCTAAGTTAAAAACCAATAATAGCAAGGAAATGTGACCTTGATTAAAATTATTTTAACAAATTTCGCAAAAAAACAATCAGTTAAAATAAAATTTACCTCTTTTTCTTTTTTTGTTTTTTGATTTTAACTCTAAGCTCTTTTATTTTCTTAGAATCTAAAACTGCTTTACATTTTGACATATTTTTTTAAATTTTTACTTATAAATATTATAATGTAATAAAAAATAAAGTCAACAGTACTAGTTAATAAAATAACCTTAATATTATTCTAAAATTTTCCATCTCCCATTTTGTTCTTTTAATTCTACTATATTTTTAATTTGAAAATTTTTGGGATCAGAAATAGAATTAACATTTTTCATTATATTTAAATAGTTATTGATAATTTCTTGTGGCGCTTTTTTCAAAAAAACTATTGCCCTCGCACAAAGATAAACTTTTTCTTTTTCAGACAAAGAAGAGACATATTTACAACCCAAGCTTAGACCAACAATTATTTTATTTTTTTTAAATTTTATTTTAATTGGATACAACCTACAATCAAGAGGCCTATTACTGTATATCAAGCATCTGTTCTTTTTATAAAATAAACATTTTGGAATTTTATTAATAATTATCTTGTTGCTTTTATCTCGAACAAAGGAATCAAGACAATGCAAGGTTTTATTTATTTGAAATACGGAATATTTCTTATCAAGAAAATCATCGACTTCATTATCTATGAGCCATCCATAAGTATTGCAACAAGTATTGCAATTTTTGCAATAATTATCAATCTCAGGAAAAAGATATTCGGCTAATTTATAGGTTTTTTTGATTTTTTTATTCATTTTGATTATTTAGACAAGTCCTTTATTAAAGAGTGAATAACCTTGTCGCGAGCAATAAGATTTATTTTAGCATAACCTTTATATTTTGAATTAAAAATATCTAAAGCCTTATTATTGAGCCAATAATATTTACTTCTTTTCTTCTTTCTTTTAAAGAAATCATCTAATTTTGCAAACATAAAAAAACCGCAGTCGGGAACAATATGCTCAATATTATTTTCTGAAAATTTTTCTTTTAATTCTCGATATCTTTTAGAGGCAAATAGTCCTATTGGATTTATATTATCTTCGGTCATTTTATTAAAAACCATTTCTCTTTGTAGGTGACCAAAATAGCAGCTTGACCCAGTATTAGAAATTGATATTCTAGCCACTTCTTTTGAAAATGCTTTTGGACAAAGTAAATAAGAAAATCGCAAACCATGAAGACACAGTGCTTTTGTTGGACAAACTAAACGTAATGTTAAATTTGGATCAAGAATAATAGAAGGCTCTTTTTTAATTGATTGTCCCCAATTCATATATGAGAAAGAGCCGTCAACAAAAATTATTGATCCTGTTTTTTTTTGCCAATAAGATAATTTCTTAAATATTTCATCTGAATAATGCTTACCTATTGACCAAATTGGATCTGTAATAAAAAGAAAGCTCTTTCTTTTAGGCAAATTAAGTTCGATATTCTCAAAACAAGCAAAATCATTATTGCATGGATGAATATGAATATTCATTGTGTCGCAAATTTTGTGAATAGTGAAATACAAAGGGAAAATGCTATAAATTTTATCATATCCCAGCTTTTTAGCAAATAAGACCATGGCCGCAATCATCGGTGTTGATCCTTCGCTAATAAAAACCGTAAAGCTATTTTGAGGAAGTCCTTCTTTAACATGAAACCTTTCTATAGAATCATTAAGGACTCTATTGGTATCTGGAAAAGTATATTCTGTTGGAATGCTTGGAGCAATTTTAAAATGCTCCTTGTTAAACCTAGTATATTGATGAATTTTTTTATCAAAAGACCATTCAGAAAGAAAAATAATTTTATTCTTATCAAAATATTCTTCGACCGAATAATCAAATTCATTTATTTGTTTACCAGAAATATCCATTTCAAAATTATTTTGAAAAACCGACTCTTTATATTTTTTATTATTATTTATTATTTTTTTATTTTCCATAATTACATTTTGTTAGTTGGTTGTTTATACATAAAGCAACACCATCATTTATTATTATTTGATAAGGACATTTTTTAGGTTTTAATTTGGCCTGGTTTATCATTTGTTCTCTAAGATAATTTTTATCAATCTTTAAAATATTGCCTAAATGATAACTTGGTTTTTGTTGATAAACTTCTATACAACTATAAATGTATCCTAATGGAGAAAGAAAAATATTATCATTACTTACTTCGCAAGAATTATTAAACAAAAAATTTCGATCAGTATAATTATTTTTTTTTAAAATATTTAATAAATAGTATTTAAGCTTAAATTGATGATTGCTGTTAATTTTGAGTTGCCCTCTATTTTTATATGCTCTACCCTTCAGATTTACTTCATTTATTCTGATATTGTCAATTTTTAATAATTTAACCAACTTTAAAATTTTTTCAAAATTATATAAATTTAATTCACAAATAGTAATATATAAAGTAATTGGAATTTTATTTTTTTTAATTAAATTAATGGATTTAATAATTTTTTCAAAAGAACCGCCACCCCTTATTTTGTCGTTAAATTCAGCCGAAGAGCCATCTAAGCTTATTCCTAAGTCGTCTACATAGCTTTTAATTTGATAAATATTTTTATTATTAATTAATGTTCCATTAGACAATACTCTTGTTTTGATTTTTCTTTTCTTGGCCCTTTTAAGAATATTAAAAATATCATTTCTAATTAATGGTTCTCCTCCTGTAAGGTTAATTTCTTCACAATGCCAATCCTTAAGTATATCAATTATTTTTAATGAATTTTCTTCGTCAAGATTTTTTTTATTACCAACTGAAGAAATGCAATGCAGGCACTCTAAATTACACCTTTTTGTTATTTCCCAATAACATGATTTTATAATTTGATTTGACTTCATTAGTTTACTTCAGATCTATACATTCTAAATCTATTAATTTATTAACAAGAAATCTTAATTCTTTTTTGTCAACCTGGTTCTCAAATTTTTTAATTAAATCTTTCTCGGAGCTAATTCCATCAAAAATTTCTTTTATTATTTTCATGGCTACTTTATCTAAAACAACAGTTTGATAACGGGTGACTAAATAATTTTCTTTATGAATAAAATTTAATTTAGCATATCTATTAAGAGTAAATTTTCGATATTTTTTAGGTGTAATTGTTAAAGTATTTTTATTGTTTAAAAATATTTTTGACAAATCTTTCATTTTATTTTGATCAAGCAATTTTGATTTATTTTCTCTAACTGCATAATCTATACAATATTCATTTGAACAAGTTAAGTCTACCTTGCAACCACAAGTACAATAGTGAAGGAGGGGACATTTTTTACAGGGAGACTTAACCCATCTTAAATCTCTAAAATCATCTATTTTTTTTCTATTCCATATTTTTTCAACAGAATCTTTTAAAATATTTCCATAAGAAATGTTAGATTGATTACAAATTCTTAAATCACCACTTGGATTAATTGCACAAAAAGTAACGCCTACGCCACAATCAGCCCACATATTTTCTCTAATTAGCCTTTCATCAACACAAAAAGGAATAGCTGTGCCAAATCCAACTGGAATATTAAAATCATTTCTCGCTTTAATCATTTGATCTAGCGCCTCTTTGAATTGAGAAGAGCTTATTTTTAATTTATCTGCTACCTTGCTGCCAATGCCGCCGCTTTCAAACCGATCAACAAAAACACTCTCCATGCCTAACTCTTTAGCTAGTTTAATTATTTCATATATTTGATTGTAATTTATTGACATTAACACGGGAATACACCTGACATCAAAACCGTCTTTGATATAATTTTTAATTGTTTTAATTGTTTTTTGATATCCTCCCTTATTGTTTGTTAACATTTCATGGATTTTTTTATTACCGTGAATTGGAATACCAATGCATGATAATTTTCTAGAAAGATTTTTTTTATAAATTAATCCATTAGTAACTATCGTCACCGATGATCTTTTCGATAATAAATCAATATACTGGTTAAGTTTTTGTGTTTTGAGTAATGATGGTTCTCCGCCGATTAAATAAACATGTGGAATATGCGAACTATAAACAGATTCTACTATTTTATCAATTTTAAAATAGTCTATCGGGCTTTTACGATGAGGATTATAGCAAAAAAGACATTTAGAATTACAAGCATAACTCATCTCAATATGAAGCAAGTGAGGAACGCTATAATGTTTTAATCTTTTAATCATAAAAAAAGAAGCACGCTTTTTAAAAAAATGTGCTTTTATTCTTTGAGAGGCTTATTTATAATTTGAACGATTTTTTCGAAATTATCATCTGGAGCTGATTTGACTCTATGATTATAGCCACATTTAGTGCAGCTATAATATATTATGTACTTGTCTTTTTTCACTTTTGCGCCTATTGGCTCCATCAAACCAAAACACTCTGATTTTCTGTCTCCGGGATTAATGTCAACATGCTTAGACCATAAACATTCAGGGCAGTGATCTGTGTATCCCTGACCATTTACTTTGTTGCCACATTTTTGACAAACAAAGCTCTCAATTTTTTTTTGAAATTTCTTTTCCTGCATAAAATAATCCTCCTTAATTTTTACAACCTCTCCAATAATATAATAGCGTAAAATATTATTTTGTCAATAGTCATAGGTAATGTCTAAACACTTTTGACACTTTTAATATCAATAATAAATAAATTACCAAAAAGGATATTGTTGCTTCTCTTTTAATAATGCAGTATAATTTACATATATTATGTTTAATATTAAGTTTACACCAGAGGCCTTTTTTATGCTTCCCGCTGCCCTGTTTCTTGATTTCTGCGGACTAGGGTTGGTTCTTTTTGGATTAGATGACTTGGGCGTGCTTGATCTTACAGGTATATTTATTTTTTTTCCTTGGTTGTTGATAAGAGGCAAGAGATTGCCGTCTCTTGCAGGAAGAAAAAGTGGAGGAAAAATTAAAAAGTTTTTTGCAAAGCTTTTCAAGAACAAGTATTTAAGATTTTTAACTCCTTTAATTGGAGAAACAACTCCTTGGATTGGAGGTGTAGGATTTTTTTGGACAGCATCAGTATTATTTAATCTAGAAGAAGAATAATATATGGAACAAAGCTTAGGAGATATAGTAGTTAGCATATTTAATATCGCCGTAATAGGAGGGATTGCTCTTACTATTTTCATGATTGTTTTTCAGGGAATCAATATTTTAAATTCTCGCGGAGACCCTTCTGCTTTTTCTAGAGCTAAAGAAAAGATTAAAAACACATTAATAGGGCTTGGGGTATTATTGCTTTCATATGTTCTTTTAGCAACAATTAATCCCGGTATATTTAATCTAGAGTTGAATATTGGTGAAATTAACATTACTCCTTCTATATTCACTCCCCCACCAGCGCCAGTCAAAGAGTTAGATGTTTATACTTTTGAAGAAATACCAATAGGAACGATTACTGAAGAGCTTTTAGCTGGAATTTCTTCTATTGAAACTCCTTGTTATCAATATGAAACAAGGTTTAAGGATGCTTCTGGAAATATTATAGTTGGAAATGTTGTTGATCAAAACGGAGATGGCAAAATAGACGAAAGAGATATTCTTTTAAATAAGGACTTATTTTATTGTATGAACCTTTTAACAAGCGCATATGCTGCTAAAGTGGAGTATCATCTTAATCCACTAATCAATGAATTAAGCAGTTTGATGAAGTCTGGATGTGCTTGTTCAAATCTTTATGTTGGACGGTTTGAAGGTCAAGGAATTATAACTAGCGAGTGCGGAGAAGATCTTGGATATGAAAAAGTAATAATGCCATATAATTCTGGAACTTATCGCCCAGCATCATGCCCTAATCAAAATTGTTCTCCTTGTACAGGGCCGTATAGTTTTTGTAGTCAGGTATGTGGAGGTGAATATGGATGTCCAAAAGCTCAACCATCATATTATGGTCCAATTACTAATCCCTACACTGAAAATTTTGGATTTGAGCAGTATAAATATGACACTTGTAGCAATAGGTTAGCAATTAAATGTAAGACAGAGGAAATACAGCGACTTATTACTGGACAAAAACCAAGTCAAGAATGTTATGATGCAGGATATTTTTCAGAAAAAAATGAAATAGATGAGCCAATATTTTTAACTCTAGATGCTGGAATACAAAGAATAGAATATTTTAAAGATTATTTTCAAAAAAGAGTAACTCAATTATCTTGTGCTAAAGAAAAAATGAAAATACCTTGGGGAGAAAGAATTACTTTGGCTGAATACGAAAAAATAAAAAGCGAGGCCACAAGATACAAAATAGAAAAGACAACTTTTGAAGGATATGATATTTCTAGATATTGTAGAGAGTTCAATTCTGAAGATGATGCACTAAATAGTAATGAGCCGTGTAAGGAGGTAGAATTAGAAAGTGGAGAATATGAGAGGCAATATTTTTATGATGGAGATAGTGCAACATTTTATTTTAGTGAAGATTATAATAGCTACAAAAATTACATTACAAGAAATCAGCCACAGCAAAAATGTACAGTTATTGAGGGAGATATAGATTTAGGAAATTACGCTGGCGTTATACCAATTGGAGAAGTAGTTGATGAAGCACAAGAGTGGGGAAAAGCAATTGTTAATGCAATAGAAAATATACTACTAGAGTCAAGAGCTATAATAGATAATGTTATTCAGATAAGTAATATCCCTTCTACTTGTAGTTCAAGTAGATGCACGACTTGGAATGCTCACTATGGATATACTACTTGTTCTGGTCGATGTGGAGGAGGAGAATGTTCTTGTCCACAATTAAGATGGTGGGCTTGTGGTCAGGCCATTCCTAATACTATGGTACCAGGAAGAGTTGAAGTAAGGCAGGTTGCATGCTATGGAGTGGGATGGTGTAAAACATGTGATATTTCTCCCAAAAGAACAGGGTTTGTTTATTGTAGTTCGAGTCCGCCAAGACTTAATACAAAATGTTGGTGTGGAATGAGCACATATGGAGTTCCAAGACCGCAATATTGGGTTTGCGACTACGGAAAATTTTGTGACCTTGTTAAAAAAATATATTGGAACAATGATAATATAAAAAAAGATAATTTTATACATACAACTAATGCTAGTGAAAAAACAAAAAGAAATTCAAACTTGTCAAAAATAGGACACCTTCAAAGATTTAAGGGTTTTGCAGATGCCCTCAAAGATTTATCAGGAGTTAGAGTTGATTCTCCTCAATATAATATTTCATCATCTAATATAATTGGCAGTATTTGTGAGTGCGAATTGGTTGGCCCAACAACTACTCCCATACTTCAGTCCAATTCTTCTTATAATTATAGCTGTTCTTATTCTTATGAGCCAACACCGACACAAGCACAGCATAATAATTGTCCATATTCTTATAATGGACCAGTAGGAATGTATTGGTGTCAAAAAGA
>JASGMO010000026.1 GCA_030156465.1 Patescibacteria group bacterium
TCAATTAATAAAAAAAAGTAATTTGCCGGTATAGCTCAGTGGTAGAGCAACTGTTTTGTAAACAGTAGGTCGGGGGTTCAAATCCGTCTACCGGCTCATATTTGACATTTTGAGAAATATTGGGTATTATCCCTGTGTTATCTTGTACTTTGATAATTGAATACAGCAAATCATTTTAGTAGGATTTTTAGGAATAACTTAGTAAGTTTTTTAGAGTTGTTCCGCTATTTTTTTTGAGAGTTTGATCCTAGCTCAGGATGAACGCTGGCGACGTGGATAAGGCATGCAAGTCGAACGGTTGTAGCAATACAGCAGTGGCGAACGGGTTAGTAACACGTAGATATCAACCCTTTACTCGGGCATAACCTGAAGAAATTCAGGCTAATTCCCGATAGTCCGGCAACGGTAAAGATTTTTCGGTAAAGGATGAGTCTGCGTCCTATCAGCTAGTTGGTGAGGTAATGGCTCACCAAGGCAATGACGGGTAGGCGGAGTGAGAGCTTGACCGCCAACAATGGCACTGAGACATGGGCCATACTCCTACGGGAGGCAGCAGTCGAGAATATTTGACAATGGGCGAAAGCCTGATCAAGCGACGTCGCGTGTGGGATTAAGATCTTCGGATTGTAAACCACTTTTCTAGGGGAAGAACTTTGACTGTACCCTAGGAATAAGGGGTGACTAAACTCGTGCCAGCAGTAGCGGTAATACGAGTGCCCCGAGCGTTATCCGGATTTATTGGGCGTAAAGGGTCTGTAGGTGGTTTGTTAAGTTTCTCGTTAAAGCTCCAGGGCTCAACCTTGGAAAAGCGGGAAAAACTGGCAAACTAGAGGATGTTAGAGGCTGATGGAACACTTGGTGAAGGGGTGGAATCCGTTGATATCAAGTGGAACACCGAAAGCGAAGGCAATCAGCTAGGACAGTCCTGACACTGATAGACGAAAGCGTGGGGAGAGAAAAGGATTAGATACCCTTGTATTCCACGCCCTAAACGATGAATACTAGCTATTGCAAGTGTCGACCCTTGCAGTGGCGAAGCTAACGCGTTAAGTATTCCGCCTGGGAAGTACGGCCGCAAGGCTAAAACTCAAAGGAATAGACGGGGACCTACACAAGCGGTGGATCACGTGGCTTAATTCGACAGTAAGCGAGGAACCTTACCAGGGCTTGAAAAGTTAATGAAAGCATTTCGAAAGATTTGCCCACCCACAAGGACATTAACCCAGGCGCTGCATGGTTGTCGTCAGCAGGTGGCTTGAGTTGCTCCCTTAAATGGGGTAACCTGCGCAACCCTTGCTCTATGTTTCATGTGTCATAGAGGACTGCCTGGGACAACCAGGAGGAAGGTGAGGATGACGCCAAATCAGCATGGCCCTTTGATGCCCTGGGCTGCACACGTGATACAATGGGATTGACAACGGGAAGCGAAAGAGTAATCTGGAGCAAATCCTATCAAACAATTCCTCAATTCGGATTGAGGTCTGAAACCCGACCTCATGAAGCCGGAATCGCTAGTAACCGCAGATCAGCCACGCTGCGGTGAATATGTCCCTGGGTCTTGTACTCACCGCCCGTCACGTCAAGCGAGTTGGGGATACCCGAAGTTCCATGCAAATGGGCCTAAGGTAGATTCAATGAGAGGGACGAAGTCGTAACAAGGCACGGGTAGCGGAAGCTGCTCGTGGATCATTTATTTTTTTTAAATGTTTGTCGACCGAGATTAGTTCGCGAGTGATCACTGAATTAATCTCGAGGTATTGATCTCTCTACCTAAACAAGAGATTATTTTATACATAGCGGAACAACTCTAAGAAACTAACTAATAATGAAAAGCATAGGACCATCTCAGTATCGTATTTTTCGTAAGCTTTACAGAAATGCGGCAAGGGAAATGTGCAAAGATTGCGCAGATTTTGTTTTGCCTAATTCTAAAATACTTGATTTTGGTTGTGGCTCTGGAACGGTAGGAAAAGAGTTTGAGATTTTTTTTAGTGGAGAAATACTGGGAGTTGATATTATTGATAACAGGATAGAGGATATGAAGTTCGTTAAATACAATGGTGAAGATCTATCTTTTTTAGAAAGTAATTATTTTGATATAACTTTAATTAACTTTGTTTTACACCATTGCAAAAATCCAAAAGAACTGCTAAAAGAAATAAAGAGAGTTTCAAGTGGCACCATTATTTTGTATGAAAATTTACCCGAAGGGTTACTAAGTAGAACTATGTGTTTTTTGCACGGAGTATCTTTTGCAAAACTATTCCAAAACAACGAAGAGAAGGGGGAGTTCTTTACAAAAAAAGAGTGGGAATATTTTTTTAAAGAAATTGAATTAGAAGTTGTTCATTCAAAGAGGGTTTCTGCTTGGTTTAACCCGATAAAAGAACATCTTTTTGTATTAAAGGGTGTGTAGCTCAGCTGGTTAGAGCGCGTCACTGATAATGACGAGGTCCCTGGTTCGAGTCCAGGCATACCCACCCACATTGAGGGCCGATGGCTCAATTGGTAGAGCATCTCATTTGCAATGAGAGGGTTCGGGGTTCGAGTCCCCGTCGGTCCACTAAAGTTGATTAGTTGTCTTGCTCGGGCGAAAAAAAAGGAAGGGAGTTTTGTCCGCCTTCGTTTTCGTCACTTTTTTCCGTCGCCACAATTTTTCGTATTTCGCTTTGTGAAATGCGTCACCAGAATTGGAGTTGTGCAAAAGTATTTTCTAATCCAATAATGAGCATGAAACGAAGGAGAGCATTTCTGGATAGTTTTACAATTCTTCTAGTAGAAGCGATTCAAGATTTCTTTGGGCATGGTTTCATGCTCATTTTGCGTTAGAAAGTGTTCTTCATTTCATGCTCATGTTGTATTGGACAACTCTTTTTGTTGCCAGAAATTAAAATATTTAGTATCATAACAAGTATAGCATACCACTTTTATTACGAAACACTAGAGAGGGAAATAAGGCCCTCGGCAAGATTTTACCGTGATATTTGTAGGGCCAACGGGATAACAGAAGATATTTTGAATAAACACCAAAAATATAAGAATTGATTGCTAAATTCTTAGAATGATAGCGTGACAGAAGAAGTGTCCAAGGAGGAAGTTCTCTGCTATATCTGAGTATTTCACTGAAGCGAAAAACTTGCTTTTTTTAATGTTTTTAAGTAATATAAGTTAGGAGGGAACAAAATTATGAATGAGAAAGTTTTGCAAGTACTCGGTAAAGTTGGAGCAGTTATCACTGATAGTCATGTTGTCTATGCTTCAGGGAAGCACGGCACAGTTTATGTCAACAAGGATGCGCTTTATCCGCATACCAAGGAGACATCGGATTTGTGCCGGGCGATTGCTGAGCAGTTCGTGGACGATAAAGTGGAGGTGGTTATCGCTCCAGCAATCGGGGGTGTGATTCTATCCCAATGGGTAGCGTATCACCTCTCGGAAATTACTGGGCACGAAGTGCTCGGAGTTTACGCCGAGAAAGCGGAAGAAGACACCTTTGTCATTAAGCGTGGTTACGATAAAATCGTAGCTGGAAAAAATGTCTTAGTGATAGAAGATGTGCTCACCACCGGAGGTTCAGTAAAGAAAGTCATCGAGGCAACTCGCGCTCTCGGTGGTAATATTGTTGGACTTGGTGTTCTCTGCAATCGCGGAGGAATTACTCTGGAGGATGTAGCGAATCCATTGAAGCTCTTTGCGCTTGTCAATATTGAGCTTGAGGCATGGGATGAAGCGGAATGTCCGTTTTGTGCCCAAGGTGTGCCAATTAATACTAATGTTGGCAAGGGTAGAGAATATCTAGCTCGCAAAGTGAGTTAAAGAACAAGAGGTCAGTGGCACCTTGTCATCAAGACAAAGCCACTTTTTTATTTACCGAAGACTTTTAGGAGATTTTTTAATTGTTGAAAGATTGCTTGCGATCTTTTAATGGTGTGGTATAATTATAATATAATTAACATCCATTATTTTCTTATCTTTCTTATCTTTATGATTTGTTAGATTAAGAAAAAATGGTCAAAAATATGACACAAGATTGGTCATCAATTACAACGCAAGCACTATCTAGCGCTTGGGAAAATGTTTTGCTTTTCCTTCCTGATTTATTGGGAGCGATAATTATTTTCATAATAGGTTGGATTATAGCAATTTGGTTAGGAAAGTTAGTTGCTGGTATTCTAAGCAAATTAAAATTCAACTCTATTTTTGAAAGAGCAGGATGGAAAGATGCTTTAGCTAATGCAGATATAAAAGTGGACCCATCTGGATTTGTTGGAGCAATTTTTAAATGGATACTGGTATTTGTATTTCTAATGATTGCTACAGATATAGTTGGTTGGACAGCTTTTGCTGCAATATTAACTAGTATTATTGCATGGACACCTAGCTTAATCGTTTCTATTATTATTCTAGTTGTAGCAATAGTTATAGCTGATGTAATAGAAAAAATTGTTAAGGTTTCAGCAAAGAAAATGGGAGTTAACTTTGTTAATTTCTTAGGAACAATGGTTAAGGGCGGAATATATGTTTTCGCTGGGCTAGCAGTTTTATCTCAATTAGGAGTAGCTCCTGAAGTTGTTAATGCACTAGTTATGGGTTTTGTTGGAACTCTAACCATTGCACTAGGGTTAGCATTTGGACTAGGAGGAAAAGATGCAGCAGCTAAATTAATAGAAGAGGCGAAAAGGAAAATATCGGACGATTAATGGATGAGGCACCGCATTAGCGGTGCTTTTTTATTTGACCAAAGAACTTCTCTTTGTTAGAATACAAGTATGAATTCTAACGAATTAAGGAGACATTTTCTTGATTTTTTTGAGAGTAAGGGGCATAAAATAGTGTCCTCTTCTTCTCTTTTACCAACTGACCCTAGCGTTTTATTCACTACTGCTGGCATGCAACAGTTTTCTCTTTATTTGTCCGGCAAAAAAGATGTAGTTGCTGATTTTGGCAATAGACATTTAGCAAGCTGTCAAAAGTGCTTCAGGACGGATGATATTGAAGAAATAGGAGATGATACTCATCATACTTTTTTTGAAATGCTTGGAAATTGGTCAATAGGTCAAGATGAATCAGGATACTTTAAAGAAGGGGCAATTGATTATGCTCTAGAGTTTTTAGAAAGCATTGGTCTTGATAAATCAAGAATGCATATTACTGTTTTTAGTGGAAATGAGATTATCCCTAAAGATGAGGAAGCAATTAATCTTTGGAAACAAAGAGGAATTACTAGCATTAAAGAGTGTGATCAAAAAGATAATTTTTGGGGACCGGTTTCTGAGACAGGGCCATGCGGACCATGTTCAGAAATTCACTATGACAGAGGCGAATCATTTGGTTGTGGTAGGGCTGATTGTGGACCAAATTGTGATTATTGTAAGAGATATGTTGAAATATGGAACCTTGTTTTTATGCAGTATTTTAAAAATGAAGCAGGTGAGTATGAGTTATTAAAACAAACAAACATTGATACAGGAATTGGCTTTGAAAGGTTGCTTTCAATTATCCAGGAAAAAAATTCTGCGTATGAAACAGATTTATTCTCTGATGTCATTTCTAAGATAAGTAATAAAGAAGATGAGGTTTCTTGTAGAATTATTGCCGATCATATTAGGGGAATAGTTTTTCTAGTTGATGCAGGAATTATTCCATCAAACACAGGACAAGGATATATTTTACGAAGATTAATCAGAAGAACAATCAGATATGGTAAAATGCTGGAATTACAAAAAGATTTTTGGATTCCGTTAGTTGAATTAACTATAGACAAATACAAAGATGTTTATAAAGAAATAGAAAGAAAAGAAACATATGAGATTATTAAAAAAGAAGAAGAAAAGTTTTCTTTAACGCTAGACAGGGGACTTAAGATAATTAATTCAATTGAAAATGATATCTCAGGAAAAGAAGCTTTTGATATATATCAAAGCTATGGCTTTCCTTTAGAAATGATTAAAGAAGAATTGGGTAAAAAGAATTTATCATTAGACGAAAAAGAATTTCAAGAAGAAATAAAAAAACACCAAGAGCTATCAAGAGCTGGAGCAGAGAAGAAGTTTTGTGGTGGCAGTAACCCACATTTACATACTGCTACGCATTTGCTACACTCAGCATTAAGGAAGGTTTTAGGTGAGGGTGTTCAGCAAATGGGGTCAGACATTAATGATGAAAGATTGAGGTTTGATTTTTCTTTTGAAAGAAAATTGACACCAGAAGAAATAAAAGAGGTGGAGGATCTAATTAATTTAAAAATTAAAGAAGGATTAATTTCAAAAAAAGAAGTGATGCCATTAGATGAAGCATTGTCATCAGGAGCATTATCTTTTTTCAAAGAAAGGTACCCTGAAAAAGTAAGTGTCTGGACGATATACAATAAAGATAGTGGAGAGATTTTTTCAAAAGAGATTTGTGGTGGTGAGCATATAGATGATATATCATTATTAGAATCATTTAAAATAATTAAGGAGGAGAGTTCAAGTAGAGGGGTAAGAAGAATTAAAGCAATATGCCAAGGAAAATATACGATATAATTCCAAACGAAAAAGCAGAACAAAAAGATTCTTTTTGTTATAAAGAGAAACCCAAAAAGAATAAAAATCCTTTAATTTTTATTTCTCTTTTGGTTGTCGTTGCTTTGCTAGGAGTTTTCTTTTTCCTTCCGGGAAAAGCAGAGGTTAGTATATATCCTAATACAGAAGATATTTCAGTTACTTCTTTAATAAAAGTAGATGTGTCAGAAGCATTAATTGATTTTGATAATTTAGTTTTACCCGGTGTTGTATTTTCTGACGCTAAAGAAGTAACAGCTAGCTATATATCAACTGGAACTGATTCAAAAACAAAAAGAGCTACTGGAGTGATAAGAGTTTATAATAAAATAAGTCCCGCTAAAAACCAATCATTAATTAAGAATACAAGATTTTTATCTGTTCCAGGAGAGTTAATTTATAAGGCTGACGAAGCATTTACTATTCCTGCTGATGGATATGTTGATATAGCTGTGACTGCGGACAAAGCGGGAACAGAATATAATATTGAATCAGCAACATTCTCTATACCAGGCCTTGTCGGAACAAGTATTTATTCAAGTATTTATGCTGAAACAATTTCTCCATTAGAAGGGGGAGAAGATTCACAAGTTAAAATAGTTACTGTTGGTGATATTTCGTCATCAAAGGAAGACTTTGAAAAAAAATATGGTGAAATAGCTAAAGAAGAATTAATAAGCTCTATCCCTGAGAGCTTTATGTATATTCCTGAAAATATATCCGTAACAGTAGAAGATGTATATGCTGATGCTCCAGCTGGTGCTGAAGTAGAAAAGTTTAGTGTTTCTGGAAAAATTAATACTAAGGTAACCGCTTTTAGGAAAGACGATTTAATTAAAATAGGTGAAAAATTAATTAACAATGAAATATTTGATAATGTCAAAATAGTTCCCGATAGTATTTTATGTGAGATTGAAGAATATGAGGTTGTTGAGGGAAAACTTGAATTAAGTATTATTTTTACCGCAAAGACATATTCGTTGCCCGAAGAAGAATTGTTAAGAAGTGGTTTGCTAAATAATAACAAAATTCATTCCGCGTCTTTGCTTGAAAACATGGTAGAGGTAAGTAAAGTTGAAATTAATATCGTTCCATTTTGGAGATCAACATTGCCTTCAAAAGAAGAAAGTGTGGAAATAAAATTAAAGTTTGATTAATCTCTTGACCAAAAGCAAAAGTTTTGCTATTGTTCTAGTATCTTTTACATGAATAAAAAAGAAGACAAGATAAAAAAGAATGGAGTTGTG
>JASGMO010000027.1 GCA_030156465.1 Patescibacteria group bacterium
AGGCCTTTTTTAAGAAAAACATCTTCTTTTTTTGGTGTGGAAAAGTTTCTTGACATATATGGTTATAAGGGTAGAATTATAGTATCCAGATAAATACGCTGGATTTTGATAACTATTAATCTACAAGATTTTAAACAGAAACCTTGTAGCACGAATTATACTTACTAACGATAAAATTGATAAACTATTAAATAAGTTAGGCAGAAAAAAGCTATTCTGGTCTTTTTTTGTTCTCTTGTGCTTTTGGATAACTATTTCAATGGGACAATCTGAAACGCCTAGATCATCAGCAATAACAAGCTCACAGAGTCATTTTATCAGTGTTGCCGATGCTTTTCAACCTATTATTGGTAATTTAATCATTCAGCAAGAAAATGTCTTAGGAGCAATATCATCTCCCCTATTTATTACTTCTGAAACGATGGCTTCCTTGTCTACAGAGGAATTTAATGAAGAAAAGCACATTATTAAGCATATGGTGGCACAAGGAGAAACATTGTCTGCTATTTCTGAAAAATACAATATATCTGTAACAACAATACTCCTAGCTAACGATCTTAATAATTCTAAGATTTATCCCGGCCAGGAGCTTTTAATTTTACCAATTAATGGAATTCTTCATATGGTAGACAAAGGAGAAACAATAGAGGCCTTAGCAAAGAACTATTCTGCCAAGAAAGATGAAATTATTAGCTATAATAATCTTTCTTCTAATGGAGAAATATTTATAGGAGATATTATTGTTATCCCTAATGGAACGATGCCAAAACAGGTTGCTCCTACTATTGCAACAATCCAGACCAATACAAGTGTTTCAAATTCTTATTTCATTGTACCAACAAAAGGAATTATTACTCAGAGATCTCACTATGCATATACTAGTAGAGGAGTGGCATATTACAATGCAGTTGATATTGCTAATTCTATTGGAACACCAATCGTAGCAGCTGCAGGAGGAACGGTTCAGATTGTTAAGAATGTTTGGCCTTATGGAAACTATATTACAATTCTTCATCCAAATGGAGTAGTTACTCTTTATGCACACTTAAGTGCCTTTGCAAGAGGCATAACACCGGGTGTAAGCGTTTTGCAGGGTCAAATCATTGGCTATATGGGTAACACAGGAAAAACTATTAACATGGGAGGAAATGGTTCTCATTTACACTTTGAGACGAGAGGAACCGCAAATCCTTTGAGAAATTATGCTCTAGGAGCATCAGTTAGTTATTAATTATTAGCGCACTCACTGTCTTTACACTTGCATACATCGCAAGTTTTTGCTTCAGGAAGAACCCTCAAGCGATCTTCAGATATTAATTCTCCGCAAGCACATTTGCCGTATTCCCCTTTTTCAATCTTTTCTAAAGCAGTGTTAACATCTTTTAGCTTTTCCTCTAGGGATTTTTCAATAGGTAAAAGGTTTTCGTATTCTTCTACTTCGTCTGTTTTGTCTTCTTCGTCGCCATCCATTTGAGGGTATTTTGTTTCCCAATTATCTTTACTTGTTTTTACAGCAAATTCACTAAGCTCTTTTTCAAGCTCTTCTTTTTTGTTTAGCAAATCTTCTTTTCTTTGGTTTATAAAATCTGGTGTCATATTATTTTAGCACCAAAAAAACAACAAAAGCTATGATTAATATGATTATTACTCTAATCATTATCTTAGAAAGAGTTGTTGGTTTTGGCATTACGGTTTATTAATCTTATCTTCAATTTCAAAAATTTGTGCTCTAATTTGCTTTGCCTTAGAAGCAACTTCTTGATATTTTTCTTTAATCGTCTTTCTATTAAAATCAAGACTCTCAAATTCGTCTTCTGTGTCCCACCTTTCTTTTTCAAGAGCCCTCCTTTTTTCTTCTAGTTCCATTCTTCTTTCGGCAATCTTTCTTAGTTCGCCCTCTTCTTTAGTTTCGGACTGTCTTTTTTCTAATATCTTAATTTCTTCTTCTATTGCTTCTTCGTTTGCTTTTATTGATGTTATATTTCTTTCTGCTTTATCTTGTTTCTTTGTATTTTCAAACATCTCTCTTTTAATGTCTTCCATTTTTTCTTCTAGGGGCTTGATTTCTATTTCTAGCTCTGCTTTTTGTTGATTTAAAAGAATGATTTCTTTGTTTCTTTTTAGTATCTCAATTTCTTGAGCAACATCTTTCTCTCTGATTGTTACTTTTTCAGCACTTAATTCGCATTCTTTTAATTGAAGCTCTAGTGACTTTATTTGATCTTCTTTTTCAAATATTTCTTTTTCAATGTTTGTTCTATCTTCTTCTATTTTCCACCTTTCTTTTTCAATAGACCTTTTTTCTTCTGGTCCTTCTGCTGCGGCCTCCCTTTCCTCTACTGCTTTTTTATCACTATCAACAATATTCTTCTTTTCTAGAAGCATTTCTATCTTCTTCTTATTATTCTCTATTTCGTTACTGATTTCTTCCTTCCTTTTATCAAATGGCTTTCTTTCTTCTTCTATAGATTTTAAAACTTCTTCTAGTTCAAAAATTCTATCAGCAATTGCTTTTAGTTTTTCTTCGTCTTCATTTACCTCTTCTTCAATTGCTTCGTCTTCATTTGTTTCCTCTTTGCTTTCCTCCGTTTGCCTTCTTTCCTCTGCTTCTTCTTCTGGATCTTCTAATCCTAGCTCAACTGCGCTTGGTAGTTCTTCTTCTTCCTCCTCTTCTTCTTCGGCAGCATCCTCCTCCTCTTCTTCTTCATCTTCTACCTCATCTTCAGCAGAAACTTCTTCTTCCCCTTGTTCTTCTTCGTTTACTCCTTCTTTTTCTAATTCCTCTTCTTCTTCACTTACTTCGTTATTAACAGTACTTTCAGTTTCCTCTTCTTCACTTACTTCTTCTTCAGCAACATCTTCTTTTGCCTCATCATCTTCTATCTCTTCTGCACCATCATAGTCAGGCAATGGAATTTCAAGAACCACTTCCTCTTTTTGAGGAAAATCCTTAATGATATAGAAAGAAGACAAATCAATAGAGTCGTCTTCTCTGGGATAGACCATTGTCCCGGCTGCTTCCTTTAGGTCTTTCGTCATTGTAATAATTTTTCTTTTGTCTAAAAAGTTTTCTTCCATTTTTTGAAACTAAATTATAATTATTTCTTAGCTTCCTTTAATGATAGATTAATTCTACCCTGTTCGTCAATAGAGATTACTTTTACAGGAACGATGTCTCCAACTTTTACAACATCACTTACTTTTTCAACTCTCTTTTCTGATAGTTGAGATATGTGAATCATGCCTTCTTGGCCTGGAAGTATTTCAGCAAAAGCACCAAAGTCAAGGACTCTTTTAATTAGTCCCTGGAACATTTCTCCAACAGCAACTTCTCTTGTAATGTTCTTAATCCATTCAACTGCTTTTTGTGCTGACTCTTCATTTTCAGCAGTGACAAAGACCTCTCCCGTTTCTTCAATGTCAATTGAAACATTGCAGGTATCAATAATTTCATTTATTGTTTTTCCTCCACTTCCGATCACTTCACCGATTTGCTCTGGCTTAATTTTAAATGTGTAAATCCTTGGAGCATTTGGAGAAAGTTCTTTTCTCGGCTCAGAGATTACTTCTTTCATTTTTTGAAGTATTTCTAGTCGTGCCTTTTTTGATTGAAACAAGGCGGTTTTCATAATTTCTTGAGTGATTCCTCTTACCTTAATGTCCATTTGAAGAGCAGTAATTCCTTTTTCTGTCCCCGCTGCTTTAAAGTCCATATCACCATAGTGATCTTCTTCTCCCTGAACATCAGTTAAAACAACATATGATTTATCCTCAGTGGTTTTTTCATCATTCATTTCCATCATTAGCCCCATTGCAATTCCAGAAACAGGTGCTTTGATTGGAACTCCTCCGTCCATTAGGGCCAAGCATGCTGCACAGGTTGACGCCATTGAAGATGATCCATTTGAGCACAATACTTCAGAAACAAGACGAATTGTGTAAGGGAAAGTTTCAGCTTCTGGTATTATTGGCTTTAATGCTTTTTCTCCTAACATACCGTGACCAATTTCTCTTCTTCCTGGCCCTCTTAGTGGTCCAGTTTCACCAACACAAGATGGCGGAAAGTTGTAGTGGTGCATAAATCTTTTCTTTTCTTGTTTCTCCATTTCATCAAAAAGTTTTTGATCTCCCGGAGAGCCGAGCGTTAGAAAAGAAAGCACCCTTGTCTCCCCTCTTGAGAATAATCCTGTTCCATGAACCATTGGTATTTTAGAAACATCACAAACAATATCTCTGATTTCTTCAATTCCTCTTCCTCTAAAACGAAGTCCTTTTTTAATTACAAACTCATGAATTAATTCTTCAGCATATTTTTCAAAGAATAAAAAACCATAATGAACAGCATTAGCGTCTTCAAGCTCTTTTAATTTTAGCGCAAGGTCATCTCTAATCTTATGCATATCATCTGTTGGATCTTTCTTAAGAGTATTTTCTATTCTGTTTCCAATAACTTCTTTGACAAGCTTTTCAACTTCTTCATTTTTTTGTGGCAGAGATATTTCTATTTTTTCTTTTCCAATCTTGCTTCTTATCTCATCTTGAAAATCAAGAATGTCTTGGTGATATTTTTTAGACATTTCTACACTCTTTAAGATTGTTTCTTCTGGTATTTCATTCATTCCTGCTTCAATCATATTAATCAAAATATCTTTTTTTGACTCTGATTTTAATCCAGATAGCAATAAGTCCATGTCTCCCTCCTCCCTTTCTTCAAATGTTGGAAAAACTTTTAGTTCTCCTTTTACAGATCCGATTCTAACAGGAGCAATTGGTCCGCCCCATGGAATGTCAGATGAATGTAGGACAATTGAAGCGGCTATCATTCCCAAAGATGCTAAGTCAGTTTCTTTGTCCCAAGAAAGACAAGTAAGGATTACCTGAACTTCTCTTCTAAAGTTTTTAGGAAATAGTGGTCTGACGGCTCTATCAATTAATCTTGAAGTTAAGATAGATTGTTCTGATGGTCTGCCCTCTCTTTTTGTAAATCTTGATCCCAATATTTTTCCAACAGCATAGAACCTTTCTTCATAGGCCACAGTTAAAGGAAAGAAATCGATTCCCTCGATTTCTTTATTGCTCATTACGGCAGTTGCCATAATGACAGTGTTGCCCATTTTAACGAAAGCAGAGCTATTGGTTCTTTCAGCAAGATTATTAAATTCTACTTCCAGTGTTTTATTATCAACATTTAGTTTAAAAGTTTCTGTTTTCATTTTTATTTCTCTAGCCCCACCTTCTTAATTACTTTTTTGTAAGATTCTTCATTTGTTCTTTTTAAGAACTTAAGAAGCTTTCTTCTGTTGCTTACCATTTTAAGAAGTCCTCTTCTAGAACTTACATCTTTTTTGTGCTTTTGAAGATGTTTTAATAATTTGTCTATCTCTTCTGAAAGCAATGCAATTTGAACTTCAGCCGAGCCAGTATCTTTTTCGTTGACTTTGAAGTCGTCAACTATTTTTGTTTTCTGTTTTGTTGTTAACATATTTTTATTCTTTATTATTAGAGTGCCCCGTGAGGGACTTGAACCCCCGACCTTGAAGTTAAGAGCTTCCTGCTCTGCCAACTGAGCTAACGGGGCAATTATTATTGAAAAAACATTTTGGTCCACTCTGCTCCTCCGATTACATCAATGAATAGTTTTACTATTGCCCAAGCAAGGTAAACAATCATTAATCCAACCGCTATTGCAACCATGGCCGATTTGCCTTGATTAAACTTACCTGGATCACCGCCTGATGTTATCATAATGATACCTGCCACTACAAAGCCGATAATAGCTAGCGTGGGAACAATTTGAAAAGCAACAAAATCAAAAACATTGCCAATCATTCCTGTTAGGTCCTCTGATGTACAAGCTTCTTGCCCTGGATTACCACAAGGAACTAGCCCACCAGACTCCTCTCCTAAAACAGGAGAAACAGTTAAAAACAATAGTATAAATAGAAGAAATATCTTCTTTGTTTTTGATAATGGCATATGTTTTATGGCGTCAGTATAGCTTGTTTTATAGAAAAAATCAAGTTAAATCATCATTAATATTAGATAGTAAGGTATAAAATATATAGTCTTGCCTTGCATTTCTTTTTTATCTATTTCGTTTTTAGTAACTACGATACCATATTCAACATCTTTTTTCTTGATGTAGTTGATTAAAGGGGCCAATTCTTTTAAGTTGATATTATTAGAGAACTTGATTTCAATAGCTAGCTTTCTTTTATTCTTGTCTACCAAGAAATCAATTTCTTTGTCTTTATTTCTCCAAAAACTAATGTTATCTTTTCCGTACTTAAGAACTAGAGTGTTGTATACAATGTTTTCAATAATCTTGCCAAATGCTTGAGGAACTTCGTCTATACTCCTTTCGGTGTAGTGGTTAAGGGCACAGGTGAAATTAATACAGGGTGTATAAATTTTCTTAAGAGTTCTTCCTCTTTTAATCAAGGACTTGTGGTTTCTGTATAGCACTTCGATGACGTAGCTTTCTTTTAAATATTCTAAATAGCTTTCTAAGGTTTTTTTAGATGCCTCTATTTCACGACTGATATTTGTTAATTCGAATAATGATGAGACATTGTTTAATAGTTGTCGTGTAAATAATTTAAACTCATCTCTTTTTTCAACATTGAAGATGTGGATGCAGTCGTCTTGTATTTTTCCAATAACTGATTCAGCTATATATTCATAGCGCTGTTCAGGAAGTTCTAGGTTCTTAGTTTCTGGAAATTGCCCAGAAATAATATATTCTCTACTTAATTCATTGATTTTTTTACCATTATATATATCAAATTGAGTCAATCTGCCAAGGACCTTTGGAATCTCAAAGAGGTCATATTCTTCTAAATTATCTATTTTTTCTTCTCTAATTTTAATAAACTCACGGAATGACAATGGAGGCAAGTAATAATCAAAAACCCTTCCCGCTAGGCTTTCGTGATTCTTTCCTTTAAGAAGGATGCTCTGCGAGCCAGTTACAATAAACTTGATCTTTTTATTTGATAAATCATAATACTTTTTTAATACTGATTGCCAGTTTTCAATATACTGTATTTCGTCTAAAAATATATATACTATATTGTCAAAGTTTAAAGATGGTTTATCAACAATTTCTTTAAAGTAGAAGGATAAAACTTCATCAAGAAATTCAGCTTTTTGTATTTGAGAAGAATAATCAAAAAGGAAATAAAAAACATTATTTGGGGCTACTTTTTTATGCACCAAAAGATGATTAATTAATTGTTTTTGAATTGTGCTCTTGCCAACACGCCTTAATCCCACGATATTTAATATTAAAGAATGTGTTAGATTTTTTTCTAGCACAAAATACATATCTCTTTTGGGGAGATTTCTTTCTGGGACAACGAACTCGTCGCCCCTCCACCAAGGATTTTTAATTTCTAAATCTTGTCTTTTTACCATATATGAGTAGTTGACTATCCTTAAAAGTACAATTTAAGGATAGTCCACTTCCCTTATTTTGTCAAGTGTGCCCCCGGCAAGATTCGAACTCGCACATCTGGTTCCGAAGACCAGCGCTCTATCCGTTGAGCTACAGGGGCTTTTTCCTCTTTATCCTTAATGGTGGGATAGTGTCTTGGTCAAAAAACAATCTATTTTCAATTAACTCTCTTTTTCCTTGTAATTTTCCTACAGAGGCAGTCCAGATTATAGTAAAAATTACACAAGGAATCAAGACAATGGCTAAATATATTGGATT
>JASGMO010000001.1 GCA_030156465.1 Patescibacteria group bacterium
CGAATTCAACGGAAAAGAAGTTGAAGGAAGAAAACTAATTGTTGACGAAGCTAGACCAATGAAGGAAAACGACTTCAGAGGTGAGTAATAGTTAACTCAGAAGGAGTCCCTACTCGGGGCTCTTTTTTTGTGCTATAATAATAAGCTATGAAGTTCAAACTTGAAACATCTTTAAGGCCCAAGGGAGACCAACCAAGTGCAATTGAAGAATTATCACTAGGTGGTGCTAAGGGCAAGCAAACATTACTAGGGGTCACGGGATCAGGGAAAACTTTTACTATTGCTAATGTTATTAACAAAATACAAAAACCAACTCTTGTAATATCTCATAATAAAACACTAGCAGCTCAATTGTGTAATGAGTTTAGAGAGTTTTTTCCTCACAATGCAGTAGAGTACTTTGTTAGTTATTATGATTATTATCAGCCAGAGACATATATGGTCAATACTGACACATATATTGAAAAGGAGGCGCAAATCAATCAAGAAATTGATCGTCTCCGTCACGCTTCTACACAATCATTGTTAACTAGAAAAGATGTTATTATTGTTTCTTCAGTTTCTTGTATATATGGATTGGGTTCCCCCGAGGAGTACAAAAATACTCAATTTAAATTAGAACTTAATCAAAAGATTGATAGGAAAGAGGTTGTTAGAAAATTAATTGATATGCAATTTGAAAGAGTAAAAGATGATTTAGAAATGGGGACTTTTAGGTTACGAGGGCAAACATTAGAAATAATGCCAGTGAATAAAAGAATTATATATAGGATAGACATAGGAGACAAGATAAACTTGATTGAAACAATTGATCCAATCAGAAGAAATGTTATTGAGGAAAATAAAATTATTTATATCTTTCCAGTAAAGCATTATGTTATTAGCGAACAGAGAAGAAAAGATGCTATTGAGGAGATAAGGAGTGATTTAGCAGATAGATTATCTTTTTTTGAAAAAAGTTCAAAGAAGTTAGAATATGAAAGATTAAAAAAGAGGGTTAACTATGATCTAGAGATGATTGAGAATATTGGCTATTGTCAAGGGATAGAAAATTATTCAAGACATTTTGATGGTCGAAGAGCTGGAGAGCCACCTTTTACATTAATAGATTATTTTAAAGAAGCAGACAAAGATTTTTTAACTGTGATAGATGAGTCACATGTGACTATCCCTCAGATAGGAAGTATGTATGAAGGAGACAAATCAAGAAAGAAAGCTTTGATTGATCATGGATTTAGATTAGAGAGTGCATATGATAACAGGCCATTAAAATATAATGAGTTTGAAAAGATGACAGATAATATTATATATGTCTCAGCTACACCAAAGGATTTTGAGATTAATAAAAGTAAAAAGATTGTTGAGCAAATTGTTAGGCCAACTGGGCTAATTGATCCCGAAGTAATAATCAAGCCAATTAATGGCAAGGTTTCTCAGGTTGATGATTTAATTATAAATATTATTGAGCAAGTTACAAAAAAAGAAAAAACCTTGGTGACGACCTTAACAAAAAGAATGGCTGAAGACCTAACGGGATATTTAGAGCAAAGAAAAATTAAAGTAAAATATATTCATAGCGACATTAAAACATTAGAGAGAATTGAAATTATTACAGAACTAAGAAAAGGATTAATAGATGTAATTGTAGGAGTTAACTTATTAAGAGAAGGATTAGACATTCCAGAAGTATCCTTAGTGGCAATTCTTGATGCTGACAAAGAAGGGTTTTTAAGAAATGAGACAAGTTTAATTCAAACAATTGGAAGGGCGGCTAGAAATGTAAATGGTAGAGTAATTCTTTATGCTGATAAAAATACTAAATCAATTGATAATGCAATTAAAGAGACCAACAGGAGAAGAAAGATTCAATTAAAATATAATAAGGATAATAATATTACACCAAAGACAATTGAGAAAAGCATTAAAAATATATTAGAGGATTTTGGAGTTGAGAGTAAGAGAGCAAAGACGTTAGAAATTGAAATGGTGGGCGACGACATTAGAGAAACAATAAAAGAGAAGAAAGAGAAAATGAAAGAGGCTGCTGAGAAGCTAGAATTTGAATTAGCATTAATTTTAAGAGAAGAGATATTAATTTTAGAAAAAAAATATGCAAGAGAAAATAATAATAAAAGGAGCAAGAGAGCATAATTTGAAAAATATATCTCTTGAAATACCCAGAAACAAAATGATTGTTTTTACAGGGTTATCTGGCTCAGGAAAAACGAGCTTAGCTTTTGATACTATTTTTGCAGAAGGACAAAGAAGATATATTGAGTCCCTATCTTCTTATGCAAGACAATTTTTAGGCGGTATGAGCAAGCCCGATGTTGATGAAATTGAAGGATTGTCTCCAGCCATATCAATTAGTCAAAAAGCACACAGTAGTAATCCTCGTTCAACGGTAGCAACAATTACAGAAGTATATGACTACCTAAGAGTTTTATTTGCTAGAATTGGAAAACCATTTTGTCCTAATTGTGGAATTGAAATTGAAAAAGTGACTGACGATGAGATCTTTAAGAGAACTAAAGCAATGATACCTCAAAAGGGAGAGCTAGTTATTTTATCACCCGTTGTAAGAGGCAGGAAGGGGGAGTATTATCAAATGCTTCAAGATCTTTATGAGTCAGGATTTAGTAGCGTTAGAATTGATGGAAAAGAAAAATCACTAAAGCAAAAAATATTATTAAAAAAAGAAATTAAGCATAATATAGAGATAGTTATTGATAAGATAAGTTATTCTAAAATTGATGATGATTTTGATTTTAGATTAAGCGAAGCGATAGAAACAGCAATAGATATGTCTGATGGGTTATGTACAATTATTTTTCCTAATAAAGAAGAACAAATATTTAGCACTCAATATTCATGCCCAAAGTGTGGTTTTAGCTTTCCAGAAATTGAACCTCGTTTATTTAGTTTTAATAGTCCATATGGTTATTGCAGTGCTTGTAATGGTTTAGGAGTTGAGAACATCTTTAGTTTAATTCCTTGTAGTGTTTGTGATGGTAAGAGATTAAATCAAAATGCATTAAGTATTAAAGTGGGGGATAAAAATATATGGGAGGCAACTGATATGACAATTGATAAGGCATTAGATTTTTTTAATAACTTAAAGATTAATAAAAAAGAAAAAGAAATTGCTGATGTAATTTTAAAAGAAATTATTAATCGGTTACAATTTTTAATTGATGTTGGTCTTTCTTACATTAAATTAAATAGAAAATCAGGAACCCTGTCAGGTGGCGAAGCTCAAAGAATACGGCTTGCTTCTCAAGTCGGAACAAAACTAGTTGGTGCCCTTTATGTTCTAGATGAACCAACGATAGGTCTTCACCAAAGAGATAATGCACTACTTGTTAATACATTGAGAAATTTATGCAATATGGGTAATACTATAATTGTTGTTGAGCATGATGAAGATACAATTTTAGCTAGTGATTGGATTGTTGATTTTGGACCAAGAGCAGGTAAAAATGGTGGCCAAATTATGTTTAATGGTGAAGTTAAAGATATATTAAAAGGAGAACAAAAATCATTAACTGGTAAATATTTAAGAAGAGAAGAAGTAATTACAATTCCCAATAAAAGAAGAATTATTTCAAAAACAACTCCTCAATTAAAAATCATTGGTGCTAGCGAAAATAATTTGAAAAATATAAGCACAAGCATTCCCTTAGGTAAATTAGTTTGCCTTACAGGAGTTTCAGGATCAGGTAAATCAACTTTAATGAACGATATTTTGTATAACTATGTTACCGGCAAGCTGAATCACTTTAAAAGAAATATTAAGGTAAAAGAAATTAAAAACATTGAGTATATTGATAGAATAATTAAGATGGATCAATCAATGATCGGCAAATCGCCTCGTTCTAACCCAGCAACCTATACTAAAACATACGATGAAATTAGAAATCTTTTTGCTATGACTCCAGAGGCAAGAATGAAGGGTTATAAATCGGGTAGATTTAGCTTTAATGTTGCAGGTGGGCGATGTGAAAATTGCCAAGGCAGAGGCACAATGGAAATTGAAATGCATTTCTTACCCAATGTAGAAGTTATGTGTGATTTTTGTAAGGGCAAAAGATTTAATAAGGAAACTCTAGCGATTCATTATAAAGGCAAGAACATTGCAGATGTTTTAGAAATGACAATAGAAGAAGCAGAAAAGTTTTTTAAGGATATTCCTTCAATTAATGACAAGTTAAAAGTTTTAAATGATGTTGGGCTTGGCTATTTAACTTTAGGTCAAAGTGCTACAACGCTCTCTGGGGGAGAATCACAAAGAATAAAATTAAGTCGTGAATTGAGCAAAAGAAGCACAGGCAAAACACTATATTTATTAGATGAGCCAACAACGGGACTACACTATGATGATATTAAGAAGTTGATTTTAGTTTTACAAAAACTTGTTGATATGGGCAACACTGTGATGGTGATTGAACACAACCTTGATTTTATCAAGTGTGCTGACTGGGTGATTGACTTAGGTGAGGATGGTGGAGACAAGGGCGGGAAAATAGTCGGAGAAGGAACGCCTGAAGAGATTGGAAGATTATCTACTTGGACAGGATATTATTTAAGAAGAATTTTAAATGAAAAATTGGAGAGAAAAAATTGATCAAATACCAAAAACGTCGGGAATATATCTTTTCTATCAAAAAGGCAATCTTGTCTATGTTGGAAAAGCAACATCGCTGAGGGATAGAATTAGGAGCTATTTAAATCCAAAAACAACCAGACCAATAGAAACATTAATTAATAGTATTGATGAAGTTAAGTGGAAGGAGGTTAACTCGGCTCTAGAGGCAATTATTTTAGAGGCAAATTATATTAAAGAGTTTAAACCAAAATATAATGTTAAAGAAAAAGATGATAAAAGTTGGAATTATTTAGTAATTACAAAAGATGATTTTCCTAAACTATTAGCAGTTAGAGAAAGAAACTTAAAAGCTAAAGATTATAAGTATATTTTTGGTCCTTATGCCGAGGGGAAAATTTCAGAAGTTTTAAGAATTTTACATTCTCTATTTTTAATATCAAGATGTAGTCCTAATCAAAAAAAACCTTGTTTTGATTATAATTTAAAAAAATGCTTGGGAGTTTGCACTAATGAAATAACAAGTGAAGATTATAATAAAAAAGCAATCAAGCCATTAGTTCTCTTCCTAAAAGGGAAAAAGAAAAGTTTAATTAATTCTCTTAAAAAAGAAATGAATAATTACTCTAGAAATAATCAATTTGAAGAAGCGATAAGGATAAGAAATCAAATAAAGTCCCTTCAAAAAATAGTAGACTTTTCGTTATTAGATAAAAGCTTTATTGAAGATAATAAGAGAAAATCAATTGAAAGAATAGAAGGTTATGATATTTCTAATTTAGGTGATGAAGTAATGGTTGGAAGTATGGTTGTTTTTGAGAATGGCAAAGCAGTTAAAAAAGAATATAAAAAGTTTAAAATTAAAAATGTTAAAAATCAAAGCGATACTGATTGTATAAAAGAAATTATTGAAAGAAGATTTAATCATAAAGAGTGGAAAAGACCTGACTTAATATTAATTGACGGGGGCAAGCCACAAGTATCCGCTGTTAAAAAGATTGTTGAAGATATCCCCATAATAGGGATTGCTAAGGGTAAAGACAGGAAGAAAGATGAGTTGATTGGTGAAGATATAAATTATGATAAAGAATTATTGCTTAAGGTGAGAGACGAAGCACATAGATTTGCAATTAATTATCAAAGACAAATTAAGAGAAAAAAGCTGGTCACTTAACTTTTTAAATGTTAATATTAATTAATATAAAATTATAATTTTGAGAAAATTTTTAATAATTTAAAAAAACAAAAAATGGAAAATAAAAGCATTCTATTAATAATTGTCGCTATATTAGTTATTGCGTCAGTGGGACTATTTATTTTTTTGAACTTAAGCTCTACAGAAACTGGGGAGAATAAAGAAATTATAGGCCAGCAAGACCTTGATAATACACAAGAAACAGAAATGGTTGATGGACAGCTTTTTGAAGTGGGGGAAACATATTTTGTAATAGAAAAATCAATGCCAGAAGAAAATCAAAGAATACTTGATCCTGAAGTAGAATTAAAATATATCCAAGAGCGCATCAAAGTAAATACTAATCCATCAACTCAAATATTTAATTTAAGTGATATTAAATATATTACGGTTCCATCAAATATCACAGGGACAATAGAAACATTAAAATATCTTTATAGCTACTCAGATGAATATGTTATTAATGTACGTATTGCCACTAAAACACCCATTATTAATAACGAGACAGAAACTGACTATGTTGGATGGACTTTTTGGCCTAAAGGAGGTTTTTAATAAAATAAGAGAACGCGAAAATCAAATTTTCAAAAGAATCAAAACAAGTTGATGTTTCAATTAGAATATTTAAGGTATCATCCATTATCATGAATTAAAAGTTGACCTCTTGATATTTTTAGTGTTAATATTATTATATGGAAACAATAAATTACGAAGATTTTATTAAAACAGATTTGAGAATTGGTAAGATTATTGAAGCAGAGAAAGTTGAGGGCTCAACTAAAATTATTAAAACAATAGTTGATTTAGGTGAAGAAAAAAGACAGATATTAGCAGGAATAGGAGAGTTTTATTCTCCAGAAGAATTGATCAATAAATTTGTTGCAGTGGTAGCGAATCTTTCTCCTAAAAAAATAATGGGAATGGACAGCGAGGGCATGATTTTAGCAGTAAAAGATGATAAAGATTTGTCTTTGCTAACAATAAATAAAGAAATTAAAATTGGTTCAAAAATTAGTTAATAATAATTAAATAATAAAAAAATGGAATCACAATACTTTGAAAAAGAAACAAAAATGGATAATCCATTAAATAAAGCATTAACAATAGCGCTAATTATTCTTATTTTCATCGGAATAATATATTTATTTTTTGGTATCCAAAATTTATCAAAAGAAACTAGATATATTGGGGTAGAACCAACGAATAATACGATTGAGGTGTCTGGAAGTGGCGTTGTCTACACTGTTCCTGATACTGCTGTTGCATCTTTTTCTGCAATTACAGAGGAGCAGACAATTAATCTTGCTTTAACTAAAAACAAAGAAAAGATCAACAGAGTAATTGATTTTCTTAAAAGGCAAGGAGTTAATGAGGAAGACATTAAGAATCTTGATTTTAATGTTTATCCTAAATATCAATGGCAGACAACGGGAGTTGATTTATCCGTTTATCCTAATGGGAGACGCGTGATTGTTGGCTATGAAGCAGTAGAGTCGCTAGAAGTTATTATTAGAAATAGTGACAATATTGGAAGAGTAATACAGGGATCAATTGATGCAGGAGCGAGTCAAGTAAGTAATTTAAAATTTATTATCAATGACGAAGAAGTAATTAAAGAGGAAGCAAGAAAGTTAGCAATAGAAGATGCTGAAAAGAAGGCTAAAGAAATTGCGACATTATTAGGAGTAAGGATTGGTAGTGCTTCTGGGTTTACCGAAGAATACGATGTCCCTAAGTTTTTATTGTCTGATGGTTCAACAACTGGATCAGGAGCAGATATGGAAATTGTTGTAAGAGAAAATAAAATTGAAGCAAGGGTTAATATTTTATATGATATTAAGTAATATGAATAAAATTATATTATCAATAATTATAGGAATTGTAGTCTTTGGTGGCGCATATGTTTATGATAATAATTTTTCTGGAGGAAACTTAATAGAATCAGTAAATAATAATCAAAATAATATGTTGAAAATAGATACAATAGTTGAGGGAAGTGGCGTAGAATCAAAAGTAGGTGACAACTTAACAGTTCACTATACAGGAATGTTGGAAGATGGAACCAAGTTTGATTCAAGTGTTGACAGGGGAACTCCGTTTAGTTTTACCCTAGGAATAGGTCAAGTTATTGAGGGTTGGGAAAAAGGAATGGAAGGAATGAAGGTTGGAGAGAAAAGAAAGCTTACAATTCAGCCAGAATATGGTTATGGAGTAAGAGGTGTTCCCGGAGTAATTCCAGGCAATGCAGTTTTAATCTTTGAAGTAGAGCTTTTAGCGATTAACTAAAATGGAAAAGATTAAAGAAGATGTCTTGGCTTGCAAGAAATGTTCTTTATACAAAGAAAGAAATATTCCAGTCATTGGTCAAGGGAATCATAATGCTAAAATAATTTTTATAGGAGAAGCTCCTGGGGCAAAAGAAGATGCTTCGGGAGTTCCTTTTTGCGGAAGGTCCGGAGAGTTCTTAAATGAATTGCTAGATCATATTGGACTAAAAAGAGAAGATGTCTATATTACTAATATAGTTAAATGTAGGCCACCTAAAAATAGAGATCCAAAAGATAGTGAAATTGAATGTTGCAAGAATTACATTGAAAGGCAAATTGAAAGTATTAATCCTAAGGTTATTTGTTCCCTAGGCAGGTATTCAATGAACTTTATAATGAATAATCTTGGAATAGAGAATAAAGACACAATAAGCAATCTTCATGGGAAGGTCTTTGAAGGAAAATATATTTTTATTCCACTTTATCATCCTGCAGTGGCGATATATAATTCTAGCAAAAAAGAAGAGCTTAAAAAAGATTTTGAGATTATTAAAAAATATGTTGATTAAGGTGAAAGCGATTGTTCTGTCAAAAGAAGATAAAGTCATTAAGAAGAGTGAGGATAGTTTTGAAGTTTTTGTTAAGGCAGAGGCACAAAGAAATATGGCCAACAAAAGAATTATAGAATTATTAGCTGAATATTTTAATTTGCCTCAGTATAAGGTTAAGATAATAAAAGGTTTTAAGGAAAGTAATAAGATTTTTGATATAAAATATGAATGATTATTTAATAATTAATAATGTATTGTTTTCTGCAATATTAGCATGGTTTATTGCTCAAACAATAAAGGTTTTTATTTTGGCCTATAAGCAAAAAAAGTTCAGGTGGGGGCTATATTCATCACCAGGCAACTTTCCGTCATCACATAGTGCTGTTGTTTCTGCATTGGTCGTTGGAGTTGGTATAGTAGAAGGAACTGATTCAGCTGTTTTTGCCGTTACTACAGTGTTAGCTTTTTTTATAATTTATGATGCTAAAGTCATTAGAGGTGCGGCAGGAAAACAAGCTCATTCATTAAACAAGATAATAGAGAAAATAGGAGAGGGCGATGAAGACATTGACAAACTAAAGGAAATATTAGGACATTCATTGTTAGAAATATTAAGTGGAATTATTATTGGAATAATTTGTTCTTTATTAATTCTTTAAAATGGACTTACCAGAAGAATATAAAAAAGGATTTAAGGATTTTTTAGGAATTAAAATTGATCTATCAAAGAGGCCATTGATTCCTAGGCCAGAGACAGAATATTGGGTTGGTTGGTTTATTAATCAAAACCATAAGAAAGGTATGAAGTGCCTTGATTTATTTTCTGGTTCAGGATGTGTCGGTGTAGCAATTTTAAAAAATATAAAAGGTTCAATTTGTCATTTTGGTGAGATTGATGATTCTTTTTTAGAACAAATTAAAATTAATTGTAGTGATATTGATAGCGATAGGTATAAAATAATTAAAACAGATATTTTCTCTGGGATTGATGAAAAATATGATTATATTTTAGCTAATCCGCCCTATGTTGCAAAAAATAGAATTAGTGAGGTTGGTAAAGATGTATTAGAGTACGAGCCACATATAGCTCTTTTTTCGGGAGATGATGGAATGGAAATAATTAATAAATTTATTAGTGAAGTTAAAAATTATCTAAACGATGGTGGTTATGCTATAATGGAGTTTGATCCTCAACAAAAAGATAAAATAAAAGAGGGAGAGTTTTATAAAGATCAATTTGGAGAGTATAGATTCGTAATAATTAAAAAATAATATGTGGGAACAATTTTTATTGGGAGCGCTACAAGGTATATTTGAGTGGTTGCCAATATCAAGTCAAGGGATTGTAACTATTTTTTCCAGTTTTGCTGAAATAGAGATGAATGCTATTAATTTTTCTTTGTTTCTTCACTCGGGAACAATGCTAGCTGTTTTGATTTTCTTTAGAAAGGATTGGATTAATTTAATTTTATTGAGGGATAAAGAATTATTAAGATTTTTTATAATCGCAAGTATTATTTCTTTGTCGTTAGGATTTGTTCTCTATAAAACAATTGGAGACATTGCTCTTGGCTCTGGACTTCTGTTCTTAATTGGTTTTGGATTACTGCTTACTTCATGGTTTCAGAAAAAGAATATTAGGTTGAATATGAATAAAGATGCTAATTATGTTCTTGTCGGATTACTTCAAGGTCTTTCTGTAATTCCAGGAGTTTCTCGTTCTGGTTCAACTATTTTTGGATTGTCTCTTAGAGAAAGCGACCCATCAGAGATATTAAAAAGATCATACATCCTTTCTTTGCCTGCTGTCGCTGCTTCAACGGGATATATTTTTTTAAACGATCCAACGATTTCATCTTTCCCATGGGTAGCACTATTAACAAGCTTTATCTTTGGAATGATTTCGCTTAAGATCCTTCTTGATTTTTCAAAGAAAGTTAATTTTTCTAAAATTACTATGGTTTTTGGAATACTTTGTATAATAGGAGGAATATTAGAATGGTTGGTATAGAAGAAGAATTACAAGGCAAAAAAGATCCAATTAGAGCTAAAATATTATCTCGTTTTTTTAAGACAGGAAAAGGTGAATATGGAGAAGGCGATGTCTTTTTGGGAATAGTAGTGCCCATTCAAAGAACAATTGCTAAAAAATACAAAGATATTTCTCTAAAAGAAGTTCAGAAGTTATTGAATAGCAAAATTCATGAGTATCGCTTAACAGGCCTTCTTGTATTAGTTGAAAAATATAAGGAAGACAAAGAGCTGGTTTATAATAAATATATTAAAAACTTTAGAAATATTAATAATTGGGACTTAGTTGATTTAACAGCACCTAAAATAATGGGTGATTTTTTGAAAGATAAAAAGAAAGATATCCTTTATTCGCTAGCTGTTTCTGATGATTTATGGGAAAGAAGAATATCAATTGTTGCAACTTTTGCTTTTATTAAAGATAATGATTTTAAAGATGCTCTAAAAATATCAGAGATATTGTTAAATGATAAGCATGATCTAATTCATAAGGCAGTTGGCTGGATGTTAAGGGAAGTTGGAAAAAGAGATAAGGAAGCAGAAAAAGAATTTTTGAATAAACATTATCGATTTATGCCAAGAACTATGTTAAGATATTCTATAGAGAAGTTTAGTAGAGAAGAAAAAGAATTTTATATGAAAAAGTAATATGATGGAATACATATTATCATTGTCTTCGTTATTAATAGTTTTGATTTTAATTTTTCTTTTTAAAAGAAATAGAAAAATGAAAACTATAGAGCAATCATTAAAGCTTACTTTGTTTTCAGTAAAAATGAGTGGCTCAACTGCCGAAGAGCTTCGTGATTCAGGAAAACAGGAAAAGGATTGGATTAGATTGATGGAAGATTTTTATAGCTCTCTTAATTCTTTATCTAAAGACGGGCTCTTTGGAATTGACCCGTGGATCGCTTTAGAAATAGTAAAATTAAAAGAAGATATTATTTTCCATGTTGCTGTCCCCAAAAGATTTGAAAACTTTATTGAAAAATCAATATATAGCATATATCCCACAGCACAAATTGAAAAATCTGATGATTATAATATATTTTCACCAACAGAAAATGTTTGTTGTGGATATTTAAAAACAACCAAACCATTATACCTACCAATTAAAACATATAATCAAATGGACACTGATCCATTGTCTTCAATTACTAATATATTTACAAAACTAAAAACTAACGAAGAAGCGGCAGTTCAATTAATTATTAAAAAAGGATCTAATGGTTGGTATGAAAGAGGAAGAGCTATTGCTAATGAAGTTGCTCAGGGAAAAAACTTTTTTCAAGCGATGGGAGCAACAAACTTTATCTCCACCATCAAGGGAAAGAGTGAGGATAAGCTAGGCGGAAATCCACCAGATGAAGAGCTGTTAAAAATACTAGGAGCTAAATTAAACAAAGACAGCTTTGAAACAAATATTAGATTGGTTGTTTCTGCGGATAACCAAATTAGAAGTGAAAGTATATTTCTAGAAATGGCAAATTCTTTTGCTCAGTTTAGCTCTAATAAGACAAACAGTTTTAAATTGGTAAGAACTAAAAAAGGTGCATTTGATGAATTAATATATAAGTATAGTTTCCGCTTGTTTGATGAAACACAAAAAAATATTTTAGGAATAGAAGAGCTTACGAGTATATTTCATTTTCCAACACCACTAACTAAAACACCTAATATCAAAGCAGTTAAATCAAAGGTTTCTGCTCCTCCAACAAACACTCCCAAAGAAGGACTTTTATTGGGATATAATGTCTATAGAGAAGAAAAGAAGGATATATATCTTAAGAAAGATGATAGGAGAAGGCATATGTATATTATCGGTCAAACGGGAACTGGTAAATCATCAACATTGTCTTCAATGGTCTTGCAAGATATTAAAAATGGAGAAGGAGTGGGAATGTTAGATCCTCATGGTGACTTGATAGACGATATCTTAAGTAAAATGCCAAAAGATAGAATTGAGGACGTTGTTTTGTTTGATCCAACTAATCTTGAAAGATCAATTGGTTTAAATATGCTTGAATACGATACTCGTTTCCCTGAGCAAAAAACATTTATTGTTAATGAGATGATTAATATTTTAGACAAGCTCTATGATTTAAGACAAACTGGTGGCCCGATGTTTGAACAATATGCAAGAAATGCCTTAATGCTTTTGATGGACGATCCAAATGAGGTATATACATTAATGGAAGTTCCAAAAGTATTAGCTGATGCTGATTTTAGAAAAAGATTATTATCAAAATGCAAAAACTTTTTGGTTAAAGAGTTTTGGGAAAAACAAGCAGAGCAAGCAGGGGGAGAGGCGGCCCTGAAGAATATTGTTCCGTATATCGCTTCTAAATTTGATAACTTTATTTCTAATGACTATATGAGACCAATCATTGGTCAGACAAAAAGTACCTTTAATTTTAGAGAAATAATTGATGGTAAGAAAGTATTTTTAGTTAATTTAAGCAAGGGCAGATTGGGAGAACTTAATAGCTCTTTATTAGGATTGATTATAACAAGCAAACTATCTTTAGCTGCTTTTTCTAGGGTTGACGTTCCAGAAGATCAAAGAAATGATTTCTACCTATATATGGATGAGTTCCAAAATTTTGCAACAAATACAATCTCTACCATTCTATCAGAAGCAAGAAAGTATAGATTGTCTTTAATAATATCTCATCAATTTATTGCTCAATTACCAGAAGAAATCAGAGATGCTGTTTTTGGAAATGTTGGAACTATTGCTTCATTTAGGGTGGGAGCAGAGGACTCTCAATTTTTAGAGAAAGAATTTGAACCAATTTTTAACAGTCAAGACCTAATGAATATAGATAACTTCAATTTCTATATTAAAATGATGATAGACGGGCAAACTTCTAAACCATTTAACATTAAAACATATCCACCAGAGAAGGGAAATTATGATTTAGCTAATGATATTAAGGAATATTATTCTTTAACTTATGCAAGAAGTAGACATATAGTGGATGACGAAATAATGCGCAGAAGGGTTGACATATAAATCAAATAATTTAGAATATAGTTAAGTTTAATATAATTAGTTAATATATATAAGTATGGAAAATAAAAATAAGCCCGAAACTTGGGAGATTGATGAAGTAATAGGATCTGAAGATGCTGAATCAAACAAGGAAAAATTAGATATGCCTGAGACATTTGAAATTAATGATGATGGGACAATTAGAGAGAAAAGAGAAAAAACCTTAGAAGAAAAAGAAGAAAGTGTTGAAGAAAAAGAAAGCAATGGATCAGCTGAAGAAATCAATTTAATATTTTCTGATATTGAGAATTATAATAAGAAATACCAAGAAACTAGTCAAAAAGAAGAAAAAAGACAGGGTCTTTGGGCTAAGTTGACTGGAGGAAAAGCAAAAGAAACAGAAGAAATAAAATCTCGCGAGAAAGAAGCACAAGAGATATATAAAAGACTAGAAGAAATTGAGGAGAAGTATCCTGATGTTTTTGAAAAACAAAGAAAAGAGCTTATAGAAATATTTAGGAAGGAAGCAGGAGAGATAGCTGAAAAAAGAGCAGAGAAGGTTGATGAGGCAATAGAAGGACTAAATGAGGAAACAAGCAAAGAAATAGAAAAAGTTAATAAAGAAAAGCCCGGCCTTTTTGAGAGAATATCAGCAAGGTTTAAGAAAAATGGTCTTGAAATTGTTATAGCATTGTCCTTGCTTGCTATGTTAGCTGCTATGCCAAGAGAAAATGCATTAGAGCTTATCACTAGCGGTAGAATAAAATCATTTTTGCCTATAGAATATGCTAACCTTGGTTTGATAGCGAGCACGGCTGCTGTTTTGAAAATAGCGAACAGTGACTTTATTACAAGAAATATTAGAAAATATTTTGGAGACAAAACTTTAAAAGAAACCAAAGAAGAACAAGAAGATTTACCTACTTCAATTGATGGGTCATCTGATGAAAAAGTAACAGAGGGTACTGTTGGAGAAGTTGAACCCGAAGCATCAAAAGATGATGTAGAGGGGGAAGGGGTAGAAGTAGAGAAAACAAAAAAGAAAAAGAAAGAACCCAAAAACAAAAAATACGATAAGTCATTTAATCAAGTTGCTGGATCTGCAGAATACCAAGAAGCATTTAGAAAATATCAAGAAGAAGGAGATTCTGAAGTAGAAGAAAACAGTGAAGAATCTTTAGAAAAAAAAGATGAGAACAAAAAATACGATAAGTCATCTAATCAAGTTGCTGGATCTGCAGAATACCAAGAAGCATTTAGAAAACATCAGGAAGAAGGAGAAGATGAAGAAACTCAAGAGGAGATAGATCAAGAAAGAAGGTCAGGAGGCGACTATGAAGAACCTTCAAGTGAAAAAGAAAGCTTAATTACTGAAAAAGAATTGGAAATTCTTAATTTTATTAAAAATAAGGTTGCTAAAGGAGAAGAAGCAGAATTAAAGTTCAAGGGAGATTTCGGTTGGTATGCTACTGACATTAAAGAGGAAAAGGGTAAGAGGCCAATGATTTCAATAAGAAAGAAACAAGGAAATGATGCAAAGGTTATAAATGTTGATTTAAGTAAAATAGAAAAGGCAAAAAAATAATTAATTAAAAATACAAAAATGGAAAAAGAAATTATAAACAAATGTGAAAGTATAATGGAAGAGATGAGTCTTAGTGCTCTTAGCGATGAAAAGAAGCAAGAAATTATGGAAAAAATGGCGGGTCTTGTTTGTGATAGAATAATATTAAAATTAATGGAAAGAATTAGCGATGTAGAAGTTGATGAAGCTAATGAAATAATGACTGGCGAAGATGAAGATAGGCAACTAGAATTCTTGAGAATTAAAATGCCTGATTTCAATGACATCTTAGATGAAGAAATAAATGCCGTTAAGTCAGAAATATTAAAAAATATTGACTAATGGAGAATAAAGAAAAAATACCTGAAAGCAGTTTTGAAAATATTGAGAGGAAAGAGGTGGCTCCTTCTTCATCTTTTGAAAAACCACAAGAAAAGAAGGCAGAAAAAAGTATAGATGAAATAGTTGAAAAGAATTTTGATATTCCAGAAGACGAAGAAAAAAGCTCAGTAGAAGAAGGTATTAGCCAAGAGCAAAAAGAAGTAATGATTAAAATTAAAGAATCTCAAGGGGCAAGCATAGGGAAAATATCAGGAATTATTAATAAAATAAAAAAGAAGTTTTCTCCTCATGGGGTAGACGATTATCACGATCAACTCACTAAGAGAAAGGATGACCAATAATGGTCATTTCTTCTTTTTTGAGGTATAATCAATTATTATGAAAGATAATTTACTTTTAGATTTGAATAAAGAACAAAAAGAGGCGGTAGTTTTTGAAGATGGGCCGCTTTTAATTGTCGCTGGAGCGGGGACGGGAAAAACAACTGTTTTAACAAGGAGGATAGCATACTTAATATCTAAAGGAGTCAAACCAGAAGAGATATTAGCTGTTACTTTTACAGACAAGGCGGCAAAAGAAATGGAAGATAGGGTAGAAGCATTGCTTCCATTTGATTATTATGATTTTTGGATATCAACTTTTCATTCTTTTTGCGACAGAGTTTTAAAAAGGTACGGGCTTCTTGTTGGTGTCCCAACTAATTGTAGATTATTAGATGGTAGTGGAAGTTGGATGATTATTAAGAGAAATTTCCATCACTTTAATTTCTTAAAGGAGTATAAGCCACTTGGCAACCCAACTAAATTTATTCAAGCACTTGTTAGTCATTTTTCTCAATGTAAAAATGAAGGAATTTATCCAGAAGATTATTTAAAATACGCTGAAGGTCTTAGTGATGATAATGAAGAAAAAGAAAGGATTAGAGAAGTCGCAATGGCATACG
Source organism: Patescibacteria group bacterium (assembly GCA_030156465.1). GTDB lineage: Bacteria > Patescibacteriota > Minisyncoccia > Minisyncoccales > Minisyncoccaceae > UBA2558. The sequence continues at coordinate 16,492 of JASGMO010000001.1, forward strand.
AAGTTTATCAACAACTATTGCTAGAGAATAATGTTTTAGATTTTGGTGATTTAATTAATTACACTATTCAGATTTTTGATAAAAAGCCAGATATATTAGAGAAGTACAGAAATCAATTCAAATATGTCATGGTTGATGAGTTTCAGGACACTAATTGGGTTCAATATGATTTAATTCAGAAATTAGCTTATCCTAAAAATAATATTACTATCGTTGGCGATGATGATCAGTCAATCTATTCTTTTTCTGGAAGTTCATTTAATAATGTTTTAAGATTTAAAAAAGATTATCCTAATTCAAAAGAAATTATCTTAGTTGAAAATTATAGGTCACCTCAAAACATTCTTGATCTTTCTTATTGTTTTATTCAGAAAAACAATCCCAATAGATTAGAATGCCAGCTAAGTGAGGCTAAGAACATTATTAGTGACGCAGAAAAAAAAGGGATTAATATTAAGGAAGTTGGGCCAATTAGTAAAAAACTAAAAAGTTCTAAAAAAGATAATGGTATTGTTGAATTGTTAAGCTTTGAAGGAATTGAAGAAGAGATTACAGGTGTGATTAACAAGATATGGGAAGTTAAAGAGATTGATAGCGAAGCATCTTTTTCAAGTTTTGCTATACTAACTAGGACCAATGACCATGCCAATACATTTGCTAGAGCACTAGAGCGAGCAAGTATTCCTTATCAATTTTTCTCTTCAAAGGGACTATATAAAGAGCCACTAATTATTGATTTAATATCTTATCTTAAAGTAATTCTTAATTTCTACGACTCCCTTAATTTTTATAGAGTTTTGAGAATGATGAATTTTTCTCCCGAAGAGGTTTCTAGAATAACTCAGTATAGTGATAAAAAGGGAATTCCAATTTTTGAATCATTAAAAGATTCTCACTTATTGAATAAATTTACAGTGGAAACAAAAACAAAAATTAAGAAACTAGTTGATAATTTAAATATTCATTATGAATTATCAAAAAATAAAAATATAGGAGAGGTTTTTGTCAGTGTTATTCAAGATCTTGAGTATGGAAAATATATTCCAGAAAATACAGAAGATGGTTTTAGAAAATGGGAATTAATTGATCAATTTTATGATAAAGTAAAGGATTTTGAAAATTCTCAAGTAGATGCAAAACTTTGTTCTTTTATTGATAATCTTCAAATGGAATTAGATGCTGGAGAAGAGGGGCCGATAAGGAAAAAGATAGAATCTCAATTTGATGCAGTAAAAATAATGACAGTTCATTCTTCAAAGGGGCTAGAATTTGATTATGTTTTCTTGCCATATTTAGTTGCAAGGGCTTTTCCCTCTGATCAAAAAAGAGATCCTATAGAAATACCTAAAGATTTAGTCAAAGAAGTTTTACCGGGAGGTGATTTTCATATTCAAGAAGAAAGAAGGTTGTTCTATGTTGCTTTGACTAGAGCCAAAAAAGGACTATTTTTAACATGGAGTACTGACCACGGTGGCAAGCAATTAAAGAAACCATCTAGATTTTTAAACGAATCAAACTTAATAAATGAAGAGATGATTAAAAATCAGAAATTTACTAAGTCCCCTGGGTTTTGTATCAAAAAATCACTAAGCTTTAAGTTAGAATCAGATGAAACAAATGGTTCAGGAAAGGACTTCAAAGGTTTTATGCCTGATCATTTTTCCTATTCTCAACTAGAGTCATTTAAGAAGTGTCCCCTTGAATACAAGCTTAAAAGTATTTTAAAAATAATACCCAGAGGAAAGTCGGTTTTTAGTTTTGGTAAAACTATTCATTCTACCCTGCACAGGTTTGTTGAAAAAGCACTAAAAGAAAAAGTAACATTCAAAGAGCTTCTAAAGATTTATGATGAAGAATGGATTTTTGATTGGTATCAATCAGAAAAAGAAAGAGAAGATTTTTATAACAAAGGAAAAGAAAGTTTAAAACTTTTTTACGACAATTTCAAAAATGATAAAAATGTTTTAATTATTGATGATGATCCTGCTTTAGAGAAGGGCTTTCAAATTAAATTAAATGGCGACAATGTTATTGGAATGATTGATAGAATTGATGAAGTAAGGGGCGGGGTGGAAATTATTGATTACAAAACCGGTTCACCTAAAAAGACATTAGCTAAAGACGATAAGTTCCAATTGCTAATTTATGCCCTAGCTGCTAAAAAAGTTTTAGGACTAAATCCTGTTAAGTTAACTTACTATTATTTAAATGATTGCTCTAAAGCGTCTTTTGAAGTTAAAGAAGGGATGATTGAAAAAACAGAAAGCGAAATTAAAGAATTAATACAAAAAATAAAGAGGAGCAACTTTAAGCCGTCTTCCGGTTGGCATTGCAAGTTTTGTGATTTTAGAGATATTTGCGCTCACAAGAAAAATTAGGTTATAATATAATTATGAAAAAAAGAATTACAATATTAGGCGATGGAGCTTGGGGGACAACCCTAGCAATATTACTTTCTAACAATGGTCACGAAGTTTTAGTTTGGAGTGTTTTTAGCGATCATTTAGATGAGTTAGACAAAAAAAGAGAGAATAAAAAATACTTAAAGGGAATTAAAATACCTAATAATATTGTTTTTGAAAAAGATCTTAAAAAAGCAATTGAATTTGGTGATTATATTGTCTTTGCTATCCCTTCTAAATTCTTTAGAAATGTTTGCCAAATGATTAAAAATGAAAATGTTTCTTTAAGAAGAAAAGTTTTTATTAGCGTTACAAAAGGGCTAGAACAAAAAACATTGAAAAGGATGACAGAGATATTAAAAGAAGAACTTGGTAATGTTAAGGCCTGTGTTTTATCTGGGCCAACAATAGCTATTGAAGTTGCTAAAGAATTGCCTGCGCTTGTTGTTATTGCCTCAAAAGATAAAAAAACTGCAAAGGCCATACAAGATATATTCAGTAATGATTATTTTAGAGTTTATACCTCAACTGATACGATAGGAGTTGAATTAGGGGGGCCACTAAAAAATATTATTGCAGTTGTTGCTGGGATCTCAGATGGATTAGGGTTTGGATCAAACGCAAAAGCAGCAATTTTATCAAGAGGAATAGTTGAAATACAAAGATTGGGTCAAAAAATGGGAGCCAAAAGAAAAACCTTTTATGGTTTAGCTGGATTGGGCGATTTATCAACAACTTGTATCAGTCCTGAGAGTAGAAATAGGACGCTGGGAGAAAGAATTGCCAAGGGAGAAAAACTAGAAAAAATTATTGAAACTACGGACAGTATTATTGAAGGAGCAACAACAACAGAAGCAGTCTATGAATTAAGTAAGAAGTATAAAGTAGAGATGCCAATAGTAGAATCAGTTTATAACATTCTATACAAAAACTTAAAACCAGCCGATGCTCTTAAAAAAATAATGACAAGAGAAAGAAAGCCTGAATAGTTATTGAAATTTTATTACTTTTATACTAATATAAAAATATATGGAAAACACAAAAAAAGAATACAAAATAAACAAAGAGAAATGTATCGGCTGTGGTAGTTGTAGTTTGGCTTGTCCAGAGGGCACAGAGATGGATACAGATGGTAAAGCAAAAGTAATTAGTTCTGCTAAGCTTGAAGAGTGTGGCGGAACAGATGTTTGCTCTTATGGAGCAATAGAAATTGATAATGGGGAAGAATTAGATGAAGAGGAAGAATAATAAAAAGAATGATTTATTGAATGACCCAAATGAAAGTTTGGGTCGTTTTAATAATAAGGTGGCAGTTGCATTGTCAGGCGGAGTTGATTCAGCAGTTTCTGCATTAATTTTGAAGAATAAAGGATTTGATGTGACTGCTATTTTTATGAAATTAAATAATCTTACCAAAGAAGAAAAGGCAAGAAAATTAGCCAAAGAAATTGGAATTCCTTTCAAGGTGCTTGATTTAAGAAAGCAATTTAAAGAAAAGATAATTAATTATTTTATAGAAGAATATAGATCGGGGAATACTCCTAATCCTTGTGCATTATGTAATAAGGAGATTAAGTTTGGGTTATTTTTAAAAGAAGTTAATGCTGATTTTGTAGCCACTGGTCATTATGCAAAAACAAAAGATGGTTATCTTTACAAGGCAAAAGATTTTAAAAAAGATCAATCATATTTTTTATGGAAGCTTAATTCTAAAACACTTAAAACAGTTCTTTTTCCATTAAGCAATTTTACAAAAGAGGAAGTTAAAAAAATAGCCAAAGAAAATAATTTGTCTATTGTTGGAGGAGAGTCACAGGAGGTTTGCTTTATTTCTGAAACAAATAACGAATTTCTTAAAAAATACATTAAAGAGAAAGAAGGTGATATAATAAATAAGAAAGGCGAGGTGATTGGAAAACACTCTGGAGTTTGGTTTTACACCATTGGTCAAAGACGAGGCATTGGTCTATCGGGCGGTCCTTATTGGGTAATTGATAAAGATGTTAAAAGAAATAAACTAATTGTATCTTTAAACGAAAAAGATCTATTTTCAAAAGAAGTTTTGTTTAAAAATGCTAATTGGATTAGAAAAGTTGATTTTCCTATTAAGGTGAAGGCAAAAATTAGATATGGACACAAGGGAGGTTTTGGGGTATTATTAAGTAATAATAAGTTTACTTTTGATAGGCCTCAAAAAGCAATAACTAGAGGTCAATCAATTGTTTTCTATAATAAATCAGAATTAATAGGAGGAGGAACAATAAAATGATATATTTTGATTACGCAGCGACAACACCAGTAGATAAAAGGGTCATAAAATCAATGATTCCATTTTTGAATGAAAAATTTGGCAACCCTTCTTCAATGCATTCTTTTAGTTCTGATACAAAAAAAGCATTAGAAAAAAGCAGATCTATTATTGCTAAAGCCATTAAAGCTAATCCAGAAGAAATAGTTTTTACAAGTTCAGCGACAGAAAGTAATAATATGGCATTAAAAGGAATTGCTTTTGCAAAAAAGAGTGGCCATATTTTAGTTTCTTCAATAGAACATGATTGTGTTTTAAATGCTGCAAAGTGGCTAGGCAAAAATGGTTTTGAAGTAGAGTTTTTACCGGTAGATAAATATGGCATAGTTGATCCCAAAGAAGTTGAAAAAAGAATTAAAAAAAATACAATACTTGTTTCAGTAATGCATGTAAACAATGAAGTTGGAACCATTCAGCCAATTGAAGCAATCGGGAAGATTTGTAAAAAGAATAACATATATTTTCACAGCGATGCAGCTCAGAGCTTTAGCAAGACGCCAATTAATATTACTAATATTGACTTATTAACCATATCTTCACAAAAAATATATGGACCAAAGGGAGCAGCGGCATTGTTTATTAAAGATGGAGTTAAAATAGAGCCATTACTTCACGGTGGAGGTCAAGAAAGAGGGCTGAGGTCATCAACAGAAAATGTTCCAGCAATAGTTGGTTTTGCTAAAGCAACAGAAATAGCAATTTCAACGATGGACAAAGAACAAGAGAGATTGACTAAATTAAGGGATAAGATTATAGAAAAGTTAACTAAGGAGGTTCCTAATTGTTATTTAAATGGTCACAAAACAAAAAGGATTTCTAATAATATAAATGTAAGATTTTCTCATATTGAGGGCGAGGCAATTCTTTTTATGCTTAATTCATATGGTATTGCTGTTTCAACTGCATCGGCATGTTCTTCTCCCAAGTTAGAACCATCGCATGTTTTGTCAGCAATGGGGTTAAAGCAAGAAGAAGCTCATGGATCAATTAGAATTAGCTTAGGTAGAATGACAAAAGAGAGCGAAGTCAATTATTTATTAAAAGTATTGCCAGAAGTAGTTAAAAAATTAAGAGATATTTCACCACACAAATGAACTATTCAAAAGAAGTATTAAAACATTTTTCAAAGCCACATAATTATGGAAAAATTGATAATTATGATGGGCTAGGCAGAGTTGGCAACATGGCATGCGGAGACGAAATGTTTGTTTATATTAAAGTAAAGGATAATATAATTAAAGACATTAAATTTGAGACCTTTGGTTGTGTCGCCGCTATTGCAACAAGCAGTGTTTTAACTGATCTAGCAAAAAAGAAAACTATTGAGGATGCGCTTAAAATAACAAGACAAGACGTAGTTGATGCTTTAGAGACATTGCCTCCAATTAAAATACATTGTTCAGTTTTAGCAATTGATGCTCTAAGCGAGGCCGTGTATAATTATTATACAAAAAACAAATTACCTATTTCAAAAGAATTAGAAGAAAAGCATAATCAAATCATTAAAAGAGAAAGTTGTCACTTATGAAAATAAATAGAAAAACAAAATTAAAGAATATAATAGATAATGAAAAATCAAGAAGTATTTTAGAGGAATTTGGTTTCCCTTGTCTTTTTTGTCCTCATATGAAATCAGAAATTGAAACATTGGAGATTGGTTATGTTTGTGATAATTACGGAATTGACGATAAAGAATTGATTAAGAAGTTAAATGAGTAAGAAGATTATACTCTTTTTATTGCTTTTAAACATTATAACATTTTCTGTTGTTTATAGTTTATCATCTGTTGGCGACCTTCAGGTGATTTTTTTTGATGTTGGTCAGGGGGATTCAATATTTATAGAAACACCACAAAAACATCAGATAATAATTGATAGTGGGCCGGGGGACAAAACCTTACTTCAAAAAGTTAGTTCAGTTATGCCCCATTGGGACAAGAATATTGATTTAATTGTTTTAACTCATACTGATAATGATCACATATCAGGATTTTTTGAATTATTAGATAATTATGTTGTTGAAAATATATTATGGTCAGGCGTTGGTAGCACTAGTTCAAGAAGTGAAAAGTGGGAAGAAATGATTAATTTAGAGGGGGCTAATATAATTTATTCTAATGATATAGACAAAATAATTTTAGGCAATGTAGTGATGGATATAATTTCTCCTAATGATTATATTATTGAAAAATATTCAAAGAATGCTAACGATATTTCTGTTGTTTCAAAGATAGAATATAAAGATAGCTCTTTTCTTTTTACGGGAGACATTACAAGCAAAGTGGAAAAAGAAATGATAGGTGAAGATATTTTTACTGATGTTTTGAAAGTTGCTCATCATGGATCTAAATATTCAACATGTGATGATTTTCTTAGTAAAGTTAATCCATTAATTGCTGTTATTCAAGTTGGAAAGAATTCCTATGGTCATCCGACAAATGATGTTTTGACACGGTTGTCTAATTTTGGTATTAAAGTACTAAGAAATGATATTAATGGAGACATTAAAATATCAACAGATGGTAATAATTATAAGATAATAACTAATAAAAAATAATATGGATTTTCCAATAGAAAAAACAAAAATGGGTGATGATAGAAAGTTTAATTTAGCGGACCCAAAGGAAAGAGAAGAATATTTTAAATTGAAATGTGGAGTTGAGATTGAAAAATTAAGAGAGCATTTAAATAATGGTCATACTTTTATTGCTTACTTGCTTGGTAAGAAAAACTCAGGAAAAGGAACTTATTCTAAAATGTTTTCTGAAGTGATTGGGGGAGATAAAATTGAACATTTGTCAGTTGGAGATATGGTGAGAGCAATTGATGAAGAAATGCAGGACCCTCAAAAAAAAGCAGAATTAGTTGAGTTTCTAGAAAAAAACTATAGAGGATTTTATCCCTTAGAAGATATTATTAAGAGCTTGGAAAATAGAGATACGAAAAGCTTATTGCCCGATGAAATTATTTTAGTTTTAGTTAAAAGAGAAATTACAAAAAGAAAAGGCAAGGTGATATTACTTGATGGTTTTCCAAGAAACTTAGATCAAGTTAGTTTTTCATTATTCTTTAGAGATCTAGTTGATTACAGAGACGATCCAGACGTTTTTGTTTTAATAGATGTGCCAATGAATATTATCAATGAAAGAATTAAATGGAGAAGAATTTGTCCAAAATGTAATGCTTCAAGAAGCTTAAGATTATTGCCAACATCAAAGATTGGTCAAGATGAAGACGGCTATTATTTAATTTGTGATGAAGCAAGCTGTGATGGAGGTAAAATGGTGATGAAAGAAGGAGATGAGAAGGGGATTGAACCAATCAAAGAAAGGTTATTAATGGATGAAGAAATATTAAAAAAAGCATACTCTTTGTATGGCGTTCCAAAAGTATTATTAAGGAATGCAATTCCCGCTGATGTTGCTCGTGATTATGTTGATGAGTATGAAATGACTCCAGGATATTCTTTTGAAACAGTTGATGGAGAAATTAAAACTATTGAAGAGCCATGGATTGTTGCAGACGATGATGGTGTTCAATGTGTAAGCTTGCAAGCTGCTCCAGTAGTGGTTTCTATGATAAAACAACTCGTTGAAGTTTTTAAGATTTAATGCTACAATAAGCTTGGTCCTATCAAATAAATTCCGAACACCTTTTCAATTGGGAGCTTTAATATTTGATTGCCGTGGTAATTAAATGAGGCACCCACGTGGATCTTTCGGATTCACAGATAGGACCACTGCTTCGGCAGTTTTTTTGTACAAAAAAAACACCAAAAGGTGTTTCTTGTCGGGCTGCCAGGAGTTGAACCTGGGTCTTACGCACCCCATGCGCAAATAATACCATTATACTACAGCCCGAGTATATTAGTTTTTATCTAATGATTTAATACACTTTGTGCAAGCTAAAATCTTCTTGCCAGCAAAGTTATTAAATTTCTTGTTGCTTGGAGTGGCAGGTACAGTAACTTTTTGTAGATTAGGGTACTTTCTTTTCTTTGGTGAAGGATCATACTTAGAGATTAACTTATAGTAACTTCCTCCCATTGAAGAAGATTTTCCACATATTTGACATTTCTTTTCCATATGCAAGTAGATTATCAAAAAAGTTGAATAATTGCAAGTATTTTGTTAGTATCAACTTATGGAAATAATAATAGTTTCATTAATAGTACTTTTATTCTCAATAGTTATTCACGAGGTCGCTCATGGTAGCGTCGCTTATTCTTTGGGTGACTCCACAGCAAAAGACGCCGGAAGATTGACTCTAAATCCAATTAGCCATCTAGATCCAATCGGATCAGTAATGCTTCCTGCCTTCTTAATTTTTCTAGGTGGTCCAGTTATCGGTTGGGCAAAGCCAGTACCTATCAACCCTTACAATTTTAATGATCCTAAATGGGGCGATTTAAAAGTTTCAATTGCTGGGCCGTTAGCTAATTTCTTTTTAGCTTTAGTTTTCGGATTATTAGTAATGTTTGTTAGTTTACCAGAAAGCTTTTTAGTAGTTTCATTATTAGTAATATTCTATAATGTTGCTCTAGGTCTTTTTAATTTAATTCCGATTCCTCCCTTAGATGGTTCTCATATATTATTTAGCTTCTTAGGAGAAAAAGGTTTTGGAATCAGAAGATTTTTAGAGCAGTATGGTTTTTTCTTATTATTACTTCTAATCTTTATAGTTCCCGGTGGAATAAGTTGGTTATTTAATTTAGCAAATCAAGTAGTTTATTTCTTTGCAGGTCAATTATTATTTTAATAAAATAAAAATATGAAAATAGAAAACAAAATCGCAATTGTTACAGGTGGAGGTTCAGGAATAGGTAAAGCTATTGCGGAGAGATTTATTAAAGAAGGTGCTAAGGTAGTATTTTCTGATATAAATGAAATAGATGTTTCTCAATTTGGAGACAAGGCATTATTTAAAAAATGTGATGTCTCTAAATCAAACGAAGTAGATGAATTAATTAATTTTTGTTTAGAGAAATTTGGGAATCTAGATATTATGGTTAATAATGCTGGAATTGGAACGGCGGCAGATATTACCGCTATAACTGATGAAGAGTGGCAAAAAGTTATTAATATTAATTTATCAGGAGTACTTTATGGAGCAAGAGCTGCTTCAAGAGTGATGAAAGAAGGTGGATCAATTATTAATATGAGTTCAATTTTAGGATCAGTTGGTTTTGCTAACACAGTTGCCTATTGTGCCGCCAAAGGTGGAGTTAATCAAATTACAAAAGCAGGTGCACTTGATTTGTCTAAGAAGGGAATTAGAATTAATTCTATTGCTCCTGGGTTTATCAAAACGAATATGACTAAAGGACTTCAGGAAGATGAAACAACAAAAAAGTTCCTTGAAGGAATGACTCCTTTAGGATACCTAGGTGAGCCAGAGGATATTGCTAGCGCAACGGTATATTTAGCTTCAGATGATTCAAAATATGTAACTGGAAATATTTTGTATGTTGATGGAGGATGGACAGCTCAGTAGTATTTGACAATTAAGATATTATTTGGTAGTTTAATCACAAGCGAATTTTCGCTTGCGATTTATTTTAGAATTGAAATATGCCAACAATAAGACAATTAATCAGAAAAAATAGAAAACCATTAAAAGTGAAAGACAAGACGCCTGCTTTGGCTTTTGGATTTAATCCATTAAAGAACAAGCCAAAGAAATATGACTCTTCATTTAAGAAAGGAGTTTGTCTAAAAGTTTTTACAACTACACCTAAAAAACCTAACTCAGCTTTGAGAAAGGTTTGTAGGGTTAGATTAAGTAATGGAAGTGAAGTTTCAGCATATATCCCAGGAGAAGGGCACAATCTACAAGAGCACTCAATTGTAATGATAAGAGGTGGAAGAGTTAAAGATTTGCCGGGTGTAAGATATCATGTTGTTCGTGGTAGATTTGATTGTGCTGGAGTTGAAGGAAGAAAAAAGAAAAGAAGTTCTTACGGAGTTAAAAAACCAACATCTAATTAAAGCATATGCCAACAGGATTAAAATTTAAGAAAAAAGTAATATTACCTGATGCGGTTTACAACGATGCACTTGTTGCAAAGTTTATAAACCAGGTCATGTTAAATGGTAAAAAAAGTGTAGCTCAAAAAATAGTCTATGGTGCTTTTGATATTATTAAAGAGCAGACTAAAAAAGAACCATTAGATGTTTTTAAATTAGCGATTCAAAATGTTTCTCCTACATTGGAAGTTAAGCCAAAAAGAGTTGGAGGAGCAACATATCAAGTTCCTATGGAAGTTAAAGGGAATAGAAAATTAAGCCTAGCAATGAAGTGGATTATTGCATCTTCAAGAAATAAAAAGGGGAAAGCGATGAAAAACAGGCTAGCCGAAGAATTAATAGAGGCCTCTGAAAATAGAGGAAATTCAGTAAAGAAAAAAGAGAATATGCATAAGATGGCAGAAGCAAATAGAGCTTTTGCTCATTTTGCATCTTAATAATCAACATATATGAGTCGCCAATATCCAATAGAAAAATATAGAAACATAGGAATTATTGCTCACATTGATGCCGGTAAGACAACAACGACCGAGAGGTTTTTGTTTTACACTGGAATTTCTCATAAAATAGGAGAAGTTCATGAAGGTGAAGCAATTATGGACTGGATGGAACAAGAAAGAGAAAGGGGCATTACTATTACTTCTGCTGCTACTACTTGTTTTTGGTCTCCCGGAGAGTATTTAACTAAAGAAAAAACGGATACTCACAGAATAAACCTTATTGATACTCCTGGCCACATTGATTTTACAGCTGAAGTACAAAGAAGTTTAAGAGTGCTAGATGGAGCAGTTGTTGTTTTTGATGGTGTTGCTGGAGTAGAGGCTCAATCAGAAACTGTTTGGAGGCAAGCCGATAAATATAATGTTCCTAGGATTTGCTTTATTAATAAGTTAGATAGAATGGGTGCATCTTTTGAAAAAAGTTTGCAATCTATTTGGGACAAGCTAACCAAAGATGCAGTAGCGATTCAATATCCGATTGGAGAAGAAGCACAATTTGAACAAGTTATTGACTTGATAGAAATGAAGGCCGTTAAGTTTGAAGGAGAGATGGGAAAAGATGTAATTTTCTTTGATATCCCTGAGAATATGATGGAAAAAGCAAAAGAATGGAGAGAAAAGATGATTGAAAAAATTGTTGCTGAGGATGAGGAATTAATGAATAAATATTTAGGAGGAGAAGAAATATCAGCAGAAGAATTAAAGAAAACTTTAAGAAAAGCAGTCATTGATTGCAAGCTTATTCCTGTTATGGTTGGATCTTCTTTAAAGAATAAAGGAGTTCAGTTAGTTATTGATGCAGTTGTCTACTATCTTCCAAGCCCAGTTGATCTTCCAGCTATTCATGGAACAGATGTTAATAACGAAGAAGTTAAAATAGAAAGACATCCTGATGACAATGAACCATTTTCTGGTTTAGCTTTTAAAGTTGCAACAGATCCTTTTGTAGGGACACTAACATATGTAAGAGCATACTCAGGAAAGTTCACTAAAGGTGGTTATTTATACAATACAGTGACTCAAGAAAGAGAAAGAGTCAGCAGGATATTAAGAATGCACTCTAATGAAAGAGAAGAAGTGGAAGAAGTTTTTGCTGGTGATATTGTTGCTTTCGTAGGATTGAAAAATACATCTACGGGACATACGCTTTGCGATGAAAAAAATCAGTTAATTTTAGAAAAGATTGTTTTTCCAGAGCCAGTTATTTCTATTCAGGTTGAGCCAAAAGCCAAAGCTGATCAAGAAAAGATGGGAGCATCATTAAAAAAGCTTCAAGATGAAGATCCAACATTTAGAATGGAAACAGATCAAGAATCAGGAGAAACAATTTTATCAGGAATGGGAGAACTTCATTTAGATATTATTGTTGACAGATTAAAAAGAGAGTTTAATGTTGAAACAAATGTTGGCAGACCTCAAGTTTCTTATAGAGAAACAATTGAAAGAAGTTCTGAAGCGGAATGTAAATATGTAAAGCAAACTGGAGGTAGAGGTCAATATGGTCATGTTAAGCTTAAAATTGAACCCAAGGAAAGAGGTGAAGGATTTGAATTTATTAATGAAATTAAAGGGGGAGTTATTCCTAGAGAATATATTCCGGCTGTGGAAAAAGGGGTTAAAGAAGCTATGGAAAAAGGAGTTGTTGCTGGATACCCTTTGATTGATATGAAGGTAGTCTTGCATGATGGATCTTTCCACGAAGTTGATTCTTCAGAATTAGCTTTTAAAATTGCTGGATCAATGGCGTTGCAAGATGGTGCCAAAAAAGCTGGAGCATATATCTTAGAGCCAATAATGAAATTAGAAGTTGTTATTCCACCAGAATTTTTAGGAGATGTAATTGGGGATTTATCTTCAAGAAGAGGTCAGATTGACGAAACAATAGACAGGCCATCAGTTAAAGCGATTTATGCAAGGGTTCCTTTATCAGAAATGTTTAGTTATGCTACAACATTAAGATCACTAACTCAAGGAAGAGGAACATCATCAATGGAGTTTGAAAGCTATCAAAAAGTTCCAGGAAATATATCACAAGAAATAATAGAAGGTAAAAGAAGATAAAAATATGAACATTCAAGAAATTAGAGAAATAATGGAAGAAGAAGGGGGGAAAATGATCATTCCTGGTGAAGACTCTCCTACCTTAATAATCATGACATTAGATGATTATAGAAAAGGGAAGGAGGTTAAGCATCAGAATAAAAAAAATAATCCTCCTAAAGAATTAGAAAAAGAACCTTTAACTATTGATGATCTTCCTTTTAATTAGTTATTGACTTTTTTTAAAATTTCGTTAAAATAAATAAACATAATAAATAATAAAATAAATTAAAAATATGGCAGAGTTTACAAGAACAAAACCTCACTTGAATATAGGAACCATTGGTCATGTTGACCACGGTAAGACTACTTTAAGTGCGGCAATATTACACGCTTTAGCTCTAAGAAGCGGAAGTGGGGCTGAAAAATCAGTTGAACAAATTGATTCAGCTCCTGAAGAAAAAGCAAGAGGTGTTACAATAAACATTTCTCATTTAGAGTACGAAACAGACAAGAGGCACTATGCTCACATTGATTGTCCAGGTCACGCTGATTATATTAAAAATATGATTACGGGTGCCGCTCAGATGGATGGAGCAATATTAGTTGTTGCTGCCACTGATGGCCCTATGCCTCAAACAAGAGAACATATTCTATTAGCTAAACAAGTCGGTTTACCATCTGTTGTAGTATTTTTAAACAAATGTGATATGGTTGAGGATACCGAAATGATCGATCTAGTTGAGGACGAAGTAAGGGAATTATTGAAAAAATATGAATTTCCAGGTGATGAGCTTCCAGTAATTAGAGGCTCAGCTCTTAAAGCGTTAGAAGGAACATCTGTTGATGATGAATGGGTTAAAAAAGTATTGGAATTAATAGATCAATTAGACGCATATTTCCCCGAGCCAATTAGAGATAAAGAGAAACCATTCCTTATGGCTATTGAAGATGTTTTCTCAATTGAAGGAAGAGGAACAGTTGCAACAGGAAGAATAGAAAGAGGAGCGATTAACTCTAACGAAGAAGTTGAAATTATTGGAATTAGACCAACAACTAAATCAACCGCTGTTTCAATAGAAATGTTTAATAAAACATTGACTTATGGAGAAGCAGGAGATAATGTTGGTATTCTATTAAGAGGATTAAAGAAGGAAGACATTGAAAGAGGTCAAGTATTAGCAAAACCAGGGACTATTACTCCTCACACTGAATTTACAGCACAAATCTATGTTTTAACAAAGGAAGAGGGGGGTAGACACACACCATTCTTCTCAGGATACAAACCACAATTCTTTATCAGAACAGCTGATATTACAGGTGATGTAGTTTTAGCAGAGGGAACAGAAATGGTTATGCCTGGTGATACAGTTGATGTTAATGTTAAGTTGATTGTGCCAGTAGCATTAGAAGAAAAACAAGGTTTTGCTATTAGAGAAGGTGGAAAAACAGTTGGCGCGGGAGTTATTACTAAGATTATAAAATAATAGAAAATGGCAGTGGAAACTTCAAAAAAAACAGAAAGTACGTCTAAACTTAGGATTAAGTTAAAGGCATATGATCATAAAATAATTGATAAGAGCGCTCAGCAGATAATAGACATGGCTATACGCTGTGGTGTGAAAACTGCTGGGCCAGTTCCTTTGCCAATAGAAATTAGCAAGTTTACAGTTAATAGGTCAACATTTGTTCATAAGCCATCAAGGGAGCAATTTGAAATGAGAGTTCATAAGAGAATAATAGATATTCTATCTCCAAATGCAAAGGTGGTTGAGTCATTAAAAACACTTAATCTACCGGCAGGAGTAGATACAGAAATTAAAAGTATTTTATAAATGATAACAGGAATATAATTTAATTAAATATGGTAACACGCTAGTCTTGTCTAGGCTGGTTGCCTAGATTTTTATTGTAAATAACATGAAATTCATATTAGGAAAAAAAATTGAAATGAGTCAGATATTCAAAGAAGATGGAACAGTGGTTCCAGTGACTTTGGTTAAAACGGAAGAATGTAATGTTGTTCAAGTAAAAACAAAAGACAATGATGGCTACGAAGCGGTTAAGATTGGTTTTGAAAATTTGCCAGAAAGAAAGATTAAAAAATCAGGAACACCATATAGACATTTAAAAGAGTTTAAGGGCGACATCAATGAAACAAAAGCGGGAGATAAAATTTCATTAGAAATTTTTCAACTAGGAGATAGAGTTAAGGTTTCCGGAGTATCTAAAGGAAAAGGATTCCAAGGAGCAGTTAAG
>JASGMO010000028.1 GCA_030156465.1 Patescibacteria group bacterium
ATAACACTTCCGATATCTTTATGATTTTTAACAATTTCTTTCACTATTTTTCTTATTTCTTCTTCTGTCATTTCTTTTGGCATATAGCTCATTAAGATATCGATTTCTTCTTTTTCTTTTTCTGCTAAATCATTTCTTCCTCCCTTTTCAAAACTTTCCACACTATCTCTTCTTTTTTTAATTTCAGAAAAAATTACTGCTTGAACTTCTTCGTCTGTCATTTTGCCTTCCTCAGAAGTTCCTCTTTTCTCTATCTCTTTATTTAAAATAGCAGAAATGGCCATTCTCAAAACAGAGATATTGATCTCTTTTTTTTCTTTTAAAGCAATTGTTAAATCTTCTTTGATTTTTTCAATTATCATAATTTCCCAAGTTTTTTGGCTCTGTCAAATTCTTTCTTCTTTTCAATTCTAATTAAAGCTCCTCTTTTTTCTAAGTTTTTGCTTTTTGGTTTTTCGGCAAACCTTCTTTTTCTTGCTTCAATTAAAACACCGCTTTTTTGAACTGCTTTTGTAAAGCGGTAAACTAAAGATTGTGAATTTTCTCTTGCTTGTTTCTGGATTTTCATAATATTATTTTTCTTTTAGTATTTTTTTTAATTCTTTTACTATATTTTCTTGTTTTACTTCGACCTGTTTACTTGTTTTCATATTTCTAATTAGTATTTTTTCGTTTATTGCTTCTTTTTGGCCAAGAATAATTACTGCTTTTACTCCTAATCTACTAGCTTTTCCTAGCTGATCTTTTAGTCCACTCTTGCCAAAGCTTTCTCCAACTTTTAATCCAGCACTCCTTAATTCTTCTAATATTGGTAAACTTTTCTTTTTAGCAAGAGGTCCAATTTGTGTGAAAAATATATCAGGGACATCTTTAAGTATCGGCCTACTTTTTGTTTCTTTCATTTCATTAATAATTCTTTCTATCCCAGCAGCTGCTCCACAAGCGCTAATTTCTCCCCCTCCTAATGCTTTTGCTAAGTTATCATATCTTCCTCCTCCTGCCAAGACCACACCACTTCTTGTTGATTCTATTTCAAAAACGTTTCTTGTATAATAATCTAGTCCACGGACAAGATTACTTTCTAGCGCGTAAGGTATTTTAAGTTCGTCTAGATATTCTAAAGTATCTTTAAGATATTTCTTACATTCTTCACAAAGATAATCAACACTTTGAGGAGCTTCTAGCAAAACCTGCTGACACTTTTCATTCTTGCAATCTAGAACTCTTAGAGGATTCGTCTTCATTCTCTTTTGACAATCACCACACAATGAAGTTTTTTTACTTCTTAAATACTTCATTAAATCTTTCCTATATATTGGACGACATTTATCATCACCAATTGAATTAATCTTTATCATCAAATCTTTAAGTCCTAGCTCTTGAAGAATCTTATACATTATTAATATTGACTGAACATCAACTATAGGATCATCCTCTCCAATAATCTCTATTCCAAATTGATTAAATTGCCTGAACCTTCCTGATTGTGGTTTTTCATATCTAAAAAATGGTCCAAAATACCAAAGACGAACTGGCTGAGGAAGAGATAAAAGCCCATTTTCAATATATGCTCTCATTATCGGAGCTGTTCCTTCTGGTCTCAATGCTAGATAATCTCTACCCTTTGTTTTTAATGTAAACATCTCTTTTTCAACAATGTCTGTATTTTCTCCAACGCTTCTAACAAAAAGATTGAAATCTTCTAATATTGGAGTGTCTATCTTTCCAAAGTTATAAAAACTCGCAATATTTTTTACTGTGCTATAAATCTTATCATAATATGCTTGGTTTTGAGGCAGGATATCATGAGTACCTGTTGGGCTTTGAAATTTTGGTTTTGCCATATTTTTAATTTGTTGACATTGTATTCATTAGTGCTTCTATTGGAGAAAATCTAAACATCATTCTCCCTGTAATATTTTCTTCAGGAACAACTCCCCACCTTCTTGAATCAGAAGAATAGTTTCTATTGTCTCCCATAACAAAATATTCTTTTTCTTTTAAAATAATTGATCCCTTATTATTGTTTATTGTCCACTTTTCTAAATCGTCTTCTGTTAGATAAATACTTTCATCAACCGTAAACGTTTCTTCATCCTTTGTGATATAAATCTTACTATCTTTTATTTCAATTGTTTCTCCCGGTAAACCAATTATTCTTTTAATATATTTATTTGCTGGATTTAACGGGTATTCAAAAACAATTACTTCACCTCTTTGAGGATCTCTTAATCTGTAAGACAATTCATCAACTATTAAATAATCTCCTGAACAATAATTAGGCTCCATTGAAGATCCTTTAACTATAAAGGGCTGGAATAGAAACGTTCTTATAGGAATAACAATTATTAGAGCAATAATTAATATCTTTAATGAGTCTAATAAAAAATCTAATACTTCTTGCAATTTCATAGATTGATTATACAAGAAAAGAAGCAATTAGACAAGTACCTAAAAATTGGTATAATGATTATATGAAGCTAATCGTTGGGCTTGGAAATTATGGAAAAAAATACGAAAAGACCAGACATAATTATGGTTTTTTTGTAATTGATGAATTTGCTAAAAGAAATAACTTTCCCGAATTCAAATCATCTCTATTTTCTCTTTTGTCTATAAAGAATGATGTAATTATAGCTAAGCCCCAGACATATATGAATAATTCCGGCAAAGCAGTCAAGGCAATTGCTGATTATTATAAAATAGATCCAGAAGATATTATTGTTGTTCACGATGACGCAGACATAGAGATAGGAAAAATAAAAGAGGGCGAAAATAGAGGTTCTGCTGGACACAATGGAATTAAATCAATCATTGAATTATTAGGAACAAAAAACTTTAAAAGATTAAGAATGGGAATTAATAATTCTTTTGATTTGCCTCTTGAAGATGTTGTCTTAAAAAAATTTAACAAAGAAGAAGAGTCACTTGTCCTAAAAGCAATCAATGAAGCATGCTCTATTTTAGAGGAAAAATAACACATAATGATTATCACCTTGCCATTGTTGGATCAAGGAATTGTTCTTTGGAATCAAAAAAGAAACTTTTTAAAGTAATAAAAAAACTACCTCAAAATATTGTAATTGTTTCAGGTCTTGCTATAGGAATTGATACTTGTGCTCATTTGTCAGCCATCAAAACAAATAAAAAAACAATCGCTGTTCTACCTTGCGGAATTGAAACTATTTACCCAAAACAAAATATAGACCTAAGCCAGTTAATAATACAAAAAGGAGGAGCCATTGTTTCAGAATATGAAGGAAAAATGAGACCAACAAAAAAATCATTTATTTTAAGAAACAAGGTAATCGCTGATTTATCAAATGCTGTTTTGGTTGCTGAAGCTCAAATAAAATCAGGGACCATGTCTACTGTTAATTTCGCACTAAAACAAAATAAGCCAATTTATGCCATCTCTGGATCAAAAGGAACTAATTACCTTTTAGAAAATAAAATTGCTTATGATTTGCCTTTACTATTTAAAAATGTTAATAATTAAATCATGAAAACTTTGATAATTGTTGAAAGTCCAACAAAAGCTAATACTATCAAGAAATTCTTAGGCAAAGATAAAGTTGTCTTGTCTTCATATGGACACATTAGAGACTTACCCAAAAGCAAAATTGGAATTGATACAGATAATGATTTTGAGATTAGCTATGTAATACCCACTAAAGCAAGAAAAAATTTTAATTTATTAAAAAAAGAGGCAGAAAAAAGTGATCATATATATATAGCAACCGACCCTGATCGCGAAGGAGAAGCAATCGCTTGGCATTTAGTTGAAGCGCTTGATCTTAAAAATTATAAAAGAATATCTTTCCACGAAATTACAAAAACAGCAATAGAAGAGGCCCTAAATAATCCAGAAGAGCTTAATATCAATCTAGTTAATGCACAGCAAGCAAGGCGTGCCCTAGACAGGATTGTTGGATACAAGCTTTCTCCTTTTTTATGGAAAAAAATAATGCGAGGATTGTCAGCTGGTAGAGTTCAATCGGTTGCACTTAGATTGATTGTAGACAGAGAAAATGAAATTAAAAACTTTAAACCAGAAGAATATTGGAGCATTGTTGTAATTCTTAAAAAAGACAAAGATATTGAAGCAATCCTCAAGGTCCCTAAAATGAGCATCAAAACAGAAAAAGAAGCACGAGAAATTACTGAAGAACTAAAGAATTCTTTATATAAAGTAAAATCAATAGAAAAAAAGCAAACTAAGAAATCTCCCTTGCCACCGTTAATTACCTCTACGCTACAACAAGAAGCAGCTAAAAAGTTTGGCTATTCTTCAAAAAAAACAATGCGACTTGCTCAAGAACTTTATGAAAAAGGTCTAATAACCTACCACAGAACTGACTCTTTAAATCTTTCTAACGAAGCACTACAAATGGCGGAAAACTATATAAAAAAATCATTTGGAGAAAATTATTATACACACAGAGTATTTAAAACTAAAAAAAGGGCTCAAGAAGCCCATGAGGCAATTAGGCCAACCTCTACTGAAAAAAAAGAAGATTCAAAAATATATAATTTAATCTTTAATAGGTTTATCGCCTCTCAGATGAAAGAAGCACTTTTTGACTCAGTCAAAATTGAAATTGAAACAGATAAAGAAAGAATATTGCAAGCGAATGGATCTACTTTAAAATTTGATGGTTTTCTTAAGGTTTATCCAATGAAATTTGAAGAAAAAGAATTGCCTGAAGTAAATGAAGAAGAACAATTAGAGCTTCTTGAGGTTAATCCTCAACAACATTTCACACAGCCACCTGCTAGATATAATGAAGCAGGCCTGATTAAGGTGCTTGAAGAAAATGAAATTGGAAGACCATCAACATATGCTCCCATTATTTCTACAATACAATTAAGAAATTATGTTGAAAAAAACAAAGATAGAAGATTTGAGCCAACAGAAATAGGAATAAATGTAAATGAAATGCTTTCAAGTAATTTTCCTGAAATTGTAGATGTTAAATTCACCGCTAAATTAGAAAATAATTTAGACGATGTCGCTATTGGCAAAGAAAACTGGAAAGAGTTATTAAGGAAGTTTTATATTCCGTTTAATAAAAACTTAGAAGAAAAATATGAAAATGTTGAAAGAAAGACACCAGAACCAGTAATGACTGATGAACTCTGTCCAAAGTGTGGCAAGCAAATGATGATTAAGATAGGAAGATTTGGAAAGTTTCTAGCTTGTTCTGGCTTCCCAGAATGCAAAACAACCAAAAATATTAATGACGAAACAAAAAAAACTGGAGTTAAGTGTCCTAAGTGTGATCAAGCTGAATTAGTTTTGAAAAAATCAAAAAGAGGAAAAGTGTTCTATGGTTGTCCTAATTGGCCAGATTGTGACTTTGCTCTCTGGGATAAGCCAACAGGGAATTTTTGTCCTAAATGTAATTCTTTAATGGTAGAAAAAGGCAAAAAGGAAAAGTGTTCAAACAAAAATTGTGAATAATTATTTTCTCAATTTCTTCAACCATTGATTAATCTCATCTATAGAATGAAAATCAAAACTTAAGCGAATGGCTGTTTTCTTTTTTTCTATTTTAATATCGTCTAGGTTAAGTACTTGTTTCACTTTTTTTTCTAAGAATTCATCTACTCCACTTTTAACGGGCTTTTTTACTTCTTTTTTCTTAGCCATTGCTCCAGCATTTCTCTCTCTTACCCTTCTTTCCGTTTCTCTTACAGAATAACCATTGGCGATAATTTCATCTAAAAGTTCTTTAATTAATTTATTTTCTTTTGCCCCCAATAGCGCTCTTGCATGACCTTCTGAAATTACACTACTTTTTAACGCACTCTTAACTTCTTCTGGTAAAGATAAAAGCCTCAAGCTGTTTGTTACAACTTCCCTACTCATTCCCGAAAGTTTGGCAATTTCCTTGTCTAATAATCCAAACTCTTTCTTCAATTGCTTAAATGCTTCTGCTTTATCTATTGGATTAAGATTTTTCCTTTGAACATTTTCAATTAATGCAACCTCTAGTCTTTCTTTATTCGTCTGTTCTTTAATTATTGCAGGAATTTGTTTTAACCCTAATATTTTTGACGCCCTCCATCTTCTTTCTCCAGCAACGATTTGGTATTCACAAGAGATTCCCTTTTCATTTTTTTTCTCAATCTTATTGACAATGATTGGCTGAATCATTCCATATTTTTTAATAGAATCTGCTAATGACTGAAGAGCTTCTTCATCAAAATCTTTTCTTGGTTGATAAGGGTTTGGTTTAATTTTTTCTGTTTCAATCCAAAAAATAAAGTCTTTTCTTACTTTTTCTTCGTTTATTGATGAATCCTTCTTAGGGATTAATGATTCTATTCCTTTTCCTATCATTGTTTTGATATTATTTCACGTGCTAATTCTCTAAAGGCATGAACACCTTTTGAGTTGGGAGAATGTCTTAATATTGTTTTACCAGTTGATGGCGCTTCTGACAAGGAAACAACTCTTGGAATTACTGTTTCAAAAACATATCCCGGGAAATTTCTTCTTAAATCTTTTGCTATTTTTTGACTTACCATATTATTTTTATTGTACATCGTTAAAATAGCCCCTAATACTTTGATATTTCTTTCCAAATTTTCGTTTATCAATTTAATATTATACAACAATTGATCTAATCCTTCCATGGCAAGATATTCTGATTGAACAGGAATCAAAACTTCGTCGCAAGCTATTAGAGCATTAAGTGTTAAAAGTCCCAAACTAGGAGGACAATCAATTAAAACAAAATCATATTCATCTTTAACGGTATCAATTACTTCTTTCAACTTGAACTCTCTATTTTTCATATTAACAAGCTCAATGTTTGCCCCTGCTAAATTATATGATGTTGGCATAATATCAAAAGCTAAAAATGGAGTATTTTTAATAATGTCTTTTGGTATTACTTGACCCAAAAGAGATTCGTATAAAGAAACAGAAAGTTCTCTTGGTTTTATTCCTAAAGAAAAGGTTGCATTTGCTTGCGGATCAAAATCAACCAATAAAACTTTTTTACCAAACGCTGTCAAAAAAACC
>JASGMO010000029.1 GCA_030156465.1 Patescibacteria group bacterium
GAAAAAATTAGATGATATAATTATTTTAATAAAGAAATATTTTAAAACTATTTTAACATGTTTTTAAAAAATAAAAATAAGACAAGTGGAATGGGGGTTGACATTGGAACAAAAACAATCAGATTCGTAGAAATTTCACAAAATAAGAATGAATTTATCCTTGATAATTATGGCGAAGTTAATTTAGATCTAGCTTGTAGAGATTTTTTTAGATCTTTTGATAAAAATAACTTAAACCCAGATATTGAAAATATATCAAAATCTATTAAGGCACTAATGATTGAAGCAGATGTTAATAGTAAAAGAGTTAGCTTTTCCTTGCCCGACTTTTCAACTTTTTTTACCACTATTGAGATACCGCCTATGTCTGAAAAAGAAATAGAAGGTGCGGTTGGTTTTGAAGCAAGAAAATATATTCCCTTGCCATTAGATGAAGTTGTTTTAGATTGGCAATTTATGAACGATTCTTCAAAAAAAGAAACTAATAAGATTTTGGTTATGGCAGTTTCTAAAAAGGTTGTAAGCCAATACAAAGAAATTGCTAAGAGGAGTGAAATGGAACTTGTTTCTCTAGAGGCAGAAGCATTATCATTAAAAAGATCTTTAATGAATGGGAATAATCAAGAAAATGCTTGCTTGGTTGAAATAGGATACCAAAGCACTAATGTAAGTATTGTTAAAAATGGTTATATGATTATGAGTTCCACATTTGATATTGCAGGAAAAGACATAACAGATGCTATCTCTCAAGGATTTAATGTTACAACAGAAGAAGCAGAAAAAGCAAAGAGAAAATACGGTATACTAGAGAATGAAGAAATATCTTTAGTGGAAGCGATAAGCCCAATATTACAGTCTATCTTTGAAAGAATTAAACAGGTAATAGCTAATTCAGAGAAAAAGGAAGATATTGTAATTTCTAAAATTATATTTTCTGGAGGAACTTCTTTAATGCCTGGTATGATAAATTCTTTTAAAGATTTTTTTGATAGGACCGGAAAAAAAATTGAAATTGAAAATGGAAAACCATTCCAGAATATTAAATATAGCCCGTTGTTAGAACAAAAAATGGAAGAAATAAATGCTAATTATGCGATTGCGCTAGGAGAAGCATTGAGAAAATTTGATTAATAATATATAATTACTTTATGGCAATTGATTTAGAAGAACAAAAAAAAGAATCTTCCTCTCGGGGAAATAATACAATTTTAATAATCTTAGTTATTTTGTTGATTCTTTCTTTCGGATTATATTTTTTAATTTCTTTTTATTTTCTACCGCAAAAAGAAGCTCAAATAATTGAAGTAAGTGAGGAGATTTCAAATATGAATAAATCTGCAGTGGGAAGCAATATGGCCAAGCTTAATGAAGCAAAAAAACAAATTAATGATTTTAAAGTAATTTTTGAAAATATTCCCAGGACATCTAATTTTTTTGTAAATTTTGATAGATTTTTAAAACCAAATATTAATTATTCAAACCTTAAGATAGACTCCTCTTCTAGGAAAGTTACTGTTTCGGGATCAGCGCAAAGTAATCATTATTTAATGCAACAAATTTCGGCTTGGGAAAACGAAGAATTCTTAGAAAATTATGAACTTTCTAATATTAACATTAATGAAAACGAAGAAGTAACATTTAACGTTGTTTTAACATTCAAGCAGTCCTTGTTTAAATAAATATGGAAAAAAAGCAAATCAACTTAATAATCTCTTTGGTAATATTGCTTCTTATTTTCGGGTTATTTAATTTTTTAATTCTTCCTGAGTATAGAAAAATAGGTGAAAAGAATCTTGAAATTGAAAGACTAGAAAAACAAATTGAGATAACAAACAATTATTACTTATTTTCAGATAAAAGTTTTAATGATTTAATGGCATCTCAATGGGACCAAAAAAAAGAATTGATCACTATTAATTTTATGTCATCACCCTTCTTTTTTCCCAAGACACAATACTTTTTAAGAAATACAGCATCTCAAAATGGATTAATGGTTTCTAATATAACTAATTCTCATTCTTTACCAATTGATAGGTCACAAGAACCATTTAAAGACAAAATAGAAGGGCCAGTCAAAAAAACATCTTTTAACGTATCTCTTGAGGGAACATATGAATCTCTTAAAAATTTTTTATCTGCACTTGAGAGCCAAACAAGATTGGCAAATGTAAAAAGCATTAGCACATCCTCAATGAGACAAAAAAGCGATATTTTAAAGTTTAGCTTAATAATTGATTTTTATTCATATTGATATGATAAATGTAGAAGACGAAAAAAAAGAAGTAAAGAAAAAAAGTTTATTAGAAAAAATAGCTCCATTGGTTTTGATTGCTCTATTAATTTTTGTTGGATTTTTTCTTTTTAACACCTTTAATCCTGGAGAAAAGGATATAATAGTTGATTCAGGGGACGACCAATTGTTAGAACGAGCGAAGATGGATGAATTAATTGAGTTTATAAATTCTCCTGAATTTAATAATTTAGTGCATGTCCCTGACCCTGATATTTTTAATTAATTTAATATAGAGTTCAAATATGTTAATAGAAAAATTTATTGAGAAAAAACAAATAAAAGAGGCAGAGGCAGAGAATATAAAAAAAGAATTTCGTGAATTCCAAGGAACCGAAGAAGAGTTTTTGCTCCAAAAAAAATTATTAAATGATCATGAGATGAATGTTTTGAAGTCAGAAGCTTACAATATGCCATCTTTTGAAAAAATAGATATTCTAGATGTTTCTGGAGATGTTCTTTCTTTGATTCCAGAAGATTCAGCAAGATTTTATAAGATTATACCTCTTTCTTTAAACGGAAATGTTTTAGATGTTGGAATGGTTGATCCCGACGATATTAAGGCTCAAGAAGTTATAGATTTTCTATCAAGACAGAATAAGATTAAGCATAATACCTATGTAATTAATAACAACTCTTTTAAATCTTTTCTAAAGAAGTATAGAGATATGGGGGAAGAAGTTGGTAAGGCACTGAGTAACTTAGAAAAGGAATTGGGAGGAAGAAATGAAAATGTTGATTTTAATAATGTAGAGAAAAAAACAAAAACAGAAAAATTATCCGAAGACGCACCTATTATTAAAATGGTAGCTGTTATACTTAGGCACGCTGTTGATGGAGGAGCATCCGATGTTCATATAGAGCCAGAAGAAAAACAATTAAGAATTAGATTTAGAATGGATGGCTCTCTTTTTGCTTCATTATTTTTACCGATACATACTCATGCATCAATAGTCACAAGAATTAAAATTCTTTCTAATTTAAGAATTGATGAAACTAGGGTCCCTCAAGACGGTAGATTCTCTGCAAAGATTGATAATAAACTAGTTGATTTTAGAGTTTCCACTTTCCCAACAAAATTAGGAGAAAAAGTTGTTATCAGGGTTCTTGATCCAACGGAGAATCTTAGAAATTATGAAGAAATTGGTCTTTCTGGATATAACTTAGATGTTGTGAAAGAAGCTGTCAAAAAGCCATTTGGATTAATACTAACAACTGGACCAACTGGATCTGGTAAAACTACAACAATTTATTCAATTCTTAAAGAACTAAATAATCCTGATGTTAATGTAGTTACCTTGGAAGATCCGATAGAGTATTTTATTAGCGGAGTTAATCAATCACAAATTAGGCCAGAGATTGGATATGATTTTAGCCATGGGTTAAGATCTGTTGTGAGACAAGATCCTGATATCATTATGGTTGGAGAGATAAGAGATGAAGATTCTGCTTCTTTAGTTACACATGCGGCGTTAACTGGACATATTGTTTTATCAACACTTCATACTAATAATGCTATTGGGTCAATTTCAAGATTAATTGATATGAAGGTCAAGCCGTTTCTTATTCCAGCAACCTTAAACTTAGTTGTTGCACAAAGACTTGCTCATACACTATGTCCTTATTGCAAAGAAAAAGTTAGACCAAACAAAGAAGTAGAAAAAGAAATAATTAGACAGATGGATGATTTACCCGAAAGTAATAAAAAATATTTTACAATACCTAAAGAATTGTTTGTTTATAAACCAAAAGGCTGTCCTAAATGTAATATGAAGGGAGAAAAAGGAAGAATTGGTGTTTTTGAGGTATTAAAAA
This sequence comes from Patescibacteria group bacterium, assembly GCA_030156465.1. Classification (GTDB taxonomy): domain Bacteria; phylum Patescibacteriota; class Minisyncoccia; order Minisyncoccales; family Minisyncoccaceae; genus UBA2558. The sequence goes on from JASGMO010000029.1 coordinate 4,106, forward strand.
TGTCTAGGGGGATAGAACAGGTTATTCTTGAAGATTACTCAACTGTTAATTTAGCTAAAGAGGCAAGAAAGCAGGGAATGATAACCATGAGGCAAGACGCTATAATAAAAGCATTGCAAGGAATTATTTCAATAGAGGAGGTATTTAGAATTACAGAAGAACAAAAAATATAAAGATGGATTATCAAATACAATTAAAACAACTACTTGATGCAACAATAAAGAATAACGCTTCAGACTTACATTTTTCTGAGGGTCATTTTCCTGCAATGAGAATAAGTAGAGATCTTGTTTTTCTTGATAAAGTAAAAAAATTAAGCGCCGAGGACTCAAAAGGTCTTGCTTTTGCTTTAATGAGTGAAAAACAAACAGAAGAATTTTTAAAAGAAAAAGAAATAGACTTTTCATATAGTTTTGAAGGTAGGGCTAGATTTAGAGTGAATGTATTTTTTCAGATGGAGAAAGTTAGTGCATCTTTAAGATTAATTCCAGAAACGATAAAATCTATTGAAGAGTTAAACTTGCCAATAGGAATTCGTAAGTTTCTTGATTATTCACATGGGTTGATTCTTGTTGTTGGACCATCAAGTCATGGGAAAAGTTCAACTTTGGCAGCGATAATAGATGAGATTAATGGAAGCAAGCCATATCATATTATTACTATAGAAGATCCAGTTGAATATGTCTTCAAGAAGAAGAAGTCAATAATTAGCCAAAGGGAATTGCATACAGATACGAAATCTTTTGCAAGAGCATTAAAATCTTCTTTGCGAGAAGATCCTAATGTAATAATGGTAGGGGAGATGAGAGATCCTGAAACGATAGCGGCGGCAATAACAGCAGCAGAAACTGGGCACCTTGTTTTTGCAACTCTTCACACCAACTCAGCTGCTCAAACAATTCACAGAATAGTAGATAGTTTTCAAGGAGCTCAACAATCACAAATTAGAGCTCAAATAGCGAGTTCTTTAGTTGGTATAATTTCTCAAAGATTAATACCTGCTTCTTCTGGTGGGGTGGTTCCAGTATGTGAGATGCTTTTTAATAATTCAGCTATTTCTAATCTAATAAGAGATAACAAAGTATATGAGATACCTTTAGTTATAGATACTTCCTTTGATGTGGGAATGGTTTCTTTAGATAGGTCGCTTGCAGAATTGGTAAGAAAGGGTAAAATAAGTATTGATAATGCTATAAAGTTTTCCAATAATCCAAGAGAATTAAAAAAGATAATATGAAATATTCTTATCAAGCAAAAGACAATAATGGTGTTAAGAAGACGGGTATAATAGAGGCAAGTTCAAGGGAAGCGGTTCTTGATTTTTTAAGCGATGATGGACTTTTTCCAATAGAGGTTGTTCAGCAGGAGTCTGAAAAAGCAAAGGGGGCACTAGACAAGAAAATTACTTTGTTTGATGGTGTTTCTATGAAAGATGTTGCAATATTTTCAAGACAACTTTCAATAATGATAGATTCTAATGTTCCTCCCGCAGAAGCGCTAGAAGCGTTAGGTGACCAAACAAAAAATGCATCTTTTAAGGAAAAAATATATAATATTTCAAGAGATGTTAGAGAAGGAACACAGCTTTCAAATGCTTTAAATAAATATCCTAAAATATTTTCTTATTTTTATGTTAATATGGTTAAATCAGGTGAGGTTTCTGGTAATTTGCCTAGTATACTGGAAAAAGTTGCTAGCCACCTAGAAAGTGAATACGAGATTCGTTCTAAAGTTACAGGAGCAATGACCTATCCAGCTGTTATTTTAGTAATTTTTGTTTTAATTTTTGCAGTTATTATGATTTTTGTAATCCCTGGATTGGTTGAAGTATTAGAGGAAACGGGCCAAGAGCTTCCTTTGGCGACAAGGATTATCATGGGTATATCAGACTTCTTTGTTAATTTTTGGTATATAGTTATTTTAGTATTTGGAGGTATAATAGCATTTTTTGTTAAGTATCCTAAGACGCCAAGCGGAAAAGATCTTTTTGATAGAATATTATTAAAAATTCCAGTATTAGGTAATTTTTACAAAAGTTTATTCCTAACTCGTTTTGCTGAAAACTTTTCTACTTTAATATCTGCAGGAATTACAATAAATGAAGCATTAGAAGTTGTTGCTAAATTGATAGGGAATAATGTCTATCAAGAAGCGATATTGACAGCTAAAGAAAAGGTCGTCAAAGGAGAAAGTATCAGCAATGTTTTAAGTCGAAGGCCCGATATTATTTCTCCGCTTTTTGTACAGATGGTGTCAGTCGGAGAAAAGACAGGAAAACTTGACTCATCACTTGAAAATGTAGTAAGATTCTATAAGAGAGAGACAGAAGTTTTCATTAATTCATTGTCAAGTATAATTGAACCATTGTTAATTATAGGACTTGCATTAATGGTGGGACTTCTAGTGGCAGCGGTTCTATTGCCAATGTATCAAGTAACAACAACTATATAATAAATATTAATAAATATGACAAACAAAATGAATAAAAAAGGTTTTACGCTAATTGAGCTACTAGTGGTAATTGCTATCATTGGTATTCTTTCAGGAACAGTTATCGTTTCAATGTCAGGAGCTCAAGACTCTGCTAAAGATGCAAGAATTAAATCAAGCTTAGGTCAATTGAGAACAGCAACAGAGGTTTACAGATTTAGTAATGATGGGGATTATGATAATATAAATATGTGGTCAGAACCTTCAATAGCAACACTACTTGCTGATCTTGATAGTCCTACAAGATCTGCTACTTCGGACGCATGGTGTGTCAGCAAAGCATTAAGTGATGGAACAAATTGGTGCGTTTCTAATACAGGCACTTCTGGAGCAGG
>JASGMO010000030.1 GCA_030156465.1 Patescibacteria group bacterium
TTTCATCTTTTGTAAACATGTTTTTATTTATTTAATTATTCTTATTTATATATTAAAAAATGGACACGATTGTGTCCACTTTTTAGGTCCCAGTTCATTGAGAGTTGTTTTAGTTATAATGATAAAAATATGGAAATAAAAATAAAAGCAACTAATTTAGAATTAACAGAATACTTAAGAAAGCTAGTTGATCAAAAAATAAAAAAAATTGGAAAGTTGTTTCCAGAAAATCCTGATTTAATTATTGAGGTCGAGCTTGATAAAACAACCAAGCATCATTCAAAAGGAGATATTTTTAGAGCAGAGGCTCAAGTTCAAGTTCCCGGTGGCAAAATGTTAAGAGCAGAGTCAAGCAGAGAGAATTTTCGCTTATCGCTAAATGATGTTAAAGAACAATTAATGCTTCAAATAAAAAAGTATAAAGACAAGAATTCTATTGAAAAAAGAAGGGGACTTTGACCTTTTTTGATTATTGATATAGTATTATACTATGTCATTTTTAGAGAGATTCTTTGGCAACGCCAATGAAAAATATATTAAAAGTTTAGATCCAGTAATTCAAAAGATTAATTCTCTTGAGGCTGATTTTGCTAATCTTTCTTCAGATGAAATTAAAGAAAAAATAAAGGAACTTAAAAAAAGGTTATCAAATAGCGAGTCACTTGATGATGTTTTAGAAGAATCATTTGCTCTAACTAGAGAAGCAGGTAAAAGGACATTAAATCAAAGACATTTTGATTGTCAGTTGATTGGTGGAATAGTTTTACATCAAGGAAAAATTGCTGAGATGAGAACAGGTGAAGGAAAAACTTTAACAGCAACTTTGCCTTTAGCATTAAACGCCTTATCAGGTAAAGGTTGTCATTTAGTTACTGTTAATGATTATCTTTCAAGAAGAGATGCTGTTTGGATGGGTCAAATCTATGATGCGCTAGGGCTTAGCGTTGCCTGTGTTAATCATGATCAATCATTTATATATGACCCTAATTACAAAAAAGAAGAAGCTGATAAGGTGAGAGATGAGTTGGGAGGATTTTTAGTTGTTGAGGATTTTTTAAGGCCTTGTACAAGAAAAGAAGCATATGGCGCAGACATTACTTATGGAACAAACAATGAGTTTGGATTTGATTATCTAAAAGATAATATGGTTTATGACTTAAAAAGTAAATCTCAAAGAGGATTTAATTTTGTTATAGTTGATGAAGTTGATTCTATATTGATTGATGAAGCAAGGACTCCACTAATTGTATCCGCACCCGATGAAGAGAGTTCAAAATGGTATGGGGAATTTTCAAGAATTATCCCAAGATTAAAAAAAGAAGAGGATTTTGAAATTGATGAAAAGTTTAGAGCGGTAACATTAACTGAAAAAGGAATAGACAAGGTGGAGAGTATTTTAGCAATGGGTAATATCTATGACGAAAGGGGTTCAAAATATTTGCACCACTTAGAGCAAGCACTAAAAGCAGAAATTCTTTTCAAAAAAGAGAAGGATTATGTTATTAAAAATGGGGAAGTTATAATTATTGATCAATTTACAGGAAGAATGATGCCTGGAAGAAGATGGTCAGGAGGACTTCATCAAGCGATTGAAGCCAAAGAAGGTGTTAGGGTGATGCCAGAGTCAATAACATTAGCATCTGTAACATTTCAAAATTACTTTAGAATGTATGATAAGCTTTCTGGAATGACAGGAACAGCAGAAACATCTGCTGAAGAATTTGATAAAGTATATAGCCTTGAAGTGATTGTTGTTCCAACAAATAAAGAGATTATAAGAAAAGACCTACCAGACAAGGTTTATAAAACGGAAGAAGCAAAGTTTAGGGCGGTTGTTAATGAGGTAAAAGAGAAATATAAAAAGGGACAGCCAGTTTTGGTTGGTACTACATCAATTGATAAAAATGAATATCTAGGAGCATTGTTGGGTAGAGAAGGGGTCCCTCATAAAGTATTAAATGCTAAGCACCATGAGCAAGAAGGTGAGATTATTGCTCAAGCGGGTAAAAAGGGTGCGGTTACTATTGCTACCAATATGGCTGGTCGTGGAGTTGATATTTATCTAGGGGGAACACCATCAACACCAGAAGAAAATCAAGAAGTTAAAGATTTGGGTGGGCTTTGCGTGATAGGAACGGAAAGACATGAAGCAAGAAGAATTGATAATCAATTAAGAGGTAGAGCAGGAAGACAAGGTGATCCAGGAGAAACACAATTCTTTGTTTCGCTAGAAGATGATGTTATTAGAATATTTGGTGGAGACAAAATTAAGGCACTAATGGAAAGATTTAATATTGATGAAGATATGCCTATTGAAAATGGAATGATTTCAAGAAGTATTGAGTCGGCTCAAAGCAAAATAGAGGGATTTAATTTTGATTCAAGAAAACATGTTTTAGATTATGATGATGTTTTAAATAAACAAAGAGATACGATTTATACAAAAAGAGATGAACTATTAGAAAAAGAAAACTTGAGAGATACAATTGTCCCACTGCTTTCTAAATATGGATACAGTGAAGACGATTATAATAAAAAAGAAGAAGAGGTTGGCAAAGACAATATGCGTCAGATTGAAAAGATAGCTGGAATTAGAGCAATTGATTCTATATGGATTGAGCATTTAGAAAATATGGAAAGCTTAAAGGATTCTGTAAGATTAAGAGCATATGGACAAAGGGACCCATTGATTGAGTACAAAAAAGAAGCACATATATTGTTTAAAGAATTACTAGAAAATTGTGAGCGTAATATGGTTGAAGCAATTATGAAAGCGACAATTAATATTCAACCACCTTCTAAACTAGAAGAATATTCTGCACCTAAGAACAAGACAGGGATAAATAGAAATGATCCATGTCCTTGTGGTAGTGGAAAAAAATACAAGAAATGTTGTGGGAAATAATTTTGACAAAAGCTTCCTAATAGTATAATCTTACTATGTTTAATAAGCATTCTGCTTTTGGGCAGATTTTTTAAGTTATGGAAATAAGAAACATCGCAATTATAGCACATGTAGATCATGGCAAGACCGCGCTAACTGATTCTTTAATGAAACAATCAGGAGCAGTAGAGGAGAATTTTACTATGGACACAAATGAACTGGAAAGAGAAAGAGGAATTACGATTTATTCTAAAAATACCTCAATTTTCTATAAAGATACAAAAATTAATATAGTTGATACTCCCGGTCACGCTGATTTTAGTTCAGAAGTTGAAAGAGTTTTAAGATCAATTGATTCTGTTTTATTAGTCGTTGATGCTCAAGAAGGCCCAATGCCTCAAACAAAATTTGTTTTAAAAAAATCATTAGAATTAGGGCTAAAACCGATTGTTGTGATTAATAAGATTGATAAGCCCGCAGCTAGACCAGATGATGTTAAAGAAATGGTTTATGAGCTATTTCTAGATTTGGGAGCTAGTGATGAACAACTTGATTTTGAAGTTGTTTATGCAAATGGAAGAGATGGTATTGCTAAAAGAAAAATAGATGATGATTCTAGTAATTTAGAACCACTTTTAGATTTAGTTTTAGAAAAAGTAGTTCCTGCATCATCAGAAGAATTAACAAATAAAGAATTAAGAGCTCAGCCATTTAATTTAGGATATGATAATTTCTTAGGAAGATTAGCGATTTGTAGAATATATGAAGGAAAAATTAAAAAAGCAGACGAAGTTTTTGTTAAGGGCCTTGATGGTCAATTAAGAAAGGGGAAAATTATTAAAATGTTTACCTTTCATGGCTTAGAAAAAGTAGAACTGGATGAAGCAATCGCAGGAGATATCGTAGTTGTTGCAGGGATACCCGACATATTTATTGGTGAAACAATTTGTCTTAATCCAGAAGTAGAGCCACTTCCAATTATTCATATAGACGAACCAACAATTTCACTTAACTTTTTAGTTAATAATTCTCCTTTTGCTGGCAAAGACGGTAAGTTTGTTACTAATAGACAAATTAAAGAAAGATTAGAAAAAGAGACAGAAGTTAATGTCGGTCTTAAAATAGATTTTTCTTCAACTGAATATTACAAGGTTGATGGAAGAGGGGAGCTTCATATTGCAGTATTGTTAGAAAAAATGAGACGCGAAGGTTATGAGTTGCAAATTTCTCAACCACAGGTAATTTTTAAAGAAGAAAATGGAGAAAAACTAGAACCATACGAAGAAGTAATTATTGATATTCCTGGTGATATGTCAGGAGTAGTAATTGAAAAATTGTCTAAAAGAAAAGGAATAATGACAGAAATGAAGCCAGATGTAAATCATACAAGGATTATTTTTGAAATACCAACGAGGGGATTATTAGGATATAAGTCGGAGTTTATAGTAGATACCCGTGGAGAAGGAATATTAGCAAGCAGGGTTATTGGTTTTAAAAAGTATGCGGGAGAAATTGAAAAAAGAAATGTTGGCTCAATGGTTTCTATGGCAACAGGCAAGTCATCAGGATTTTCATTATTTAATCTACAAGAAAGAGGGACTTTATATATTGGTCATGCCGAAGATGTTTATGAGGGGATGGTAATTGGTAATGTTTCTAAAGGTAATGACTTAGTAGTCAATCCTACTAAAGGGAAAGAACTTTCTAATATGAGATCTTCTGGGGCTGATGAAGCAATTAAGCTTACCCCACCAGATATTTTGAATATTGAAAAAGGAATGAGTATTATGAGTGAAGATGAGTATTTAGAAATTACTCCTAATTTTGTTCGCTTAAGAAAACAATATCTAACTGAAATTGAAAGAACAAGGCAAAAGAGAAAGCAGTAATTATAATTTACTAAAAGTTACATTATTTTCTCCAAGCTCCGCCCATATTTTTTCTACAGTCATATCAGGGAATCTCTCTTTAATTATTAATTCTATTTTAAGCAAGTCGTTGACTTGTTTTTCTTTTTCCTCCTCGGGAGAACTGAATTGATAAGAATTCTTATATGCTCCGCAATCACTGTGATGAATTAAAACTACCTTAGATGAATGATGTAAGTTATGAGATATTTCAATTTGCTTTAACAAGTAAGAATTGCCATCTGCAATTTCTTTACTTGATCCTGCAACAGAAACAATATCGGATCTTCCGTAATTATTTTTTATAAAATCATTTGTTTCATTGATTAATCTGAAATCAATACAATGAAATATAATGTTTTGACAATTATGATCATTCATATTCTTTAAAGTAAATAATTATATATTCCTATAAAATGTGTAATTGTTCCTAGAAGAACTAATATATGGAAAATTTCATGAAAACCAAACCCTTTAATTATGTTTGGTTTTTTTATTGCATATATTACTGCTCCTATGCTATAGAAAAGTCCACCTAACAAAAGGCATATTATCAGTGGCAAACCAACTGATAGATAAAGAGGATAAATAATTATTACAGAAAGCCAGCCCATTAGAATATATAAGAATGTAGCAAACCATCTTGGGACCTTTGTCCAAAAAGATTTAAAGAAGACCGTGCTAACTCCTAGAATAGCGAAGATCCATATTGTAATTATTGGTATTGTTTTCCATAGACCATCAAGAGCAAGAAGACAAAGGGGAGTGTATGTCCCTGCGATAAGGATATAAATCATTGCGTGGTCAATTTTCCTAAATAAGTCCACCTCCTCTGGGGAGTGACCAAAAAGATGATATATGCTACTTGAGGCATAAAGAAAAATCATACTTAAACCGAATACAAGAAAAGCGATTACTTGAGTTGAATTGCTTGAAAACGAAACCAAAACAATAGTTCCTATAATAGAAAGAATGAGTCCTAATAAATGACTAAAGCCAGAGAATGGATCTTTTATTTTCATATACTATATGTTACACTATTTTTAGTGATATGTCATGTGGTTATTTAAAAAAAGAACTGCAAAGATGATTAAGGAGGCAATTGAATTCTTTGATTATTTTCCTAGAGCGAGAGTCGTTATAGATTCTACTAATTGCTCTCTGGGAGCGACTTATGAAAACTACCATTATATCGTAGCAAACAAGGACTATGATGACTTGGTAGGTAGAGCTGAGTTTGTTGTAAAGCAATCAGCAAGAGCTGTTCGCTTTAGGGCAATTCAAGACATGGGACTTCAAACATTTTTTGATCTAGAAGCAAATGAATGCTTCAAGAAAAACATCAGCAAATACCTTGAATTTTATCAAGACAAAAATGTTGCCGATGCTCAAATTGTTGGTGAAGTTTCAGCAATGCTTTATCTTGAGAATTATCCAATAGAAGAAATTAAAAAAATAATTCTAATGGATGCTTCGGAGATTAGGCAAAAGTATATGGGATAGAAATATCCTTTTTTTTATGCTATAACACTTTTAGCACCTTAAAAGGAGGGCTGTTAATGTTAAAAAGATTTATACGTAAGCTATTTGAAAGAATAGAACCGGTCGATGAAAATACTGAAAAAATCAGGAAAATTTTGTCAACACTTGACTATGAACCGAAATTGGAAATTATGGCTTTTGATGTGCCAACAAGCAAGTTGATTATGCTTGGCGATGGTAGATCAATTAGGCCTAGAAACCCTACTTATTACATCATTAATTCTTCTCATGAAGATTTAGTGAATATGCCGATATCGTTAATGGTGAGGTATTGC
>JASGMO010000031.1 GCA_030156465.1 Patescibacteria group bacterium
AAGGCCTTAGCTGAAGGAGCAAGAGAAGGAGGATTAAAATTCTAAAATTATGAAAAATACAAGATTTGATAAAAAGAAAGAAGTAGTAAAAGATGAATTTGATTCAAAGCTTTTAGATTTGGCTAGAGTAACTAAAGTAACAGGAGGTGGAAAAACAATGAGATTTAGAGCAGTAATGGTAGTTGGAAATAAATCAGGCAAGGTTGGGATCGGAGTGTCAAAGGGACTTGATGTTTCTCAAGCAATTGAAAAAGCAACAAAAGCTGCTAAAAAAGAACTAAGAGAGATTCCAATTTCAGAAGGAACAATTCCTTTTGAAGTTGAAGGTAGATTAGGACCATCACATATTATTTTAAAACCACAAAGAAAAGGAAAGGGGCTTGTTGCAGGAGGAACAGTAAGGGTTATTTGTTCTTTAGCTGGAATAGAAGATATTTCATCAAAATCAATTAGTAGGACAAAAAATAAGTTAAATAATGCAAGAGCAACGATGAAGGCCTTGTCTAAGTTGAAATAATAAAATGCAATTACACGAGATAAAAAAGAATACAACTTTTAAAGATAAAAAGAAAGTTGGAAGAGGTGGAAAGAAAGGAACTTATTGTGGAAAGGGGCAAAATGGACAAAAATCAAGAGCAGGAGCTAACTTTCAACCAATTATCAGAACATGGATTAAAAAGTATCCTAAGTTAAGAGGGTATAATTTTAATATAATTAAGAAATATTCTGTTGTTGATGTAAGTACTTTAGAAAAGAATTTTGAAGATAACAACACTGTAACTCCTAAGATATTGACTGATGATAGAATTGTGAGGAGGGTTGACGGAAAAATTCCAGCGATTAAAATACTAGGAAAGGGAGATATTAAAAAACCATTAATTATTGAGGGTTGTCTAGTTTCAAAATCAGCTAAGGAAAAAATAGAAAAAGCTGGAGGAACAGTTAAGGAAAATAAATAATGTTTAAAAAAATATTAGAAATTTTAAAAGCAAAAGATTTAAGGGCTAAAATACTTTTTATTCTTTTTATTTTTGCTGTTTTTAGATTAATGGCTAATATTCCTATTCCTGGAATAGATGTTGCAAGGATTAGAGAATTCTTTGCTGGCAATCAATTTTTTGGATTAATGAACTTATTTACAGGAGGAGCTCTTGATAATGTTTCAATAGTTATGCTTGGATTAGGACCATATATTACAGCAGTAATTATATTTCAATTATTAACAATGATCTTCCCTCAAATGGAGAAGTTGTATAAAGAAGAGGGAGAAGCAGGCAAACAAAAATTTAACCAGTATTGTAGGATAGCAGCAGTTCCTTTTGCACTTATTCAGGGATACAGTATGATTTTCTTTTTAAAGTCACAAGGAGCTATTGGATCACTTGATCCAATAACAATGATCGCCGCGGTTTTGTCAATTGTTGCTGGTTCAATTATATTAATGTGGTTGGGCGAATTAATTTCAGAAAGAGGGATTGGAAATGGTGTTTCGCTTTTGATTTTTGCAGGTATCGTTGCTGATTTTCCAAACAATGTTCAAAAGATGTTTATTACATTTGATCAAACACAATTATTCTCCTACATTCTATTTGGATTATTGTCTCTTCTAGTTATTGCAGGAGTTGTTTTAGTTAATGAAGGTAGAAGAAATATTTCAGTTTCTTATGCTAAGAGAGTAAGGGGAAACAAAATGTATGGAGGTGCTTCAACATACTTACCATTAAATATTAACCCAGCGGGAGTTATTCCAATCATTTTTGCGATTTCATTTTTAATGCTTCCATCTATGCTTTCTTCATTTTTAGGATGGACGGCAGTTGCTAACTTTTTAAATAATACATGGGTTTATGGAATAATATATTTTATTCTTGTGTTTGCATTTACATTTTTCTATACCGCAGTTACTTTTGACCCTAAGAGTATTTCAACTAATTTACAGAAAATGGGAGGATTCATTCCGGGAATTAGGCCGGGAGAAAATACAGCTCAATTTTTACAAAATATTTTAAATAAGGTTTTAGTTATTGGTGCTACTTCATTAGGTTTAATTGCCGTAATGCCTTTAATAATTCAAGGAATCACAGGGATTCAGGAGTTTGCCTTTATGATTGGTGGAACAGCGCTAGTAATTATCGTATCGGTTGCCCTTGAGACAATGAGGCAGATTAATTCCCAGCTGGAAATGAGGGAATACGATTCATAATATAACATTGATTAAAATAGAGGGCTTCGGATACCTTCTATTTTTTTGTTTTTTATAATATAATTAATTTAATAATAAAAAAAATGAATAAAAATCCATTAGTTTTAATTTTGCTTGGTAAGTCAGGAGCTGGAAAGGGGACTCAACTTAATCTATTAAGAGAAAGGTTGAATCTTGAGTTTATTGGAACCGGAGATCTTTTAAGAAAAAGAAAAAAGATTGATGACTTTACAGGTAAAAAAATAGCAAGTGTTATTGATAATGGGGGGATTATTGTTACTCCTATTCCTTTTAAGTTATGGATGGATTCATTTGAAGAGATTAAAAACAAGGGAGAATTTAACGGACTTATCATAGATGGTTCTCCAAGGAAAATAAAAGAAGCATGGTTGTTAGATGAAGCACTTGATTGGTATGAGTGGGATAAAAGAGTAAAAGTTATTCTAATTGATATATCAGAAGAAGAAGCTATTGCGAGAATTACAAGAAGAAAAACTTGTCCAGGATGCAATCACATCGTAATGTTCTCAAAAGACGATGAAGATATTAATAATTGTCCCAAGTGTGGTTCTGAGCTTGTAAAAAGACCAGAAGATACAGTTGAAGGAACAAAGAAGCGCCTAGCATGGTTTGAAGAAGAGGTTGGCCAGACAATTAAGTATTATGAAGAGAATAATATGTTAATAAAGATAAATGGAGAGCAAAGTGTTGAAGATGTCTATAGCGACATAATTAAAGCAATTGAAGATGATAACAATTAAGACAAAAGAAGAAATTGATTTAATGCATCAAGGAGGGAGAATGCTTAGATCAATTGTAGATGAATTGGGGAAAAAGATTGATGTTGGAGTAAGTGGGAGAGACATAGAAGCGGAGGCAGAAAGATTAATTCAAAATACTGGTGGAGTTCCTAACTTCAGGGGACAGGATGGTTTTCCATCTTGTCTTTGTTTTTCCATTAATGAAGAAATTGTTCATAGTGTTCCCAGCGAAAGAAAATTAAAAGATGGAGACATAGTAACAATTGACTTAGGAATACTTTTCCCAATTAATACTTTTTTAAAAGGAGACATAGATTATAGAAAATATCCTAATTTAAAGAACGGTTTTCATACTGATATGGCCAGAACATATAGTGTTGGCAATGTCAATGAAGAAGTAGAGAGATTGTTGAAGGATAATAAGAAAGCACTTAAAAGAGGAATTTCAAAAGTTAAGGCAGGAGTTAAAACAGGGGAGATAGGAGAAGCGATTGAAAAGTTTGCACAAAGAGAGGGTTATGAAGTAATTAAGAATTTATGTGGCCACGGGATCGGAGCCAAGCTTCACGAGGACCCAGACATTCTTCACTATGGAAGTAAAAAATATGGAGAAATGTTAAAAGAAGGAATGGTTTTCTGTATTGAACCAATGCTTTCTTTGGGTAGCGATGAAATTGTTAAAAAAGGAATGGCATATATTACAGATGATAATTCTTTAAATGCACATTTTGAAGATATGGTTGCAGTGACTAAAAACGGAGTTATAGTTTTGACAGATTGAAAATTATTTATTACAATCAAGAAGGTTTTTTCTATGAAAGGAAAAGAGATTATTAACCATTTTGGTGCAAGCACCACAAGGACTGAGAAGATGAACATACCGGATTATAAGGTGCTTCGGTACCGTGCAAAAAGGCACGGAGAACAGGGAATGGCCACTGCTGAGCAGTGGTGCGAAAGTCGTTTGTAGTTATCACAAAAGTGATAGCTCTTTTTTTGTAAAAAAAACTTTAAGATGATAATATATCTATATGATTAGTTCTGAGTTGCAAACATTTATTATCGCTGCTACGCCTATAATAGAATTAAGAGGTGCTATTCCAATAGCCCTGTTTAATTATGAATTATCTACTAGTTCAGCTTTTATCTTTTCAGTTTTAGGAAACATATTTCCAGTAATATTTATTCTTCTTTTTTTTGAAAAAGTTTCTAATTTTTTATCTCAAAAAAGTAAGTTATTTAAAAGATTTTTTGATTGGCTTTTTACTAGAACAAGAAAAAAGCATCAAGGCAATTACGAAAGATTTAGAGATCTATTTTTAGTGATATTTGTTTCAATTCCATTACCAATAACGGGAGCATGGACTGGATCACTTTGTGCTTTTCTTTTTGGAGTGCCTTTCAAAAGAGCTCTTCCTTTGATATCATTAGGGGTAGTAATAGCAGGAGTAATAGTTACATTAATTAGTTTAGGAATAATATTAATATGAATTCATTAATAATAGCAAACTGGAAGTGCAACCCAGCAACATTAAAAGAGGCACAAGAATTATTTTCTGAAATAAAAGAAAATATTATTAATAAAGATATAGTAATTTGTCCGCCATCAATTTTTTTACCTTCCTTAATTTGCGATGGTATTAACTTTGGCGCCCAAAATTGCTTTTGGAAAGAGTCAGGAGCATATACTGGAGAGGTTTCACCTCAAATGATTAAAAGTATTGGTTGCAAGTATGTTATCATCGGCCACTCTGAAAGGAGAACTATATTCAACGAAAGCAATGATGAAATTAAAAGTAAAATTAAACAAGCTAAGAAGGCCGGACTTATACCAATAGTTTGTATTGGCGAATCAAAAAATCAGAATACTTTTGAAATAATCGAGGAGCAAATTAAGGACATAGAAAAAGATATTATTTTAGCATACGAACCGTTATGGGCAATAGGCACAGGAGAAAATGCTTCAATTGATAAAGTAAGAGAAGTAAGAGAGTATTTAAAAGATAGAAAAGTTCTTTACGGCGGAAGTGTTAATTCTCAGAACGCTAAAGATTATTTAGAAATTGCAGATGGACTTTTAATTGGTGGAGCTTCTCTTAACGCCAAAGAATTTATAAAGATTAGCAATATATTGTGCGACATTTAATTTTTCATATCCTTTCCACTATGGAATTGGCGATGGACATCTCTTAGACGCTTATTTGTAACATGAGTATATATTTGAGTTGTGGCAATATTTCTGTGTCCTAAAAACTCTTGAATGGTTCTTAAATCAACTCCTTGACCAAGTAAATCAGTTGCATAACTATGCCTTAAAGTATGAGGAGTTGTAAAGAAAGGAATATTTGCTAATGTAGCATACTTCTTAACAATTCTCTCTATTGAACGAGGCGTTAAACGGGCCTCTAAGGCCGTTTTAGACCTATAATTGATAAATAAGGCCTTCTCGTCATCACCGCGTGTTTTAAGGTATTTTTTAACCCAATCTAAAGCTCGCTTAGAGAAATAAACAGTCCTGGGGTGGTTTCCTTTGCCAATGACACTTAGTTCAAGATCATCTTTATTTTCTATGTTCTTAAATTGTTCTTTATTGAGGGCTACAAGCTCAGCTATTCTTAATCCTGTGGAAAATAATGATTCAAGTATCGCACGATCTCTGAGCCCAGACATAGTTTCAGTATTAGGAGCAAGTAATAGTTTTTCTATTTGTTCTAGTGTTAGAAACTTAACATTTTTTTCTTTATTAGCTTCCTTAGATAATTTTATCTTATCTGCTGGTAAAGAGATGATATCTTTATCACTGAAAAAGCTTAAAAGGGACCGTAGGGCGATTAAATAGTAATTTTGAGTAAGCTTAGATAATGTCTTATTTTTTTCATCTTTATGCCTAGCTAAGTATAATCGGTAATCCCAAACAATTTCCGGAGTTAGTTGGTGAGGGAGTAAATCTTTTTTTTCTGTAAGTAAAAGCCAGTCAGTAAATTTCTTTAAGTAACGGCTATAGTTTTTTTGCGTATTATCTGATAATCCTTTCTCAATTTCACAATAGTCAAGAAAATCAGGAATATGCTTAATTATTGGTATGTTTGAATTATTCATATATTAATTGTCGCTTAACCTACATTGTACGACATTTATAATTGTATATCATATCCTGCTCCCTGTCAAGATTTTTATCCCCTAAAAAGATTTAGGAATGACATATGTCATTCCAGTTGATTCCTTCGTTATACCTCTCTATGGAGGTTGTGAAGGTTTTCATTAATTTTTCTCTTTCTC
>JASGMO010000032.1 GCA_030156465.1 Patescibacteria group bacterium
AAAATAAAAAGTTTTTTAAAAGAGACGAAGAAGGAAAGTATAAAATAAAAGAAGCATAACAATGTTAGAAACGGCATTAATAATAGAAAAAGTAGCACCTTACTTTTTGATATTAAAAGCCCTCATAATTCAATTCTGGTGGATAGTTCCTCCCTTTTTGCTTTATCCTCAATTAAAGTTCTATTTTTTAATGTATATGGCTGTTGTATGGTCAAGTGATAAGTCAAGAGAGGGAATTGTTTTAGAAATAAAAATACCGCATGAATTAACTAGACCAATCAAAGCAATGGAAAATGTGATGAATTCTATTTGGGGAAGCTATGACCCACCCAAGGATTGGAGGGCATCATATTTTGAAGGAAAGGTAATTCTTAGTACTTCTTTTGAAATAGCTGGGATAGATGGTGTTCCTCATTTCTATATCAGGATACCTAAAAGTAATAGAAAACTTATTGAGTCAGCAATATATTCTCAATATCCTGAAGTAGAAATAATAGAAGTTCCTGATTATACAAAGCAAGTCCCAATGGATATCCCTAACAGTGAGTGGGACTTGTGGGGGACTGATTTTGAGTTAGTCAAGCCAGATGTGTATCCGATTAAGACATATGAACAATTTTTTGAAGAGAAACCTGACACTCCTAGTGAAGAAAAAAGAATTGATCCTCTATCATCTTTATTTGAATCAATTTCAAGAACTAGTAAAGGAGAACAGATGTGGATACAATTAACTATGTGGCCAATTAGCCCAAAAGAAAATAACTATGTTAGTAGAGGCAAGGAAGAAGTTGATAAATTAGCCAATAGAACTAAAAAGGGAGGATTTGTTTCTTTAATAGAGGATTTCTTTAATTTACTATTTACTGGAAAAATGTCAGAGCCTGCAAAAGAAGTAGAATCAATTTTACCACCAGAGATGAAGTTAACTCCTGGAGAAAGAGATGTTGTCTCAGCAGTTGAAAAGAAAGTATCAAAACCATGTTTCCAGGGTTTTGTTAGGTATATTTATTTAGCAAAAAGGGATGTTTTCTTCGGTGGAGGCAAGGGGTTTGGAACTAGTTTTTTTTCTCAATTTGCTACTCAAAATCTTAATAATCTAAAACCATGGGGAGAGGTAACAACAAAAATACAGTCACCTGATATTTTTACTGCGAGAAGATTGTACTTAAGAAAAAGAGATATTTTAGAGAAGTACAGGGACAGGGCTCCTTCTTTTGATCCTTATCCTAAAGAAGGAACAATTTACACTTTTAGTATTGAAGAATTAGCAACAATATATCACTTCCCAGGAATTGACGCAGTTCCTAGTTCATCATTAGAAAGAATAGAAATGAAGAAGGCCGCTCCTCCGTCAACGTTGCCTGTAGAATAAAATTATTATGAATAAAGATATTATATTTTTTGGTAAAACAAACTTTAGAGGCGAACAGAAAAAGTTTGGGATTAGATTTGACGACAGAAGGCGCCATGTTTATGTTATTGGTAAAACAGGAATGGGTAAAACGGAACTATTAAAAAATATGGCTATTCAAGACATTAGAAATGGAGATGGAGTGGGATTTATTGATCCTCATGGAGAGGCATCAGAAGAATTGCTTAAGTTTGTTCCAGAAGAAAGGATTAAGGATGTAATTTATTTTAATCCTTCTGACATAGATAGGCCAATTGCATTCAATATTATGGAGGATGTTGATCCTGATTATAGGCATTTAATCGCTGGAGGACTAATGGGTGTTTTTAAGAAGATATGGCCCGATGTCTGGTCTTCTAGAATGGAATATATTTTAAACAATGCAGTTTTGGCTTTATTAGAAATCAAGGGATCAACACTGTTAGGGATTAATAGATTATTATCTGACGCCGAATGGAGAAAAGAAGTTCTTGATGATGTCCATGATCCAGTTGTTAAGGCCTTCTGGACAAAAGAATTTAGTAGATATTCTCAAAGATATGAAACGGAAGCAACGGCAGCCATTCAAAACAAAATTGGTCAGTTTATTTCTAGTCCTTTAATTAGAAATATTGTTGGACAAAAAAAATCAACTATTGATATTAGACGTATAATGGACGAGAAAAAAATATTAATAGTTAACTTATCAAAAGGAAGAATAGGGGAGGACTCATCTAGGTTATTGGGCGCACTACTTGTTACTAAACTTCAGCTTGCAGCGATGTCTAGGGTGGACATTTCTGAAAATGAAAGAAATGATTTTGCTTTATACATTGATGAATTTCAAAACTTTTCAACCGATTCTTTTGCTAGCATTTTGTCAGAGGCAAGGAAGTATAGATTATCTTTAATTTTAGCTCATCAATATATTGGCCAGATGGAGGACAAGGTAAGAGAGGCTGTTTTTGGAAATGTCGGGACAATGATTGTTTTCAGAGTTGGTGCCGAAGATGGAGAGTTCCTAGAGCGAGAGTTTTCTCCTGAATTTTATTCTACTGATTTAGTTAACTTATCAAAGCAAAACATATATGTTAAATTAATGATTGATGGACTAACCTCAAGAGGATAGGGCGATTATTGAAAAAGAAATATCAAAATACACTGGTATAGTTGAAGAAAAACAAAAGAAAGATTTATATGATGCTGAATGCAAGGTTTGTGGTAAGAAAGTTAAGGTTCCGTTTGAGCCTGATAATAAAAGACCAGTTTATTGCAAGAGTTGTCTTGGCAAACCAAAAGAAGCGAGCTTAGAAAAAACAGCAAAGAATTTTGTGCCTCCTAAAAAAGAAAAAAAAGAAGATAACATTGATTTTAAGGGGCTAAGAGAGATGATAAGAGAAACGAAACAGGGGAAAATTGATCCAGGAGACAAGATTGAATTTTAACCTTGTTTTTTTCCTGTTTTTTTGTTATATATAACCTTGTTAGAGGCCCCATCGTCTAACGGTTAGGACACCAGATTTTCAATCTGGTAATCAGGGTTCGATTCCCTGTGGGGTCACAATGAATGAAAAATATTATCTAAAGATTGGTAGAGCTGCGGATTTAAAAAATCCCAAAGAGAGAAGAATATATCGCTTCTTAGAAATGATCATTGGGATTACAAGCTTGCTAATACTTTTTTTAGCGGTTATTTTTTCTTGGAAGCTTCCTATATTGATAGCTTTTTTTATTATTGTTTATGATTTTTATTTTCTATTGCGAACAATATATTTCGCCTTTTACCTAAAAGACGGCTATTCTAAAATGAAAAAAAATGAAAAGGAAAACTGGATAGAAAAATTAGAAGAATTGGGAAGACCACAAAATGGAATTAATATTGATTCATACAAAGACATTTATCATCTTATAATACTACCAACTTTTAGGGAGCCATTTGAGGTTGCTCGTACAACAATGGAGCGCTTAATTAATACTGATTACCCTAAAAATAAAATGATAGTTGTTTTTGCTTGTGAGGAGGCCGACAGGGAAAATGCAGAAATAATTTCTTCTCAAATTAAAAAAGAATATGGAGACAAGTTTTTTAAATTCTTAATTACTTTTCATCCAAGCAATCTTCCGGGAGAAATAGCTGGCCATGGAGCTAATGATGCATGGGCAACAAAAGAAGCAAAGAAATTAATTGATGAATTAAAGATTCCTTATGAAAATATCTTAGTTTCATCTTTTGATATTGATGCGTGTGTTTACCCAAAATATTTTAGTTGTTTAACTTATTATTATTTAACAGTTAAAAACCCCCTAAGGGCAAGTTTTCAGCCAATTCCGCTGTATCTAAATAACATTTGGGACACGCCTTCTTTATCAAGAGTTTTTTCTTTTGCATCTTCTTTTTGGCATACAATGAATCAAGAAAGGCCAGACAAATTGATTACTTTTTCTTCTCATTCAATGCCCTTCAAAGCACTTAGTGATGTTGGCTTCAAACAAAGAAATGTTATATCTGATGATTCAAGAATATTTTGGCAATGTTTTTTTGAATACGATGGTGATTATAGAACGGTGCCAATTTATTATCCAATATCAATGGATGCTAATTGTGCAGAGGATCTCAAAACAACCCTTAAGAATATTTATAAGCAACAAAAGAGATGGGCCTATGGGGTAGGGGAGGTTCCTTTCTTTGTTTTTGCTTCAATGAAGAATAAAAAAATCCCGTTGAAAAAAAAGCTATCAATGGGTTTTGATTTAATAGAGGGTCATATATCATGGGCTGTTTCAGCAATTTTAATTTTTGCATTAGGTTGGTTGCCATTACTAATTGGTGGGCCAGAGTTTTCAAAATCACTTTTATCATATAATTTACCAAAAATAACAGGGATGATTTTAACTGTTACAATGTCTTGCCTTATTATTTCTATTTGGGTGAGTATGCTTTTGCTTCCACCTAAGCCAGCTCATTATGGAAAGTCAAAAAATATTCTAGTTGTAGTAGAGTGGGTAATGATTCCATTTGTGATGATGTTTTTTAGCGCCTTGCCAGCGCTTCATGCTCAAATGCACTGGCTATTCGGAAAATATATGGGGTTTTGGGTAACACCAAAAGTTAGAAAATAATTATTCTAAGTGTAGTTTTTCTTCAAACGCTTCAAGTCGTTTTTTCAATCTTTCATTTGATACAGGATAAACATCTTCTGAAGCACTTCTGGCCTCTCTAATAATTTCTAAATTATTTAGAGATGACATAACAAAGTCAGGCATGCCCCATTGTCTTTTGCCTAGAAAATCTCCGGGACCTCTTAATCTAAGATCTATTTCTGACAACTTAAATCCACTATCATATTTTGTCATCGCTTTCATTCTTTCAATAGTTGTTTTGCTTTTAGATTCTGTTAGTAAGAAGCAATATGATTGGTTTTTTCCTCTTCCAACCCTGCCTCTAAATTGATGCAGTTGAGCTAGCCCAAACCTATCAGCACCTTCAATCATCATAACGGTTGCGTTGGGGATATCTATTCCCACCTCAACAACAGAAGTTGATACAAGTATATCAAATTTCTTATTCTTAAAATCTTTCATTATTTTTTCTTTTTCTTTTGGCTTCATTTTTCCGTGAAGCATTTCTATTTTTAAATCTGGAAATACAACTTTTGAAAGTTTTTCGTGTTCGTCTATTACTGATTTTAAAGGAGATTCTTCATCTGATTCAATTCTTGGACAAATTACAAATGCCTGCCTTCCTTTTTTTATTTCTTTTTTAATCAAAGAATATGCCTTGCTTTCGTTTTCAATAATTTCTGTTTCTATTTTTTTTCTTCCCTTGGGAAGAGTATCAATGATTGATAAATCAAGGTCGCCCCAAATTGTTAGAGTTAGTGTTCGCGGAATTGGTGTGGCCGTCATTGATAGCAAGTGAGCAATTTTGTTTTTAGGAGATAGAGTCGCCCTTTGCTTAACTCCGAAACGGTGTTGTTCGTCAATTATAATTAGCCCCAAATTATTAAACTTTACCTTATTTTCTTTTGTTTTTGTTTGAGTAATTAATGCTTGAGTTCCGATTAAAATATCAATTTCTCCTTTTTCTGTCTTCTCTAAAAGTTTTTTTCTTGATATTTCAATTGTGTCTGATTTTAACTTTTTAGAATAATAAATATCTTCCTTTCCAGTTAAAAGTCCAATGTTGATATTAAAGTTTTTAAGCAATTCAAAAAATGTTTTGAAGTGTTGCTTAGTTAGTATTTCAGTTGGAGCCATTAAAACAACTTGTTTTTTTGCTTTGACAGTGTTGATTGCAGCGATAGCACTCACAACTGTTTTTCCTGAGCCAACATCACCTTGCAATAGTCTATTCATAGGAAAACTTCTCTCCATATCTTTCATCGCTTGCCAAGAGCATTTTTTCTGAGCAGGGGTAAGGTTAAAGGGAAGCGAATTAATAAATCTTTTGATTACCGGTAGGTTTATTGGTATTGATGGAGCTTCTTCTTTTCTTAACTCGTCTCTCTTCTTTAAATTTAAAAGGGATATTAAAAATAGTTGTTCAAAGACAAATCTTCTTTGTGCTTGAACAACATCTTCTGTTTTATCAGGAAAATGTATTTTTTCTATTGCTTCGCTAAGAGTTAATAAATTGTATTTTTTAATAATTTCTTCTGGTAGTGTTTCTGGTATTCTACTTTTTATTTTATCTAAAATTGTCCTTAAAACATATCTAATCCATTTTGAAGTTATCCCTTTTGTCTCAGAATATATTGGAACAATTCTTCCTGTGTGGATATTTTCTTTTAATGATATTTTTTCAAAAGCAGGGGAGGTCATTTGAACACTGTATCTATTTATACTAATTTTTCCAGAAAGCATTACTTCGTCGCCAACCTTTAATGATTTGAGTATATATGGTTGATTGAACCAAATTACTTCTATTGAGGCAGTATCGTCTTCAATTAAGCACTTAACAAGAGACATCTTTTTTCTTGAGCTTTTTTCTTCTTCAATGCTTACTATTTTTCCAGCGATACTATTTATTTCATTTATTTTAATATTTTTAATTTTTGATATTTTAGAAAAATCCTTGTAGTCCCTTGGAAAGTTATACAAAAAATCACCTAAAGTTCTAATTTTTAGCTTTTTTAATCTTTTTTGGTAAGCATTGCCAATGCCGGGAATATTTTCAATTGGAGTTTTCATGTGTGCCCTTAAGAGGAGTCGAACCTCTATCTTAAGCTCCGCAAGCTTATATTCTATCCATTGAACTATAAGGGCTTTTGACAAAATGTCAGTAGTATTATACAAGATATATGGCTTCTTTACAATTAGAAAGCCGAGGTGTGTAATGAAGAAAGAATTAAATTACCCGAGGTGTTATCACCCAAAGGACCTATGGAAACAAATTGAGATTATAAATAAGTTCGTTTCTATTGAGGTTAATGAGAACTTCATAGAAAGAATTATGGAAGTGGGTCTTCCAGATGGTGCAGAGGCACTGTTTGTTGTTCCCAAAATGAAAGAAAGCTATGCTCGTGAAACAAAGCAAGCATTAACTTTTCTGGAAGAACAAAGAAGGTTTTATTCTCACATTGAGGTTGAACAGAAGAAGATTCGCCGAGAAGATAAAACGCTCAGATCTTTGAATGTTTTATCAACAGCTCAAAAAGACGCAGGAGATATAATTATTATTCCTGGTCAGTTTGGAATCAATCATCTTGGCAAGGCGGTTAACTTAGTGAGAAAAGAAATGGCTCCAAACGAATTTGGTCTAGGGGCTTATGAGGTTGCATGGATGATGATTACTCACAAAGAAAGAGAAAACAGCATCAATGGAGTTCATGTTGATTGCCCCGGCGACACATATGCATCTATTTATAATCCATACTTTGACTATGGTCAAAAATGGATGGAAATGGCAATGAGGGAGTCCAAAAGGCATATTCATGACATTGGATCTGCAACAGGATTTCTTTCGAACGGGAGAGCGGTATAACACTTCTCTCTTTTTACTTTTTATTGTAAGATAATCATATGGCAAAGAAAAAATATTACGCATATTCAATAAATGGAGAAAATGGAATAGTTGATTCTTGGGATGAGTGTCAAAGCATTGTTTCAGGCAAGAAGGCTAAATACAAGAGTTTTGAAAGCAAAGATCAGGCAGAGCGATGGCTTCAAATGGGAGCTGACTATTCTTTGAAAAATACTGCATCGGTCGATGGGGTATATTTTGATGCAGGGACAGGGCTTGGTATGGGAGTTGAAGTTAGCGTGACTGATAAAAATGGTAAGACGTTACTTAAAGAGGGCGTTAATGAAAGGGGCAATTATTTAATTAAAGAAAGTGTTACAAATAATTTTGGTGAATTGCTTGCTTGTAAATTTGCCTTAGAAATCGCTCTTGAGAAGAATTGTAAAAAGATTTTTGGAGACAGTAAATTAATCTTAGAATATTGGTCTAGGGGATATATTAAAAAAGAAATACCAGAAGAAACAAGAAAATTAGCACAGCAAGTTAAACAATTAAGGTATGAATTTGAGAAAAATGGGGGAGAGGTTTTGCATATTTCAGGGGGCAGTAATCCAGCGGACCTAGGATTTCATCAAAATTGACAACGCACTCTTTTTGTTATACCATTTCACCATACGGAGGGATGCCAGAGCGGCCGAATGGGGTAGTCTTGAAAACTACTGTGGGGCAACTCACCGGGGGTTCGAATCCCTCTCCCTCCGCATTGATTTATTATTTTTAATTGTATATAATTATATATATGATTAAAAAAATAACATTATTATCTTTATCAATATTATTTTTAAGTACATCCTATGCCAGTGCTAGTTTTTGGGAATAATAAGATTAGTGATCCAGAATGTTTAGAATATATTCAAAGAGGGCACAAATGCCAGATAACTGGTAGCTATAGCGGAGGCATTCCTAGTTTTTGTTCAACAACATGTCTTAAGAGATCAAATATACCAGCAAGGTGTGCAAAAGTTGATGTGCAAGTTTCTTCATTTGCAGGGGAGAAAAAAGTTACTCCTCAAATTGATATAGACAACATTACCGAGAATATTAAAATACCCGAAATCAAGATTCCTGAAATAGAAATACCTTTCTTAAATCAAGAAGAAGAGGAAGAGGAATATAGATGTGAAATTGATGAAAAGTGGAATGGAAAAGATTGTGTTGCCGACAGGGTGCTTTTGCCCAATGAGTATGAGGTGATGTATACACCAAAAGGAGAGAAGATAATAAAATTTGTTGACACATATGGTCAAGAAAAATATACAAGAGATGGGAAGAATTATTATGATACATATGGACGAGCGGCGACAAATAATATTTTAACTTCAACTATTGAAAAAGTAAGAGAGGCGCCTGGTAAGTTGTGGGATTTTCTTTTCAAAACAAAATTAGCCGATAAAGACAAGGAGCTTCAGAGAGAAGTGGGAAGAGAGGTCTTTAGAACGCTTCAAGATGATAAGGTTGAAAAGATTGAAGAAAAGTACGCTGATATAGTAGGCGACATTGCAAGCAGTTTTTTACCTCAACAAGTTAAAGATTTAGTAAGCGTTCCAGCAGACAGTATTAAAAAGTTCGCTAAAGAAGCAAAAGAAACAGAGTTTAGCGAGGGTGTTATGATTTATATTAAAGAGCGAGAAGCAGGGAGCACAAGAAACCAGCTTTATCAAAGCACCCCTGAAGAATTAATCTATGGTGGTATTGGTGGGGGAGTGTCCGCATCATTAAATGTTGAATATCCTAAAGCACTGTTATTTTCAAAATACGAAGAAGCATATCAGAGATATATAATAGCTAAAGAATTGGGGAGATAAAAAATGGCGGAGAGGGAGGGATTCGAACCCTCGAGCCGTTTTCACAGCTAACACCTTAGCAGGGTGCCCCATTCGACCGCTCTGGCACCTCTCCATTAATGAG
>JASGMO010000033.1 GCA_030156465.1 Patescibacteria group bacterium
TTAAAGTTGCTATTCTTGTCTTATGGCGTGGTGGCCAAGCAGTAAGGCAAGAGTCTGCAAAACTCTCATGCGCGGGTGCAATTCCCGCCCACGCCTCCACTTCTTATATTGAATTATTTTTTAATTTATATATAATATATTTATGAGAAGAAGATCATGGACAGAAGAACAATTAAGAGACGCAGTTAAAAGTTCTTTTAGTTATAGACAAGTGCTTAAAAAAATAAAATTAAAAGCGACTGGCGGTAACTATGTCCAGATTAAAAAATATATTAAAGAATTTAATATTAATAATGATCATTTTAAGGGCAGAGGATGGATTAAAGGCTTGAATTTTTCTTTTACTCCTAAAATACCGCTAGAAAAAATTTTAGTTAAGAACAGTTTTTTTCAGAGTCATAAATTAAAAAATAGATTAATTAAAGAGGGATTCAAACTTCCTTGCTGCGAAGAATGTGGGTGGTCAAAAAAGAGTATTGATGGTAGATTACCATTAGAATTACACCACATAGACGGAGATTCTAGCAATAATTGTTTAGATAATTTATTATTGCTTTGTCCAAACTGTCATAGCTTGAAGCTTAACTATCGCGGTTGCAAAAAAACACGCCTCGGTGATGAAACTGGTAAACATACAGCACTTAAAATGCTGCGGGCATAGCCCTTGAGGGTTCGAGTCCCTCCCGAGGCACATTATATTTTTTTTCGTTGCATGAATGAAAACAACATAAAAAAAGAAATTATTGGATTCATTAAAAAAGAATTCCGAAAAGCAAAAACAAGTAAAGCAATAATTGGTATTTCTGGAGGTGTTGATTCTGCTTTAGTAAGTTTTTTGTGTAAAGAGGCTGGGCTAGATTTATATATTTGTCTATTCCCTTATAAAAAAAGAGGATTAAAAGAGGCAAGATTAATAGCTGAAGAGTTAAAAATAGAAAAAAATAAGATTTTTTATTTAGAACTAGACACATTGATTGATAATCAAGTTAATAGCATAAAAAAAATTTTAAAAAAATCTAAATATAAATTAAATAAAATTGGCGAGGGTAATATTGTTCCAAGGGAAAGAATGATTTTATTAAATGCTGTAGCATCATCAGTTAACGGAATTATTGTGGGTACAGAAAATTTAAGTGAATATTTGTTAGGATATTTTACAGAATATGGTGATGTGGCGTGTGATGTTTTTCCTATAGCGGGACTATGGAAAACGCAAGTTTTTAATCTTGCTAGAAACATAGGTGTTCCACTAGAAATAATTAACAAAGAGCCAACAGGAGATATTTTTGAAGGATTGACAGACGAAATTGATTTAGGATTTTCTTATAAAGAGGCTGATGAAATTCTTTATCTTTATTTTATTAAAAAAATGAAAGAAGAGGAAATTGCTAATAATTATAATTTCAGTAAAAAATTAATAAGAATGGTAATTAAAAGAGTTGATATCACAAACTATAAAAGAATCAAAAAGCCAAAAATGTTATTTTCTTAATTTCTGCACGAAATATTTAATTTTTCTTTATATAATTTGTACTTGACAAATAATAATAATAAATTATAATTTATTAAAGGTCGCCCTTAGAAGTGTTAATAAATTATCATCATGAAGGTAGATAAAATAATTAAAATTGAAAAGATTGATTTGGAAGATATGAGAGATCAAAAACTAGAAACTTTAGAGGATAGGTTTCAAGAAATTGAAGCTAGTTCTTCATCCTGTAGTAGTCCTGGTGGAGGTGGTGTAGGAGGAGGAGGCGCATAACGCCCCTTCTTCTTTTATTAAAAAAATGAAAAAAATAGATACAGATATTTTGTCTTTAATAGATATAACCCAAGAGAATAATCTTGTTGGAAGAATTGAAAAAGATTTTTATAAATATAATGATGATCCAAGTTTTTTTTCTTACTTAATTCAACCAAAAGATAATAGCTTTTTGAATTTTATTGATTCAAAATCAAGCTCAGAGTTTAGAAGATATTCTTCCTTTAATAAAAAAAAGTGTATAGCAAAAATGTTTGGTGAAATAATAGAAAGAGCATGTTCTTCAAGGTATAATGAAGAAGAATTAATTTGGGATAATTATGAAAATATTAAATCTAAAGCAGTGGATCCTTCTACATTTATGTTCTTTGAAAAAAGGTCAAATATAAATTATTATAAAAATCATAAACAAAAATTAAATTGGATAAAATCCTCTTTGATAGGAAGCAAAAAAGATATTTTTGTTCCGGCACAATTAGTTTATTTACTTTATAAATATAAAAAAAATGAACCAATTGTAAGTATTCCGATAAGTACCGGAACAGCTCTTTATTCTAGTAAAAAAAAGGCTGTTCTGACAGGATTATTAGAAGTGATAGAAAGAGATGCTTTCATGGTAAGATATTTAACAAAAATGAAAAGCAACCTAATAGATGATAAAAAATTAGAAGATACGGATATTAAAAAAATAATAAAGGAGATTAAATATTACAATCTAGATATCAAATTAGTAGATATAAATTTAGATGCGCCCTCTTATTCTATATTAGCAATTTTATTAGATAAAACTGAGATTGGGCCTGCTATTTCTGTGGGAATGAAATCAGATATTTGCCTCAAAGATGCTATTCTTGGAGCAATGGAAGAATGTTTTCAGGTGAGACCATGGATAAGATCTATGATGGTTTTACAAAAAAAGGCAGGGAAACTATATGGCAAAGAGGAAAAATTAAATAGAGGATTATTGTGGTCTGATAAGAAAATGATAAAAAATCTAAGATTTTTTTTGGAGGGAAATAAAATTGTAAAAAAAGAAAATAAATATAAAGAAACAGATATTTTAGAGTGGAGCATTGATAAAAACATTTTTTATAAAGATATTTCTTTACCTATTCTTAAAAACAAATTTTTTGCAACAAAAGTTTTAAGTTCTTATTTTCAACCACTTTTTCTTGATGAAAGATATCCAATAATAAATCATAAAAGAATTTCACAATTTGCTTCAAATTATAAAATTAATAAAATTCCTCATCCTTTTTTATGAAGAATAAAGAAATTTACAAAAAATTATTATCATATGATCCTATAGACATTGGCTCTCTTTTTTATAACAAAACAAAGATAAAGTTTTTTAAATTAAAAAAAAATAAAATTCCAAGAACATGGAAAAGAATTTATTTTAAGATTTATCCAAGATTTAAACAAATAAAATTAAAAGTCAATAATAATAGCTTCGAAATTGATTCTCTGCTGATTAATAGAAAATCTTTAAGGATTTTTACAAAAAGAAAAATAACCTTTAAAGAATTGTCTAATTTTTTATTTTTTTCTGCCGGAATTAATAATAAAAAAACAATAAACATAAATGAATCTAGAAGAATGTATCCATCCGCAGGAGCTAGATATCCATTAGAAATTTATTTAATTAATCTTAAAAAAATAGGCAATAATAATGAAGGAATTTATCACTATAATGTTAAGTGGAATACAATAGAATTATTGAAAGAAGAAAATTGTAAAAAAATATTATCTAAAGTAATCCCTAATCAGAAATGGATTAGCGATGCAGATACTGTTTTAATAATAACTGCGGTTTTTAATAGAACAAATATAAAATATAAAGATAGGGGGTGGAGATATATATATATTGAAGCTGGCCATTTAGGTCAAAATTTTTATTTAAATGCAGAAAAATTAAAATTAAGATGTTGTGCTATTGGTGGCTTTGATGATAATATTGTCACTGACCTATTAAGATTAGATAATGAAAATGAGGTTCCTATCTACGCCTTTGTTTTAGGAAAATAAAATATGAAAACAGATAAAGATAATCAGATTATAAAATATACTCAAAATTTTTTAACCAATAAGAAATTAGTTAAAAACTTAATTAATAAAACAACTATTAGTTCAGAAGATCTTATCATAGAGGTGGGTCCAGGAAAGGGAATTTTGACTGAAGCATTAAAGGAAAAAACAGAAAATATTTTAGCAATTGAAAAAGACAAGGAGCTTTTTTTGAATCTATATGGGAAATATGAAAACTATAAAAATATTAAAATAATACACCAAAATTTTTTAGACTACGAATTACCTAATAGGAAATTTAAAATTTTCTCAAATATACCTTTCAATATTACTTCTCAAATTATTAAAAAAATAACAAGTAGCTTATTTTTTGAAGAAGGGTATTTGATTGTTCAAAAAGAATATGCGGAAAAAATATGTGGCTATCCATATTTTAACAAGAACTCGAAAGAATCATTGATTTTAAAATATGATTTTGATTTGAATGTTTTGTATAAATTTAAAAAGAAAGATTTTTGTCCTAGCCCTTCTATTAATATAGTCCTTTTGCGAATGTCAAGAAAGAACAAAAAAAATTCAAAAGAAAGAGAAGATTATTTTGATTTTATCTCATATGTTTTTTTAAGAGGAAAGAAAAATATAAAAGATTCTCTAAAGAAGATATTTACAGTAAATCAATTAAAGAGAATATCTTTAGAAAATTCTTTTAATTTAAATTCAAAGCCGACAGAAATAAATTTTGAAAAATGGTGGAGCATATTTAATTATTATGTTATCGGTGTTGAAAATAAAAAAAAGAATTACGTTAGGGGATCTTTTAAGTTACTGGAGAGATCTTCTAGAAAAATAAAAAAAATACACAGAACTTGTATTAGAAGATAATAGAGATTATTTTTTTGTATTTCAAAAAACACGCTGTAAAGCGTGCTTTTCTTTATATCTCTAATACTTCAATATATGCTTCTCTTATTCCAAAGTCTACGGCTTCTTGGGTACTAGCAAACCATATATCAACCCAGTAAGGGCCTTTTCTACGGTTCATTCTATCTTCAACGACAAAGACCTTATCTCCAAAGTATTCAGGTATTCTAATTTCTGTTCCGAAGGGTAGCATATTATTAGCGATGATACCTTCTTTAACACGGGTACCTGAAGCAGTTATAAAGGGGTCATCATCTGTTTGCCATACAGTTGAAGAATATGCCGTAACAATAACCTTAACTAAGTTTGGCTTCTCTTCTTCTACTCTAGAAAAAGTCATTAAGATATTATTTTCTTCTATTTGATTTTTTTCCGTCAATTCCACACTTGATTCAGCTATTAAAGTTGAAGCCAAGAAGAAGAAAAGTGCAATTGCCGGGATTAGGATAAATATTTGTTTTTTATGCATATAACTAAATCCTGCTTAGCAGGACTAAATATATTGTCACTTATAATATATATTTTGTCAATGGTTTTTTCCACATATCTTGATAATATGAAATCTTTGTGTTATAAGGAGTTATATGGAAAATCAAACATTACAAAAGTTAAATGACACCGTTTCTGTTCCTCGCCCAGGAGGAATAATATATGGTGCTGAATATCAAAATGCTAAAAACATATTGAAAAATATT
Organism: Patescibacteria group bacterium; assembly: GCA_030156465.1. Taxonomy (GTDB): domain Bacteria; phylum Patescibacteriota; class Minisyncoccia; order Minisyncoccales; family Minisyncoccaceae; genus UBA2558. The sequence goes on from JASGMO010000033.1 coordinate 5,407, forward strand.
AAGATAGGGGATACCATCTCTGTAAAAGTTGTTTCTGCCGAAAATGAAGATGGTTTTGTTGAATTATCTCTAAGAGAGGCCGCAAAAGAACTAGCTTGGCAAACAGTTAGAGATAAAAAAGAAGCAAATGAAGAATTTGAAGTAAAAATTGCAAAAGTTAACAAGGGAGGATTAATGACTGAAGTTTCTGGCATTCCTGCATTTTTACCAACATCTCAACTTTCACCTGAAAATTATCCTCGAGTTCCCGAAGGAGATAAATCAAAGATACTAAGAAAGCTACAATCATTTATTGGTCAAGAAATCAAAGTTAAAGTTTTGGACTTTGATGAAAAAAGCGGACAAGTAATTTTAACCGAAGAATCAAAAGGGACCGAGCAAGCACAAAATGCAGTTAGCTCTGTAAAAGTAGGAGACACGGTTGAAGGAAAGATATCAGGCATTGTTAATTTTGGTGCTTTTATTAAATTTAAAACAGAAGATGGTTCAGAGATAGAAGGGCTTGTTCATATTTCTGAATTAGATTGGCAATTAATTGACAACCCATCTCAAGTAGTTGAGGTTGGTCAAGATGTTAAAGCTCAGGTAATAGAAATAACCCAAGGAAGAGTTTCTCTATCAATTAAAAATCTTAAAAAAGATCCATGGCAAAATCTTGATTACAAAACAGACGATGTTGTTAAAGGATTAGTAACAAGATTTAACCCTTTTGGTGCTTTTATTCAAATTGTTGATGAGAAAATAAAGGACGAGGATGCAAAAATACAAGGACTTATTCATGTTTCTGAGTTTGGCTCTGAAGAAAAAATGAAAGAAGTGCTTGAACTAGACAAGATATACGATTTTCAAATTTTAAGTTTTCAACCTCAAAGACACTGGATGTCATTAAAGATAAAATAAAATTATGAAGAGTCCAATAAAAGGCCTTCTGAAAAATATCTTTGTAGTTATTTTAATCTTCTTGTTTGTAGGAGCCGTTTTTGGTCTTTTTAATGTTTCAGAAGAAAGCGTTCCTGCAGTTTCAATTACTGAACTTGCTGAGCAGATTAATGCAGATAAAGTAAAAGAAATTAAAGTAATGGGAAATGATATTTTTATTACATATAGCGATGATTCAAAAGCGACTAGCAAGAAGGAAACAGGGGACACTCTCAGTCAAGCG
>JASGMO010000002.1 GCA_030156465.1 Patescibacteria group bacterium
GTATGTTATTATTTCTGCACAATATCTACCATCATCTCCACGTCTAACTAAAACCTTAATCTCTTTAGGGAATAAAAATCTAAGCTTATTTATATCTTTAATTGTTTTAGTGTTCATTTCTTTCATAATTAGCAAGTTAAATATTAGCGACACCCATTGGAAAAACATACAAAGATAGTTTCTTTAACCTAGCAGAAACTAGCTTTTTGGTGTTATTTCCTAGCATATCAAGATATGACTCGTAAAGCTTCCAATATCTCTTATTTGCAGGTCTGTTTAATAAATGACTATCAAGATTACACTTGCAAATAGCTTCTATGTATCCAACAGCTGCCTCTTTTATGTTGTTCTCAGCTTCCTTTCTTGTTTCTCCGTCTTCAATAAGGTCAAAATCAAGACAAACAGCTCTAAACCCTTCCTTGCATGGAAAAATTATAATTCTTGCTAGTCCTGTATTTTTTGTATTAAGCTTGTTCATATGTCTAATTGTATTTCATACATTCTTTATTATAGACGTAATATACCACACTTTATTACAATATAATAACTTACGCTTCCATAAACTTCTTGAGCTGTCTCATTGCTCGGTGAATAGTTACCCTAGTTGCCCCACTGGACTTGCCTAGCGCTTTAGCAACTTCTGAGACGGGCTCTTGTTCAATGTAGTACATTGAAAGAGCCACCCTGTAATCATCGTTTAATTGATCCATTGCGGACAACACTACCCTCATATCGTCGTTTAAAACAGATTCTTTTACAATGTCCTGGTTGTTGTCCAGAACGGTGTCCAAGTTGTCCATATTGATTGGATTGTGGTCTTTGGTTCTGTAATAGTCAAAGGTTAAGTTTCTAGCAACTTTAAAAAGAAATCCGTGAGGATTTTTAACTTCCTTGTCTTGAGATATTTCTTTCCATAAGCGAGTGAATGTTTCTGATGTAATGTCTTGAGCTAGGGCTTCATTGTTCACCTTAAAAAAAACAAAACGGTAGATCTTATCTACATGCTCATCATATATCTGCGAAAAGAATTGTTCTTTAAAGTTATTTTGCTCCATTTTAAATTATTAATGTCCAGAATGGTGTCCAAGTGTTGTCCACATTATGTCCAAGTTGTCCACATTGTGTCCACATTGTCCAAGTTGGTGTCCAAGTGGACAAATGTTTGTCCAAGTTGTCCAGAATGGTGTCCACATTGTGTCCACATTGTCCAGAATAATGTCCAAGTGGACAAACTCGTGTCCACAATCAATACGATTGATTTATTTCGTATGTTATTGTTTTCCCCCCTCCAGTTGTTAGTAATATTTTCAAATCTTTCAATCCTTTCAATTCCCTTCTAATTGTTCGAGGATTAGTTTCTGGAAAAAAATCACATATTTGATTGGGTTTCAATTGTCCACGACTTTGGAGCATTTCTAACACTTTCAGTTGGACTGCTGAAAGCTCTTCATAATTAATACTTCTGCTCTTTTTGATTTCTTTCTGAATTACTGGCTTTTCTTCTTCTTTAACGACTATCTTCTTTTCTTCTTTTTTTGGAGAGAATGATTCCTTGAATAAATTGTATTGATTCTCTAAAATTGAGAAGTTCTCAGCGTCTGCCCACTCTTGTTCTTTTGCAATAGCAAAATAGGTCTTTATAAGTTCAATCTTAGTAAAGACCTTCTTTGTTGCCTCCTCTCTTTTGTCATTTGCATATGAGGCAGATTTTCCATAGGCGACATTGGAGAAGAATAGTATATCTAGCGCCTCCTTTCTAATAGCAAACTTAAGAGGCTCCTCTTTTGGAAAGAGTCCAGTTACCTTGTACAAGGCGTTGGTTAATCTTATAATCTTCTCCTCCTGCATTAAGTGGTATTATAGGATAAAGACAATGAAAAGTCAACGAATAAAAAAACAGAACTATGTGTTCTGGATTTTAATTCTCAATTTAACAATACAAAAACAATTGACATTGGTTTTGCTTTCTTTTCATAGATCTTTTTTTAATCTTTAAGTAAAGCATCACCAACCCCTTGACATTTATACCCAATCAGATATAATTATTGAAAGATGTGAAATGAAAATTTATTATTATAAAAATAATACTTGTCCCGTTAAAGATTATCTAAAAAAGCTTGATAATGAGTTGTTGGCAGATAATTAAATTAATTGCCGAAAATGGAACTATGTCCCCTCCACTTGCAAAACCCTTAAAAGGATGAAATTACTAAGCCGTCTAAAAAAAGAGAAATTAGGTTGCTGTGTGCAGAAATAAAGAAAGAATTAATACTACTTCACGCTTTTGATAAGCCTAGATATTATAAATCTGGAGATAAAAAAATTAATAGTCAGATAACTAAAAATTATAATATAGCATTGAATTATTATGATGAAATAAAAAACTATGAAAACTACAAAGAAGAATATAAATGACCCTATTCTTGAAGCAAGAAAGGATCCCAACTTTGAAAAATATAGCGAGGCAGCTAGGATAAGAGGAAAAATTGGAATAGAGGTCTTCTCAAAAAGAAAAGAAAAGAATATGAGCCAACAAGAATTAGCTAAAGCCGTTGGCACTACACAAAGAGTAATATCTAGCATTGAAAATGGAGACACAAACCCTGGGACAGTTTTATTGGTCAGAATTGGAAAAGAACTTGGATTTAATTCATATAACTTAACTAAAATATATGAATGCCGGGAAGTAATCTCTGTTATTAATAGTCAAACTTTTAGCACACATATAGATATAAAAAATTATGTTTAATCATATTTGGTCAGTAATTTGTCAAAACTCTTCAATTGATAGACAAAATAACTCTATTAGCCTTTTTAATTGTATTGAGAGTATTAATGTTAAGGGAGAAAAGACAAACATTCTACCTATTAATTTTAATATAGTAAGTTGCTGGACGATAGATCATCCTGAAAAAAAGAACAATTTGGTATTCAGAATTGAAATAGTTGATCCGGAAGAAAAAATAATATTTAAAAAAGATCAAGAAATTAATACTGAGGTTGGCTGGCAAAGAGTAAGAAATGTGGCAGAGTTTTCCGGATTAAAAATTAACAACCCTGGCAGATATTTATTTAAAATATCACAAAAAGAAGCCGACTTTAAGGTAGTCGCAACTCTACCGGTAGATATTGATATTAAATAAATAGCTATCTATAACAAAAGGTACTAAGAACCTTCACCAAATTAATGTCTAATAATTTACTTCTATTAGAGTTTTCCATTTCTATAATCATCCTCTAATGCTAAGTATGCTTTTGTAATTCTTTCTTTGTTTTCTAATCCTAGTTCGTTTATCACATTTTCTATATCCTCTTTTTCCCCTTCAATTTCAATAAAATATCCGAAATATAATTTGTCTAACGCAATTTTTGTATTCAAAACTTCACCATCTTGTCTTGTTTTTTCAAACACTCTCACATCATTAAATCCTAATGCTTTTAAAATATCTTCTCCTTCTTTGACGCTCTGAATTTTCATTGAATACTCCGTTCTTTCAAAATAATTACTTTCTTCTTTTGGCCTAACTTTTACTGTTAAAACAATATCATCTTTCTCATCTCTAATTCTAGGAAATATACCCTTCTCCATAGAATCATTAGAAAAAAAGCCATAAGTTTTTTGCTTATAACGCTCCCCAAAAGAAACTCCTAGATTTATAAGTTTTGTCTTTATATCATCAAAATTATCAATTTTGAATTTTACTTCTATTTCTTTTTCCATATTTCTTATTTTATCTCTTTTTCTTCTTCTTCGTGATTATAATAGATTGGCATTTTCCTGACATATTAAAAATGTATTTTGTAGGGTCTTCTACGCCCGATTCTATATACGTTCTTCTTCTATCCCAACAAGGAGGACAGTCTCCACAATGCTTTTCAAATTTTTTAACACATGTCCTTGCTTTATGTAATGGCATCCACTATATTTTTGTTTCATATATTATTTTCAAACATTCTAGGGTATATCATATGATATGGACCAATATAATTTCCTTGCTGTTAAACATGTCTACCTAGATTTTTTCAGCACTTTTTTCGTTTGTGTTGAAGGCAAGAGATAAGACTGGGAATAGAGCTTTTGAAGAATTGGAGATTTCAAATTTAATTCTCAAAAAAAATTTAATTGAGTGTTTCTACTTCATAGGGACACGATGGTAGCCATCCTTTTGGCGTACGACGAGGATCTTTTTTGTTTTTTTGTTTAAGAGCGAGGGCTGGACAACTATTAATATTATTAAGTAACTGATTTTTTATAGAACCATAAATATTAAAGAGACTTTGATTTTTTAAATTACCTAATGTTGGTCCATTTACACTTGATAACAATCCACAGAAGTAAACATTTCCATTATTTCTAATTTCTAAAGAATAAAGTGGTTGTCCAGAGCAAAACCCTTTTTCCTGCTGTTTATTATCAGCTTTTCTATAGGGACATTCTATGGTTATTGAAAATTTAGGCTTATTGATGGTTATCCAATCCAATATAATTTTTTTGTTTCTTTGCCATGTAACCGAATCAATCATTAATTTTTTATAACGAGCCCCTCGTCCAATTGGTGTAAAAAATAAAAATGTATAAGAATCAACTTTTAAATCTTTTGCTAATTTTAATAATGTTTTTACATCTTTAAGGTTGTTTTTGTGTAAGACGGTGGTTATATTAATATGTGGTTTTCTTTGTATTTTCTGAAAAGATTTTATAATTTTTATAATATGTGAATAATCTCCTTTAGATCTTTTAAGCCAGTCATGATTTTTTTCATTTCCATGTATGCCAAAAGTAATTCTGTCGAAGTTAGATTTCAAAATTTTATCGATTGTGTCTTCAGACAAACGAAAACCACTGATAAGGTTTGTTTTTAAAGACAATTTTTTAGCAAATTTAACTATATTCCAGAAGTTCTCATTCATTAATGGTTCTCCTCCGAAAAGGTTGATGTATCCTTTCTTATCACAAATGACAGAAAAATCTTTAAGAATTTTCTTATAATCAAAGAAACTAAGCCCTTCTTCAGAGTCATCTTTTCCAGAACAATATAAACAATGGCGACAATTAAAATTGCATTTATTGGTAAGGTGTATATCTAAAGATTGTAATGGCATATTTTTTATACGATAAAATTAAAGTCAATTTTTCCCAAAATTTGTTTGTTTAATATAATATTTAAATTATTATAATTGTTTTTAACTGTCCCCGTACTGTTTTAGGGTGTCAAGAATAATCTCCTGCTGAAATAATACTTCTTTCATATTCGTGATAATTTTTAATTTCTCTGATTTGTCCCTTTTCAAGTAATAAAGTTCGGCTAGCGTTAATTTGATCAATGAGATATCTATCGTGACTCACCATTATTATCGTTCCTTTAAATTCTCTCATCGCGCTTTCTAATCTATCGACAGCTTCAGGATCTAGATGATTACTCGGCTCATCCAGAATCAAACAATTAATTGGCCTTGCCATAATGGTTGCTAAGATGAGACGAGACCGTTGTCCGGGACTAATCTCGGATATCTTTGAATTGATTTCATTTTCAAAAAACCCAAATCTAGCTAAAATGCGCCTGCTGTTTGATTCGTCCAGCCCAACCTCTTTAAGAAAATAGTCAACAACTACGTCATCTTCATCAAATTGTATTTCCTGAGGAAGGTATCCTATTTTTAAATTTGATCCAGTATGGACTGAATAATTATTGTCGATTTTCAGACCTAAAAGAATCTTTAAAAGAGTGCTTTTACCACCCCCGTTAGGTCCTATTATGACAACTCTGTTACCGTAATTAATCTCTAAATTAATCTCAGGACCATTAAGACGGAAAACAATGTCTCCGCTTTTTTCGATTAAATTAAACTTAAGATTAAGTGGCAATGGACGTCTCGGTTTTTCAATTTCTTCCATTCTTTCCAGCTTTTTTTCAATAGATGAGGCTTGAGAGGCTATCTTTTTAGATCTGTCTTTTTTAAAACCAACAACATACTTGTCCTTATCTCTTGGTTTTGCGGGTCCCTTCTGCATATTCTTGGCCTCCTGCTTTTTGAGACGAATCGTTTTCTCTAGTCTTCTTTTTTCTTCTATATAATTTTCGTAATTTTCTTGAGCACGTACCTCTTTATTTCTTTTTTCCAACAAGTATTGATTAAAATTAAGATTACGATAAATGTTTATACCCTGACTTTGATCGTCCATTTCCACCACACTTTTAGCAAACCTGTTGAGAAGTTTTCTGTCATGGGAAACAATAAAAAATCCTTTTTGGCTGGAAGCAATAAATTGTTCAAGCAAAACTAGTCCTCTTAAATCAAGATTATTTGTCGGTTCATCAAGTAAGAAGATATCGGCAGGAGATTTAAGAATAAGCATCAATAAAATCTTACTCTTTTCTCCACCGCTTAATTCCTTTATTTTCTTTTTTAGATCTTTTTCGGCAAATTCCAGTTTTTGAAATAGGGATCCTACTTGTCCTCTTATTTCATTTTTTTTAAGAAGTAATTTTTGAGCTAAAAAATCTTCTCCTGTTTTCTTCTGCTCTTCTAAAGGAATTTCTTGAGGGAAATATGCTATTTTTAACCCTTTTGGTTTTTCAACTGTCCCCTCATCTGGCTCTAACAATCCGGCAATAATTTTAAGAAGAGTTGATTTGCCAGAACCATTTTTACCAACAAAAGCAATCCTGTCTTTTTCAAGAATTGTTAAATTAATTCCTTTTAAAACAACTTTCTTCCCAAAACTTTTGTTAATATTTTTTAAGGAAATCATCTTTTTTGTGTCTAGTTATCTTTGTAATAAGCTTCCGTTGAATATTTTTGACAATTACAATCATATTTATTCGGTAAATTTTTAACTACTTCAAAAATTAGATTGTTTGCTTTCGTGATATTGTCATTAAAAACGTTTATAATCTTGTCTATGTCCTCTCCAGCCCAGTGCATAGATTCTACACCAATGGCATAGTCTGTAACCATTGATATTGTAGCATAATGTATCTTTATTTTTCTAGCAAAATAACATTCGGGGTATTGTGTCATATTAACAATATCCCACCCCTGAGAAGAAAACCACTTACTCTCGGCCTTAGTTGAATAACGAGGTCCTTGGATAACAACAACTGTCCCTTTTTTATGAACAGTCATTTTAAGTTGTCTGGCGGACTTGTAAAAAATATCACCCAAGTTTAAACAATACGGTTCTGCCATTGGTAAATGAATTATTTCTTTTCTTGTTTTTTCTATGTCTCTACCATATGTAAAGTCAACAAACTGGTCAGGAATAACAATATCCCCTGGCTTTATTTTTAATTTTAAACTTCCACACATGCAAGTAGAAATAATAGATTCTACCCCTAAATTTTTAAGAGCTAGCATATTTGCTTCATATGGGATTTCATGAGGAAGAAGACTGTGTCTAAAACCATGCCTAGGCAAAAAAGCGACAACGCTACCTGCATAATTGCCTATTATTATCTCATCCGAGGTCTTGCCCCATTTAGTGTTCAGGGATAACCTTTTAATTTCCTCTAAACCAGAAAGGCTATAAATTCCTGAGCCACCAATGATACCAATTTTAGGTCTTGTTATCTTCATCTCATTTCCTATTACCCCAAATTAAAAAATTAAAGATTCTTTTATTTAAAATACAAACGGATTCGTCTTTCTTTAAGAAACTCCCTTTAGTTTCTTTAGCATTTAAGGGACACCCGCCACCACAGATACTTATCGCTTCGCAATTCAAACAGTTTGGATTATAAACAGGCAATCGCTTTTGCCACTTTTTAACTATAGGACTATCCCAAATCCTAAAATTATTTGAAATACTTTTAATATTTTCGATCTTACCCTCCAAAAAGGGGCAGTTACTTATATCTCCATTAGGTTGAATAACTATTTGACCACCACAACCACCACAATTTATTATACACCCACCCTCATTAAAGGTGTTGATTCTTTCTTCGATTTGTCTTTCATGAATTTGGTATTTCTTTGTTTGATTAAAATTCTCAATGATACCTTCTGTCGCTTTTTGATAATATTCTTTTCGTTTTTGGCCAGAGGAAAGACATGATATTTTTTTCCCTTTTAAAACATTGAATCCGAATTCCTTTATATGATATTGATTTAACAATTTAGAAAATTCTTTTATCTTTTTAATGTTCTCTGGTAAAATAGTAGTTGAAACTGAAACATCAATTTTATTCTTTTGTAAAACATTAATTCCCTTTGTTACTCTTAAAAAAGTACCTCTTCCTTTTTTATCTTTTCTATAATAATCATTAATGTGCTTGTTGCCATCCAGCCCAACAACAACAGAAACCCTATATTTTTTCAATAATTTTAATAATTTCGGGCTTAGCAAGATTCCGTTGGTAGGTAATATAATTTTAAGATTTTTAAGAAGGACCTTACTTTCTTTCTGACATTTTTTAATATACTTTAATGATTCTTCGAGAGTTGGGGTATTTAAGAGAGGTTCTCCACCGTAAAATATAATAAAATATTGACCATTTTTGTTAAAATTATCGTGAAGATGTCTAAACCATAAATCTATTCCATCTTTGGCTGTTTGAAAATCCATCATTTCTTTTTCTTTTTCATTAGAATCAACCAAACAGTAACTACACTTTAAATTGCATTGCTTTGTTAAAACAAGATAAAGCACAGAGGTGTTTTTAAAAATTTTTTCTACTTCTTTTCTTTTTTTGAGTAATAATTTCTGATCGTCCTTTTTTGATTTAACAACTACTCTCGTTTTTTGAAGCATTTCTTCTATAGGACTGACTTTATTATTTTTAAGATCTATCCATTCTTTTTTTGTTATGTAAACTGGTTTCGGACATAATTTGTTAAAAACAGCCACCTCATTTTTGCTTTTTGAAAAACCCAAAAAATTGGAATAATATAAACCTTTTTCCATTGTATTAAAAATATTTAATCAATATCCATCTTTCTGTACTGTACAACAAAATAATCCCACTGTTTTTTGGTCATTTTCACTTTATTTCCATAATCGTCAATTATAGAAACATTTTCCCCTAAAATTTTAACAGTAGGACAGCAACCTTGAACCCCACAATTTAAAACAGTTATTCTAGTTTTTTTGTTTTTTTCTTCCATAATATTGTTTTAAAATTACTCCGACCTTTTCTAGATTATAATATAAATGATCAAAAAAAGCAAGGCCCCGCATTGAATCATATAAAAAGACACCGAAATATGGTAGATTGCCAATATAATTAACATAAGGCAAAGCACCATAAATACACAAACAAAAGAATAATGTATGGAAATATTAAAAGAGTGCTACTTAAAAGAAAATAAAAACGACTAATAAAAACAAAAGCAAGTTCCTTCTACGGTATTTAAATTATATGATCGATAAAAAGAATTATGGTGTCTTAGTTAAATGATTTGGCACACCAATATACACTAACTTGCAATAGCAATATGATAATATTCTACTCTAAAGTAAGATAGAAATGCTTTGATATGCTAACAAAAAAATTGTTTCTTCTCTTTTGAAGAATCTTAACGGCTTTCTCAAGATAATAAATTGAAAAGCTGTGCCTAGAATAAACACTTGTTAGCAAGATAAACTGTTTCTTTTTTAAAGAAATCTTTGACTTCTTTCCATGAAGCATCAAAAGATATTATTGGTTCTGGATCTTTATCGGCATCATCAAAAAAAGCCAGGGCCTTTATTATATGATAATAATTATGAGCAACAGAGGGATACTGTTTGGGTAGTTTGTTTAATATATTTTCCAATGAATCTATATTTTTAACACACCAGTAAAGGTCAAAGAAATCTTTTTTCTTTCCTCTTTGAGATATAGTAATAATTTTAGTAACAGCCACATCCATTGGATCTAATATATTAATTTCTTTGTATTTGATGAATGGCCTAGCAGGATAGAATAAAGGATATGAAAGGAAGCTAACTTTAGCATCAAAAATTCTAGAATGTACAGTATCATCTTCATTAACATCGATCTCAACATTCTTATTGTTCAAAAGATTGTTCACCAACTTATTACTATTAAATTTGCTTTTTGAAGTAAAAAAATCTAAATCAAAAGAAAGGCGGTGTCCAGCAAACAAAGAAAGGGCTGTTCCTCCTGCCAAATACCATTCGTTGATCCATTTTTCTTTTGACAAATAATCAAAGGCCTTCTTTGTTGTTTCAGGTAAAAAATTAAACTTTATCTCTATTTCTCTTCCAGGATTAATTTCCATAAGTTTACTGTTTCTTTTTTTAACGATCTTGAGTTATTAACAACTTTTTTCACTAATTCTTTGTCATAGAATCTCCACATCCATCTCACCTCATCATCATGTCCAAAATCCAAAATTCTCTCAATAATATATTCAGCATCTTTATTAACGTCTATCTTGCTAGGATCAACATCCCAGAATAATGATTGTCTAAATTCCATAATAAACTAGTTTTGTTTTTCAGATGTCTTCAAAAGATTATTCCCTACTACAATTAATTTTCCACCTGCATAGACCATAAAAAAAGCAAACAAGATCCAAGCAAGCATATTTAAGCCCTGCTCTGCTATTCCCCCAATATCTGTCCCTTTAGGTATTAAATTCTGAATTGATTGGTTTATAATATCTTCAGAATTACCATTATCTTCCTCATTAATGACAGGATTTACATTCGCTTCTTCAGGAAGATCAAAAATCAAAGGAAATTCATTCTGACCACTAAAATTAAGATAGGTTGAACAAATTGCATAAAACATAATTAATAATCCTGCAATGATTAAGATCCATCCTAATGCTTTTTTGGCCATATCTTTATTTCTTACTTGTTGCTAACTTTTTCTTTTTCCTCTTTTTCAAATATGATTTTAAGACAATTTCTCCTTTTTCAGCTTCAATCTGAACTTTGTCTCCATCTCTCAATTCACCAACAACAATCTTGAATGCCATTGGATCTAGAATCAACTTTTGAATAATCCTCTTTAGTGGCCTTGCTCCTAGAGATGGATCAAAGCCCTTTTCTGCAAGTAATTGTTTTGCTTTTTCACTAACTGATATTTTAATGTCTTTTTTCTCTAGTCGCTTTTGAACTTTCCTAAGTTCTAAATCAACAATTTGTTTAATTTCTTCAGCTCCTAAATAATCAAAGATAACAACCTCATCAATTCTGTTGATAAACTCTGGTCTAAACTTTTCTTTTAGTGCATCTTGAACCTTGTCTTTCAATCCCTCTCTTTGGCTTACTTTGCCATCATCAACAAAACCAAGTGGTGCTTCTTTGGCAATAATATCAGAACCAATATTTGATGTCATTATTAATATAGTGTTTTTAAATGAAACTACCCTACCCTTTGAGTCAGTTAATCGTCCGTCTTCAAGAACTTGTAATAGGATATTGAATACTTCGCTATGAGCTTTCTCAACCTCATCTAAAAGAATTACGCTATAAGGTCTTCTTCTCACCTTATCGGTCAATTGTCCCCCTTCTTCATGGCCAACATATCCAGGAGGGCTTCCTATCATTTTAGAAACATCAAACTTTTCCATATACTCAGACATATCCACCCTAATCATTGCGTTTTCATCATTGAATAGAAACTCTGCTAATGCCTTGGCGGTCTCTGTTTTACCTACTCCCGTTGGCCCTAGGAACATAAAGGAGCCGAGTGGTCTGTTTTCTTCTGATATTCCAGCTCTTGATCTTCTAATAGCGTTAGAAACGGCCTTGATAGCTTCTTCTTGGTCAATGACTCTCTTGCCTAATTCTTTTTCCATCTTTTCTAGCTTATATGACTCTGATTCTAATAATCTTGTTACGGGGATGCCTGTCCAGCGAGAAACAACACGAGATATCTCTTCTGGTCCAATTTCTTGCTTAAGTATCGGATTTTGTTTTTGTAATCTTACTATTTTATTCTCTTGCTTTTTTAATTTAGTGAATAAGTCAGGCAATGTTCCATATTTAATCTCAGCCACCTTCTGCAAGTCACCTTCTTTTAATAATCTTTCTAGTTCGTATTTATTCTTTTCTATTTCTTCTTTTAAATCTTTAATGTTGTGAATCGTTTCTTTTTCTGTGTTCCATCTGACTGAAAATGTCTTTTCTTTATCTTTATACTCCGATAGTTCTTTATTAATTACTCTTTCTCTTTTTTCTAATGCTTCTTTTTCTTTAGGTGTTGCGTTTTGTAGTTCTTTTTTAATTGCCTCTCTTTCAATCTCTCTTTTTTGTATTTCTTTTTTAAGATCTTCCAATTCTATTGGATTGGACTCAATCTCTAATCTTAATCCAGAAGCCGCCTCATCAATTAAATCAACTGCCTTGTCAGGCAAAAATCTATCTGTAATATATCTTGCTGATAATTCTGCTGCCGCGGTTAATGCTGAGTCCTTAATTTTTAAACCATGATGAAGCTCGTACCTTTCTTTTATTCCCCTTAATATTGAAACGGTATCTTCTATTGTTGGCTCAGCAACATATATTGGCTGAAATCTTCTCTCTAATGCAGCATCTTTTTCAATGTATTTTTGATACTCCTTTAATGTTGTTGCTCCAATAGCACGAAGCTCTCCCCTTGCTAGTGATGGTTTTAATAGATTAGAAGCATCAATTGCACCCTCTGCTGAACCAGCACCAATAATAGTATGAAGCTCGTCTATAAAGAGAAGATATTGTCCCTCTTTTTTCTTTATTTCTTTTAATAGTGCTTTTATTCTTTCTTCAAATTCGCCCCTAAATCTAGTGCCAGCAATTAGTGATCCTAAATCTAAACTAACAACTTCTTTATCTTTCAAGCTCTCAGGGACCTCGCCCTTAACTATCCTTTGAGCAATACCCTCAACGATAGCTGTTTTACCAACCCCGGGCTCTCCAATCAAAACTGGATTGTTTTTTGTTCTTCTTGAAAGAATCTGCATTAATCTTCTTATCTCATCATCTCTACCAACTACTGGATCAAGCTTGCCCTTTTTGGCTAAGTTAGTTAAATTTCTAGTATATTTTTGAAGTATTTTTTGCTTTGCTTCTGGGTTTGGACTAGTAATTCTTTCACCTCCTCTAATATCATTAAATACTTTTTGAGCTGAATAATAGTCCATCTTTTCATTTCCCTCCGCTGTTCTTAAAAATCTTGCTTTAGACAATACTTCATTAGCTAGAGTTTCAGAAGATAATATGGCTAAAAAAAGGTGCTCTAGGGATATGAAATCATCACCCATATTAAATGATTCTTCTCTTGCTCTTTCTAAAATATGGGCCATGTCTTGAGTTAAGTAAAACTGCCCCATTGGTTGACTTGATGGTGCTGTAGGAATTTTTCCCAGTGAACTAGATATTTTTCTGTGTAAATCATCAATGTCCACACTCATCTTGTCTAAATAATTTAATACTATATTCTCCTTGTCTGTAATCATACTCAAAAGCAGGTGCAATGCATCAATGTGCTGTTGCCCCATTTCTCGCGCAATATTTTGAGCATTAACTATTGTTTTTTGTGCTTTGTTTGTAAAATTTAATCCGTCCATATGCCTATATTATACCTTAAATAACAAAAAAAGTCCATTTATAGAACTGTAACAAACAAGAAAGAGAATACTGGTTACAATCTCCGATGGATCGTAACCATCCCACTTAAAAATCACTGACGCGCCAGTGAATGTCTCTTTCTTTAGATATCTACGATGAACCAAAATCACTATATCATATCTTTAGAAAAATGCAAAAAAAACCTATGAATTTTTCATAGGTCGCCATTAGATATTTTATAGGAATCTTCTGGTAGTCGAATCTCGAACTTTACCCCCTCTCCAGGAACACCATTTTCTTTAATGGTGCCTTCCATCATTTCGATAATCTGATGGGCGAAGAACATTCCGAGGCCGGTATGTTTACCGAAGCCCTGGGCGAATATTCTTTGCTTGTCGGCTTCCAAAACACCAACACCATCATCTTCACAGACGATGATGAGATCGCCTTCCTCAATCTTAGAATATATCCTAATTTTGATACCTTCTTTTCCTCCGTGCCTCATTGAGTTATCAATGAGATTGGTAAATACAAAATAAAATAATCCGTTTGTACTTACCTTCACATTTTGAACGTCTACCCAAACAGATAGACATTCTGATTGAAGTTTCGCCCTCAACAGCAAGGTTCTTAGTTCTTGCCACGAAGGCAATTCTCCAAAGACCTCTAACTCTTTCCACACTTCAATTATGGAAAAAGCTTTTTCAATCTGAGAATTAATTTTTTTAAATTTCTCTGATTGCTCCATCTCAAGCTCATTATAGGCCTGCGCTACAAAGAACACGTTGATCAGATCGTGGCGAATTGCTCGCGATCCTACAATTACAAATTCTTCAAAATTCATAAGAACCAACTATAAGATACAACATTGATTAGGTTGTCAATTTATCTCGTAATTGAGCAATTGCTTCTTGACGCATAAACTTAGATTGCTTTTCTTCCGAAGTCAATTCTGCAAATGTTTTATTGTATCCTTCGGGGATAAAAATTGGATCCCAGCCAAAACCATTGTTGCCCCTTGGTTGTTTAGCAATTACCCCTTTTGTTTCTCCTTTGACTATTATCTCTTTTTCTCCATCAAAAAAAACAATGCATGCTATTGTTTTTGCTTTTCTGTTTTCTCCAATTAGAGAACATATTTTTTCTAACGAAAGATTCTTAACGAAAAACTTAATTAAAGCCCCGGGCAATCCATTTAATTCCTCAAAGTAAACTCCAGTATCTTCAACAATCACTGGTTTTTGTAAAATATTATACGCAGTCCTTGCCTTGTGTCTTGCTACTTCTTCTACATCAATTGATTGTATTTCTTCTAATTCTAAATCAATGTTTTCAATTTTAAAACCCAAAATATATTCAAACTCTTTAATTTTGTTTTTATTACCCGTAACTAATATCATTTCCCTTTTGTTAAAATATTGTAAGAGAAAACTCCGATTAAGCCCACGACAGCTATTACTGCAGAAACGGTTGGGTTAAACATTGAAGAGAATAAAACCATTAGGGCTAGGGCTATAAGGATGGCTTCCTCTGTTTTTTGATTAAGCTTTTGCATTGTTTAATTATACAATAAAAAAGTTCATTTGTATAAATTATTATGATTATCAATATACACAAAATATAAATTAATTATCCATATTTCTGAATAATTTTAACACCTCAAACCATGCCAGACCAACAAAAACAGTTAGAATAACCAACAAGAAGTCCTTTATCCCAAGAGGGGCAAGACGAAACAAGTCGGTAAAAAATGGTATATACAAAACTGCAAACAAACACAATATTGCTCCAGCAAAAACTATATACAAGGCTTTATTAGGAGACTTAAGTATCTGGTGAATATTTTTGCTCCAAGATAAGTTAACAACAATAAGCATTAAGTTGGCTAAAACAAGTGACACGAAAACAAAAGAGCGGACCTCAGTTTCACTCCTGCCAGAGTTACTGACAAATAGAAACAAGATAATAGTCGCTATTAAAACACCTAAGCCCTGAAGAAGACTTGCTGATACAGTTTTGAAATTAAACATCGGCTGTTTTACATCCCTGGGTGGTTTTTTCATAATATCATCATCTTCTTTTTCGGACTCAAAAACAGTTGAACAGGCTGGGTCAATAATTAATTCCAAGAAAGCAATGTGGGCTGGAAGTAACATCATTGGCATATTGAAAGCTAATGGCAATATGGACATTCCGGCAATTGGTACGTGAACAGATAAAATGTAGCCCATTGCCCTTTTCAGATTATTATAAATCCTCCGTCCCAAACGCACTGCTACTACAATTGAGGAAAAATCATCATTCAATAATACTAGCGATGAGGCCTCTCTAGCTACATCAGTTCCCCTCTCTCCCATAGCTACACCAATGTGAGCAGATTTTAAAGCTGGCGCATCATTAACACCATCACCTGTCATCGCTACAACTTCATTATTGTCTTTTAGTGCTTTAACAATCAACAGTTTCTGCTCGGGCACAACTCTGGCAAAAATATTAACAGTTTTTATCTTCTCTCGGAGTTCAAGATGGCTTAATTTTTCTAGGTCTTCACCAGTCAAACATTCTTCAGGATTTTTAATTCCTATTTTCTTAGCAATAAATTGTGCTGTGCCCGGGTAATCTCCAGTAATCATTATCACTCTCATCCCTGCTCCGTAGGCCTCTTTGACTGCACCCGGAGCTGTTTCCCTGATCGGATCAATAAAACCAAGCAAGCCAATAAATTCAAAGTCAAAATCATGTTGATTGTCTGGTAATTTCTCCAGAGTAGATGTCGCCCTGGCAACACCAAGAACCCTTAAGCCCTTATCAGACATTTCTTTTACTCTTTCTAAAACCTCCTCTTTTTGATTATCGTCGGCATGGCACAAGTTCAAAATTGCTTCGGGAGCACCTTTTGAAGCTATAACCAACTCTGTATCATTTAACCGCCATGCATGAGACAAGGCCAAAAGTTCCCTAGAAAGAGGATATTCTTTTATTAAATCAAAATCATCTTTAATAAAACCTTTAAGATACAACTCTCCCATTTTGTTCAATTCTTTCTCAATTGGATCAAAGGGATCTTTTTGGCTAGCTAAAACTCCATATTTAAGTAAGGTTTTGAAGTTTTCTGGCAAATTTTCTGGTTTAGTGTCATTTAATTCAAAAAAGGAATTATCTGCATAGAGATTACTCAATTCCATTTTGTTCAGTGTTAAAGTGCCTGTTTTATCTGCACAAAGCACAGTTGCCGCACCCAAGGTCTCTATAGCATCCGAACGCCTTGTCAATACTCTGTTTTTTGAGATTCTCCAGGCCCCTAGTGTTAAAAATATCAAAAGGACAACAGGAAATTCCTCTGGAAGTATAGCCATACTCAAAGTAAGGCCAGATAACAGGCCTCCAACAACGTCACCCTTAATTAGGATATAGGTTATTACCATTAAGACACATAAAGTAAGCGCAATAATTGCCACTGTGCGCACAATCTTGGCTGTTTCTTTTTTTAATAAAGTATCTTCATCTTTAATTCCTTCCAAACTTTTGCCAATTTTGCCAATTTCAGTATTGACCCCAGTAGAACTAACCCGAGCCACTCCACGTCCACTAGTAACTAATGAGCCGGAATAGACAAAAGGCAAATCATCTCCACCCGGTCTTTGATTCTGCGTTTCTTCATCCCATTCTACTTTTCTCGCCGGCATTGATTCTCCAGTTAAAAGAGATTCGTCCGCATAAAGATTCTGACAGGACAAAATAACTGCATCGGCTGGAACCCTATCTCCTTCTTGAAGAATAATAATATCATTTTTAACTACTTTGCGACCAGCAATTCTTTTTTGTTGGCCATCGCGGATAACCAAAGCTCGGGGACTAGACAAGTCCCTTAAAGCTTCAAGTGTTTTTTCAGTTTTTCTCTCTTGATAAAAAGTTATACCAATTACTACAAATACAAAGAAAAGAAGCATCAGGGCATCCCTAGGACTTCCCATGAAAAGATAAATCAGTCCACAAACAAGGAGTAGAATGAGCATCGGCTCGGATAAAACTCTTACTAAAATAGAAAACCAACTCTGCTTTTTTTGAGAAGGTAGTTCATTAAATCCATCAGCCATTAAAATCTTCTCCGCCTCTTTTTGGGAAAGGCCTTGAAAATTATTTATGTTATAAATTTTTTCATTGTTTGAGGCCATTTTTACGACAGTCGAATTTGTATTTCTTTCTTTGCATTATAATAACGAAGTTAAACAATTTTGTAAATGAATCATTTGCCTCGCAATTGAGCAATCGCCTGCTGAAACATAAAGTTAAATTGCTTTTCTTCTAAAATAAACTCCAGTATCTTCAACAATTACTGGCTTTTTAAAAACCAAAAATATTTTTAATCTCTTTAATTACTAGTATCATTTCTTTTTTGTTAAAATGTTGTAAGAAGGGACTCCAATTAAACCCACGACAACTAATATTATAGAAACCGTTTGATTACACTATTAGAGCTAAAACTATAAGAATAGCTTCCTCTGTTTCTTAATTAAGCTTTTCCACACTTTAATTGTAGCAAATAACTAAAAATTATTTAGGTAGCTTTCAATTCTTTTCCTATCTTCATTTTCTTTTTCCCCCTTAAAGTAAAGTTCAATAAATTCAATTTGTTGGCTTTCTTCAAAATAAGCATAAATAACACGAAGGGATGATCCTTTCAAGTAGCGACAAAATAGTCGAGCCTTTATAATATACAAAACTTCCTTTTGAGTTATGACATTAAAGTGCTTACTATTGCCGAGTGGATTGATAGAAGCTACATCACAAAATTGTTGCAAATCATCAGGCAAGGACTTGTACTTTTTGCTAAGTCGCTTAATTTCCTTTTGAAATTCTGGCAACTCCTTAAAGCTCATCGTCATAATTTCTTACAGAATATTTCTCATCGCGATAAAAAACACTTTCATAGGAGATTGGTTTACCTTCCCTTGCTGACTTCCATGGTATATCTTCGTGTGAATATTTTTCTATCTCTATGGCATTTTTATCAGAAAGACGAGCCAAAACATTATCAATATGTTCGATTTCTCTTGCTGATAAATTTTTAAGATTGGGACTTTTTAGTGGTAAATACTTTTTTTGTGAATACTTAAAATATTGACTATTCACAGCTTCAATATCTCCCTCGTCCTGCATTTCTTGAATTATTGTATTAAGCTCAACAGAAGTTGGCCCATGATGATTCTTGATGTATGTTGCCCCCATCAGATTCTCTTCAAATTTCTCATAATAATCAAAATCAATAAAATAAAGAAGTTTATGTAAAACTGTTTCTCCGATATTCGGCTTTCCGCCAACTTTGTTTAGAATATAAAGCAAAACTTGCTTGAATTTATCAAGATCCTTTTTAGTAATACGAATCTCTAAATCGTTTGATTTTTTAACAGGTCCCCTTTCAATGATAATGTCCTGTTTTGGTTCTTTTTCGTCAAGAAAATCTTCTAATTGAAGATTAAAAATGCTTGCCATTTTCCTCGCCTCAGACATCGTAAGCTCTCTTAGCCCCCGCTCAATTTGTAAATATGTAGGGCGCGAAATATTAAGCTCTGAGGCAATATATTCTTGCGACATTCCCCTTTTAGTTCTTTGTTCTTTTACAAAATCTCCAAACATAGATTAATAAATTATATTATTAATCTTATTCTAGATGATGTAGGTTTTCTTGTCAATGGCTATGTAAAGAATATATACATAATTAATACTCAAAAACTTCTTCTATGTTCTTATTAAAGTATCTTGCAATTCTAAAGGCAAGCTCTAGCGATGGAACATACTTGCTCTTTTCTATAGCAATAATGGTTTGTCTTGTTACTTCTACTATATCGGCTAATTCTTCTTGAGTTATTCCCTTCTCTGCTCTTAATATTTTAATTTTATTTGTCATCTGATTTATATTTATTTCTAAAATATATAAAAGCGATTGAGTAAGTAGCTATGTGAAACAAAACAACATAACTTAAAACCATTCCTAAATTATACATATCGGATCCCTTATCGCTTAAACTAGAGAACATAAAGAAAATTGATAAAAGAGCTAAGAAAGGGATACATATGCTATACGCCCATAGAGATGATTTACCAGCAATGCTTTGGATCATCTCGTCTGTTCTTAATTCTTTAACATTTTTCTTAATAGCAAACATTGCTATCATTCCAATAATAATCGCTGAAGTTGCTAAAACAGCATTTTCCATGTTCACGGCAATGCTAATTGTTATTGCTATAAAAACAATAATTAAAAATCTTAGATTTTTGAATTTTTTATATGACATAATATTTATTATTATAATTATGCCATAATTGTATAAAATACTTTACAAAATGTCAAGTATTTCTTACTTAGAAAATGCTTTGAATAGCCACCCAAGTAAACTAAATCCTTTTTGAGCATCCTCTAAAGAACCCTCAACCTCTAAATTAGATTGTTCTAGTAGTTGAATTTGCTCTAGTAGTTGCTGTTGATCAACTTGATTGACAATTTGATTTTTGATTTGATTTAATTGTTCAATATGCTGACGATTCTGTTCTAGTATCTTTTGAGCGTTATTTATTTCTCCATAATTAGGTCCAGCAATAAACCTTGTTAAGCTATTTCTGTTTTGAACTTTAGCTAAACTGCTCTCAATTTTTTCTTGATTCTGGTTTTGATTTTGAGCAATCGTTCTTATTTGTTCCCCTACTCCACCGTTCCTTTCTGCGACTTGTAACATTTCTTGAACAGCATTAGCGACCCGACTCCTTCTCTGATTCATTTTACCATTTTGTTCATTGTTTTGAATTTGCTGATTTTCTCCTTGATTCTGTTGTTGATTTTGCACTCCTGCATTGGGGCCATTATTAGAATTGACTTGTTGTTGATTTTGAATTCCGCTACCCTGAGAATTAATTTGGTTTTGTTGCTGATTTTGCATGCCTGCATTAGCATAAATGCCTCCTACAAAAAGAAAAGTTAGCGCTAATAAGCTTGCTATAAAAATTTGTTTGTTCATATTTTTATATATTTTATTATTATACTAATACTATAGCACAAAAATGCGGAAATACTCTATTCAATCATTCATCTAAGTAATTTCTGCCGATTTTTTATTTTCTTGTATTTATAAAATTAATGATTCTCTGTCTATTTTCATTGGCTTGATTTGATTTAAAATAAATTTCTATAAACACGATTTTTTGCTCAACAGGAAAATAAGCATAGATAAGCCGGATACCACTTTTTGCTCCACGACCTTTTAAGTTCTTACATTGAAACTTTTTAACTTTAAAAAACTGAAGCTCCGCCGTGTTACCAACTCCCTGAATTTCAAAGATGCTTCTACTGTCTATTTCTTTACAATGAAAAAGTTCAATTCTATATTGCTTATTTACCTCTAAATCATCTGCCAATGATGAAAATTTCTTTAGCAGTTTTTTGAAATCGCGTGTGAATTCTTCTGTTTCATCATAATTCATCATCATATTTTCTTACAGAGAATTCATCGGTACGAGAAAAAACCGCTTCATAATTAATTGGTTGCAAATCATTAGCGCCAATCCATGGAACATCTTTATGTGAATAATCACGAATTTTTGTTGCGTTGAAATCCTTAAATCGTTCAATCTCCCAATCAATCAATTCCTTCTCTTGAGCCGAAAAAATTGAAAGGTCGGCAGATCTTCGTGGCAGATATTTTTTTTGGTCATGCTGAAAATATTTTTTAGTAACGCGCGTCAAATCTCCGTCTTTCTCCATTTGTGCAACAATTTCAGGGAAGGCAACGGGGGTTGGTCCAAAATGATTTTTTATGTATTTTGCACCAATTAACTGTTCTTCAAACTTTTCATAAAAATCAAAATCTATAAAGTACATTAATTTACATACTACCGCCTCGCCGATATTCGGTCGCGCACCAATGCGTTCTAAAATATATAAAAGTACTTCTTTGAATTTTTCTACTTTTTCTTGCGGTACAGAAACACGCGTTTCAAGTTTTTGTATTTTTGGCTTTTTAGACTTTTCCAATTCTACTTTTGATTCTGGTATTTTTTTACCAGCAAGAAAATCTTCCAAAGACAAGCCGAAAAATTGCGCTAATTTTTGTGCTTCTTTTACAGACATATCTCGCGCACCGCTTTCAATCTGTGCATAAGTTGGGCGAGATACACCAATTTTTTTTGCCAAAAACTCTTGGCTTATATCATTTTCTTGGCGAAGTTTTTTTAAAAATGTAGTCATGATGTTTAATTAATTGATGAAATTATTATATTTCTATCGTAGCAAATGTAAAAATACCTGTCAAGTAAATTGACAGACATTTTTACACAAGTTAAATTTAAAATACTTCTTTGATTTTACTTCCCCGGTCAGAATATATAAAAATTATAAATTGGCGGAGAGGACAGGACTCGAACCTGCAAGCCCTTGCGAGCGCACGCTTTCCAAGCGTGTTCCTTACCATTCGGAGCACCTCTCCATATCTTAATTAAGATCCTCTACTTTGTTAATTCTCTTTTTCTAAATTTTTTATGACTTCCCCTTTGAGAGACATCAACAAAACCCTTCTTTAAAAGGACCTTAACAATATGACTAGATGAAAAAAGCTTAGACATGATTCAAAGAAGATGTAAACAGTTCGGGATTTTTAACTTCAGCAATGCTACTACCTTTCTCATCTTCAAAGTATAGCTCTAAAGCTTCATTTAAATTATTAAGGGCGTCTTTCTTGTTATCACCAAAGCTAGAAATATCAACATTAAGACACTGAGCCACATAATATTCTCCCTCCTTCCATATTATATTTTTAAGTTGAATTTTCTTCATATTTATATAATATTAAATAATTTTAAAAAAATCAAACCTTCATCCCCCTAAGAATAGCAACCCTTTCTTCAATGGGCGGATGGGTTAAAAATAACTTATTAAACCAACCCTTGTTGCCATTGCCTCTTAATGGAGAAGATATGAAAAGATGAGCATTAGAATTGTTGGCTGTTCTTAAAGAAGATTTATCAAGCGAAATTTTCTCTAGTGCGCTAGCAAGACCTTCTGGATATCTAGTTAATAATGCTCCAGATGCATCAGCTAAAAATTCTCTTTTCCTTGATATTGATAATTGCATTAGTGATGCCCCAATTGGTGCTAGAATTGCTGCGGCAATAGCCAAAACAATCATTAAAGGATTTCTATCTCTATCACCTCCTCCCCAAAAACTAATTCTTAAAAAGAAGTCGGAAAGAATGACAATTATCCCAACAAGAACAACAACTGCTGTTTGTAAAAGGATATCTCTGTTTTTGATATGAGCCATTTCGTGAGCAATAACTCCCTCTATTTCACTTCTTTCTAGTTTGCCTAGTAATCCCTTGGTCACAGCAATAACTGCGTGCTTCTCATCTCTTCCGGTCGCAAAAGCATTTGGTTGTGGCTCATTTAGTATGAAGATTTTGGGCATGGGAATACCAGCAGTAATAGAAAGATTTTCAACTATTCTATATAATTCTGGATCATCTTTCTTTTCAATTGGTTTTGCTTTAGTAGCTTGTAAAACAATTTTGTCAGAAAACCAATACGAAGAAATACTTGTTGCAACGCTAAAGATAACGGCAATGTATAATATAATGGTGCTATCTAACGCATAGCTAAAGAGCCATCCTAAAAGGATGACAAAAATTAGAAAAATAGTGATTAAAAAGAACGTCTTCCTGCTATTGGAATCAGCTATGTTATATAGAGTAGCCATATAGCTATTTTATCCCCTTTCTCCTTTTTTCCTTTTCTGAAAGGTTCTTACTTTTCTTTTCTATTTTCTTTCTCTGTTTAATTACGCTTTTGCAAAGGTTTTTCATATTATTAAAATTTTACTTCTGGTGTTTCTTTCTCTTCCTCATCAATTGCAAAGAAGTCAAATGCTTTAAAGTTAAGCATATTTGCAATAATATTTGCTGGAAACATTTCTATTTTAGTATTAAAGTCCCTAACATTTCCATTGTAGAATCTTCTTGCTGCTTGTATTTTGTTTTCTGTATCAGACAACTCTCTTTGTAGTTCTAGAAAGTTAGTAGATGCTTTTAAATCAGGATAGTTTTCTGACAATGCAAACAAACTCTTCAATGTTCCTGAAAGAACATTTTCTGCCTCTGCTTTATCTTTAGCTCCACTAGCGCTCATTGCTGCGTTTCTTGCAGTAATCACTCTTTCTAGAGTTTCTTTTTCATGAGAAGCATATCCTTTAACAGTTTCTACTAGGTTGGGAATTAAATCGTACCTTCTTTTTAGTTGAACATCAATATCTGACCAGGCCTCCTTTACTCTATTTCTTAATGTTACTAGACCATTATATGTAAGGATTATATATAGCAATATTACTGCTACAACTCCTAAAATTATCATTATTTCTGTTGACATATTTTTAATTTATTTATTATATACCCTAATACTACACTAAATATTGCCAATTATCAAGATCTCTTTATCATTTTTAACAACCTAGAAATTAACTTAATGAATACAATAGCTTGAAATACAAAGTTATTTCTAATTTCTCTTAAAAAAGTTTCTGTTTGATTCTTAAATCTTCCAATTAAAAGAATATTTAAAAGAATGAATAATAAAAATAATCCTAATATTATATACATATGTTGTATATTAGCATAACTATTTACAAATATCTATATTGAACTCCCCTTCTGTCGCAGCCATATGATAATGTCATAGTTGAGCCATTTAGAAATGTCATACCTGCTAATTTCTGGCATAATTTGTTTAGAGACATTTAATTAATTAATCTTATTCAAAATTTAATTGATGGCAAAATTAACGGGACAGATGCTTCTAAACAGATAGGAGTATCTGTAAGGCACATTAAAAGGCTAAAGGCCAAAGTTATCAAATCAGGAGCAGAAGGACTAATTCATGGCAATCGCGGAAAAGAGGGCAACCGAAAAATAGATCCGAATATTATTGAAAAAGCCAAAGAATATCTTAAAGAAAAGTATTATGATTTTGGACCAACTTTTGCTTCTGAAAAATTAGACGAAAATCACGACATAAAAATTGGTAAAGAAAAATTAAGACAATCATTGGTTTGGGGATTTTGAAACTTGTTTGCTGTTGTCAGTTGACGACGCTACGGGAAAAATCACTTATGCTAAATTTGATATTAATGAAAGTGTTGTTGCTGTATTTAAATTTTGGACAGAATATTTTGAAAAAAATGGGCTACCAATATCAATATATCTTGATAAATTCAGCACATACAAGGTAAACCATAAAAACGCAGTAGATAACAAAGATATGATTACTCAGTTCCAAAGAGCCATGAATCAGGTTGGCATTAAACCGATTACAGCCAATAGCCCGGAAGCAAAAGGCAGAGTTGAAAGAATGAATGGGACATTACAGGATAGATTAGTAAAAGAATTAAAATTAGCTAATATATCAACCATTGAAAAAGCAAATGAATTTTTAAAGGATTACATCCCTAAATTTAACGCTAAATTCGCCGTAATACCTAACAGAAGGGCTGATTTGCATAAACCATTAAACAAAGCAACAAGGGTAAGATTGCCTCAGATATTCTCTGTTCAAGAGCAGAGAAAAATAATGAATGATTACACCATTAGATTTGAAAACCAATATTTTCAATTAGACCAAGAGCAACCTACTACTGTTTACAAAAAATATGCTGTAGTTGTTGAAAAACATCTGAATAACGAGATCAAAATCAACTTAAAAGGACACTATCTAAATTACCGAGAACTGCCAGAGAGACCTAAAAAAGAAATTAACGTTAAACTGGTGGCACTTACAAATAGAAAGCCATCGCAATGGAAACCCCCTGCTGATCATCCTTGGAGAAACCAATTCTTGCAGGACAAAATAAAGTATGACATTTCTAAATGGCCTTGACAGCCATTTTAATGTTCGGAGGCAGGGACTCGAACCCCAATTGCTAGGGCCAGAACCTAGCGTCCTACCATTAGACGACCTCCGAATGCTTAGACATCATATCTCTTTTTAAGAGTTTTTTCAATTCTTTAAGTACTTTCTAATAGCAAAGTATGATGAAAGAACTCCTAGCCCAACTCCAATTAAGAGTTGTAAAAGAAGAATTATTATAATGTTTGATTGGAAGAATGCCAGCACATCAAAGCCCATAAATAATTCAATAAACTTTTGGTTTAGAGAGAATAAAGAAAATGTAAAGACAATAAAGGAGAATGCTGCTGCAAACAGTCCACAAAGAATGCCTTGGAATAAGAATGGCCCACGAATAAATCCATTGGTTGCTCCCACAAGGCGCATTATTTCAATCTCTTCTTTTTGTGAGAAGATGCTCAATCTCAAAGTATTAAATGTAACAATTACAGCGATTAAACTTAGAAATATTGTTAAAGTAATTCCTATTCCTTGAATACCTTGAGTAAGTTCTCTTAATGAGTTAATCATTGCTCCCCTTTCATAGTCATTAACTTCAGCTATTGATTCAATATAATCACTTCTCCTTATATATTCAGCTATATCAGCATACTGATCAGTGCTTTCTGCTTGAATCCTAAGAGTTGCCAAAAATGGATTAACATCAAGCAACTCAAGTGCCTCCATATATTGATTGCCTTGATTTTTCTCTACAAAGGCCTCGTATGCATCTTCAGGTGAAACATAGTCAACCTTTTTGATTTCTGGCAATTGAGCTAATTCTTCTCTAAATTCAAGAATTGTTGCTCTTAGTGTCCCCTCTTTAAAAGTTACTGAAACATCAATCTTGTCTTCTATTTCTCCAATCAAGTAACTTATTCCTCCTTGAAAGAAAAATAGCGATGTTCCTAAAACAACTGCGATAAAAATTACTAATGATGTTGCGAAAGTAAGAAAGCCCTGTCTCCAGAATCCTTCCCACCCGTTTTTGATTATTTTTGTAATTGAATTAAAC
>JASGMO010000003.1 GCA_030156465.1 Patescibacteria group bacterium
TGGAATTGCACCAGGGTCTCCAGCTTATGAGACTGGCGAGGTACTACTCCTCCAAACCGCTAATAGCATCTTAGCAAAAAATGAAATAAAATCAAGTAAGAACTTCTAATCTTTTCAATGCCTCTTCACAAGAATCAAAAAGTTTCTGCAATTCTTCCATATTTAGTATGTATCCCTGCCCTTCTTTTATCTCTTCTGCAATAGTGTATATATCTTTAATTCCCTCTATATCAGCTATTGAAGAGTTTTCTATCATCTCATATAGGTTAACACCTACTGTTCCCTTGTTCTTTAATGCCTCAATCAACAATTCTTCCATCATTAATATTGCCTTTTTGTAATCTCTTTTATTTAAAAAACTAGATATTTTTTTAGCTCTTTTAGTTAAGATATTTTTAGAATCAAACTTTTGAAAACTTAGAAAATCATTAATTCTTCTTTTTGCACCAGCAGTTAAAAAATCAACCTTAATGAAGTAATAAAAAATAGCAAAAATAAAAGCAATTGAAATAATTATAAACAAAACTTTAAAAGGAAATAAAAATTCAAACAATTCACTTGACTCTAAAAATTGTAAAATATCATCTATCATAATTGTTAGCTATTTTAAGAAGTGCTTTTTCTCTAAATGATTGCCCTATTAGGTGTATTCCTATCGGCAATCCATCGGTTTTAAATGGTATAGATATTGCTGGAAGACCTGCTAAATTAACACTAACAGTGTAAATGTCTGACAAATACATTGCCATCGGATCTTCCTGCTTTTCACCTATTTTAAATGGCAAGCTTGGTGAGGTTGGCCCCAATATTACATCTACTTTTTTAAACGCTTCATCAAAATCATTTTTAATTAGTGTTCTAACCTTCAATGCTTTCTTATAAAATGCATCGTAGTATCCTGAAGATAGCGTATATGTTCCAAGCATTATTCTTTTTTTAACTTCACTACCAAAATACTTAGTCCTATTGCTTATTATCCCATCAATATTCTGACCATATCTTAAACCATCAAATCGTGCTAAGTTAGCACTTGCTTCTGCTGGTGCTATAATATAGTAACACGCTAGAGCATATTCCATATGAGGCAAACTAATATCAACTATTTCAGCACCCATTTTTTTGTACTCTTCAATTGCTTCCCTGATTGATTTTTCTACTTCCTTATCTAACCCATCAACAAAATATTCTTTAGGAACTCCAATTTTGAAACTATTTGACTCCCCTTCTGTATGTTCAACGGTTGTAGAATCATATTCATCACTTCCCTTTATTGCTTCAAAAACGATCTGAGCATCAGTAACATTTTTAGTTATTGGTCCAGCCTGATCTAGTGATGAGGCAAAAGCAATAATACCATTTCTTGAAACTGTTCCATATGTTGGCTTAAAACCAACTACCCCACAAAAAGATGCTGGTTGTCTAATTGATCCACCCGTGTCTGTTCCTAGGGCATAGACACACATATCAGCACCTACAGCGGCAGCAGAACCACCTGATGAGCCACCTGGAACTCTTTCTAAATCTCTGGGATTTTTAGTTTTAAAAAAGGCAGAATTCTCACAAGAAGAGCCCATTGCAAATTCATCTAAGTTAGTTTTGCCTAAGAATACAGCTCCCTGCTTTTTTAACTTTTCTACAACGGTTGCATTATATTGTGCGATATAGTTTTCTAGAAATTTAGAGCTTGCTGTACACTTCTCTCCCTCAACTAAAAGATTGTCTTTAAGGGCGCAAGGAATCCCTGTAAGCATTGTCATTTCTCCCCTCTTTATCATTTCATCAGCTTCTTTGGCTTGCCTCAATGCTAAATCTTTAGTAACCGTTACAAAAGCTTTTATCTCCCCATCTTTCTCTTCGATCTTTTGTAAGTATGCATTGGTTAATTCAACTGAAGTAAAATCTCCGTTTTTAAGACCTTCGTGAGCTGATTCAATTGTTAAGTTCTCAATCTTCATTGTAAAGTATTTTTTTAACCTCAAGATAATTGTTCTTACTTCTAGAAAAAGAACTAATTAAATCACCATTATTATCTTTAGCAATGTCTTCCCTCAT
Organism: Patescibacteria group bacterium; assembly: GCA_030156465.1. GTDB lineage: Bacteria > Patescibacteriota > Minisyncoccia > Minisyncoccales > Minisyncoccaceae > UBA2558. Next base: position 2,053 of record JASGMO010000003.1, read on the forward strand.
TACACTTTCCAATTCAATAATACTAGGCGTTGCCTCTATATCATCAGTATTCAATTCTTGAAGCTTTTTAACGTATTCTAAAATAGAAGAGAAGTTTTTTCTCATTTCTTCCATTTCATCATCTTTAATTTCTAAGTGTGAAAGCTTAGCTATATTTTTAATTTCTTCGCTTGATATCATATTAAATATACTATACTAATATTGTTATTTTATCAATTCTATCGCTTCTTTGATCCTTTTTAGTGTTTTTTCTTTTCCCAAAACATTAATAATATCTAGTGGACCGGCAGAATTCTTTTTTCCCGTAAGAGCAACTCTTAATGGCCACAAAATATTGCCCCTATTATCTTCCTTGTTAGCTAACTCCATTATATCTTCGTTATTATCTATTGCATCATATGTCTTTTCTAAAGATGATTTTAATTCTTCGTCAGACATATCTTTCCATCTTAAAAGTTCTTTATCATATTCTAATTTGTCTTTGAAAAAATAATCAGTTAATTCAGTTATCTCTGATAGTTTTTTTAATCTTTCATGATACAGGGCAACTATCTTTGATAATTCTTCTATTGGCTTTTGAGGAAGATAAGGGAGACATTTTTCAGTTAATTCCATCAACGGCATTTTCCTAATATACAACCCGTTAATCCAATCAAGTTTATCAATATTAAATATCGCCGCTGACTTTTGTATTTTCTCTAAAGAAAAATCATTGATTAATTCTTCCATTGTGTATATCTCTTTTGGAGTACCTGGATTCCATCCCAAAAATGCAATGAAATTAAGTACTGCTTCGGGCAAATATCCCTCAGCTATATATTCATTTAGCGATGTCTTCCCTGTTCTCTTAGACATTTTCTTTTTATCTGTCCCAAGTATTAATGGTAAATGAGCATATTTTGGTTCTTTGCCCCCCAAGGCATTAATAATTAAAATTTGCTTAGGAGTATTAGGGATGTGATCCTCCCCTCTTATCACATGACTTATTTCCATTAGCATATCATCAACGGCACAAGTGAAGTTAAATAGGAAATTATCAAAATCCTTAGCTATTACAAAATCACCCATTGTATCAGTATTATTGTCAATTTTACTTCGTATAATATCATCAAAAGATACAACCTGATTAACTGGTGTTCTAAATCTAATTACCGATGGTTTCCCTTCTTTTAGATATTTATTAACCGTTTCTTTGGGCAGATCCCTACACTTACCTCTATATACTGGTGCTTCTCCAAGAGCCATTAAATGTTCTTTCTGTGCTTCAACTTCTTCTTTTGAGCAAAAGCAGTAATAGGCATGACCATCTTCAATTAATTTTTCTAATTGTTTTTTATACAATTCATTTCTTTCACTCTGCCTAAAGGGCCCCTCATTCCATTTTATACCCAACCAATCAAGTCCTTTTAATAATTCTTCTTCCCACTCTTTTTTTGATCTTTCTTTGTCGGTATCTTCTATTCTTAAAATAAAGTCACCTTTGTTCTTTTGAGAAAAAAGAAATGGAAAAAGAGCAGTCCTTATTGTACCAATATGTAATGGTCCTGTTGGTGATGGTGCAAATCTTGTTCTTATCATTTTAAATACTCTATTATTTCTTCTGATATTTTATCACTGGCATTAAATGGAGAAAATTCTTTCGCCGCTTGCGACATTTTTTCTTTATCAATTGTTTTTAATTTTTCTAATAAAAAGTGGTCTGTAAAGTTCGGTTCTTCTAAAACCAAACAAGCACCGTTTTTAGCATATGCATATGCATTTTTTGCTTGGTGATTTTGAGCTGACTCAGTTAGCGGAATTAGAATTGACGGTTTACCGATGGAAGAAACTTCGGATATCATTCCACCTCCCGACCTACCAACCACAACATCAGCCAAATTGTATGCACAAGCAACTTCTTTTTCATCTAAGAAAAAATATGGATGATAATATTCTAAAAGTTCTTTTTCTACCATAGCAACACTTTCTTTTTTTGCCCTATTAATATCTTTTAATCCTGTCTGATGAATTATTTCAAAATCTTTCAATAAGTCACCTAATGATTGAAAAATAACATCATTAATTCTTCCACTTCCTTGAGAACCACCGATAACGAAAATAACATCCTTGCCTCCTTTTAACTTCAAAACATCTTCTTTATTCCAGTGAATGATCTCCCTTCTTACCGGTCCACCAGTTTGAATCATTTTTTTCTTAGGAAAATATTCTGTAATTTCAGTACTAAAAGATGTAAATATTTTTTTAGCAAAACGACTAGCAATTCTATTAGCTAGCCCTGGAGCAACATCTGATTCGTGTATAAAAATCGGAATGCGTAAGATGATTCCTGCAAAAACAACCGGAATTGATCCGTGTCCACCCTTGCTTACAATTAAGTCAGGCATTTTAAAAAAGAGCAATATAAAAGAATGAATAAATCCAACTGGTATGTTAAAAAATATATCTATAATGTTAGAAGCGATCGCTTTAGGAGAAAAATATCTCCTTATTTTTCCAGAAAAAACATAATTGGTTTTAATTTTTGCAATAGGTAAAAAAACACTAGTAGTAAAATCCTTTGGACCGATATAAGACATATCAATACTAGGATATTTCTCTCTAATGCTTTGCGTAATTGCAATAATTGGAAAAACATGTCCGCCCGTTCCCCCTCCTGTAAATATTATCTTTGGCATACTTATAATATATGCTTTTTTAGTAATTTTAACAAGCTCATTTCTTAGATATGTTTAACAACAACCCACAAGCTATTAATTCAGCAATTAAATGAGTTCCACCATAACTAATAAATGGTAATGGTATTCCTGTTAAGGGCATAATTGCTGTCATTGATCCGATATTAACAAATGTTTGAACAATTATCCAAGATCCAAGACCTATAGCCATTAATCTAAGATATTGATTATCGGCCCTTTTAGCTACGACTATTACTCTCCAGAAGAAATATAGAAATAGAATAATTAAAAGGGATACACCGATAAAACCAACTTCCTCTGCAAAAATCGTAAAAACTGAATCAGATATTGATTGAGGAACGAAGCCAAGCTTTTGCATTCCTAGACCTAATCCAGAACCAAGCAACCCCCCAGATCCAATTGTAATTAATGATTGGTTGATGTGATAACCCGAACCTAAAACATCAGTATTGGGATTTAAAAAAGCAAACATTCTCTGCATTCTATACGGAGACAAGACTATTAATGAAATAAAACCAACAAAAGCACCACCTATTATTGCTAATGTTTGCTTAATCGGTGTTTTAGAACAGAAAAACATTGCCAGTGCTGTTGCAAAAATTACAAAAAGAGTTCCTGTGTCTTTTTGTAAAATTAATAATGAAAAAACTAAGAATAAGACGGTAGCAAAAGTAAAAAACTTCTTTCTGTTTTTTTCATCGTCTAATATTGTTGCTAAATAAAAAACTACTGAAAGTTTTAAAAAATCAGATGGTTGCATGCTAATAAAGCCCAAATCTAACCATCTGGTTGCGCCCAATTCTGACCTTGAGAGTTGAGGAACAAAAACCAAAAGCATTAGTATAATAGAAAAAATAAATAAATGAATACTAAACTTTTTAACTTTATTAAGGGGAACCTTAAAAGCAATAAAACCAAGGATTAAACCTGGAAGAAGACCGAAAAGAATTTGGTGAAATAAATAATGGGTAGCGTTTCCAGTTAATTTTAAAGATAGTGGGATTGATGCAGTCGCTAAAGCCAAAAAGCCCACCACTAAAAGTAATATTATCGTACCTAAAAGAAAAATATCAACTTTTTGCTTTTTCATTTATATACTTCTTGAATAAATCTCCTCTTTCCTTATAATCCTTAAATATATTAAAACTTGGAGATGCCGGCGACATTAAACAAATTTTACCCTTTGAAGTATGTTCATATGCTAAGTCAATAGCATCCAACATATTATCAACCTTAAATATCCTAGATCTAATATTTCTAACTATTTTCTCTCCAGAATCAGGAAAAGCAATAATTGTTTTAATATTACTTTTTTTAATTCTTTTAACTAATTTATCATATTTAATTCCCCTGTCTAATCCTCCAAGAATAATTGTTTCAACATCATCTCCCAAAGAATCAAGAGCATAAACAACTGCTTCGGGTATGGTTGCAATAGAATCATCATAGAATCTAACCCCCTTAAACTCTCCGACAAACTCTAATCTATGAGGCAATCTCTTATAATTATTTAATGCTTTGACTACTTCTTTTTCGGGAATGTTTAATAACTTAGCTACATTCAAAACAGCAATTAAATTATCTATATGAGTAATTTCTAAAAATTGCTGATTATCTTTCAAAAATGGTGCAAAATCTTTAATGTCAATTTCTATTTTGTTTGCTTTTGTCTTTGGTTCTATCTCAGGATTAAAAATTAAGTAATCAGATTTTTCTTGATATTTATATATATTCTTTTTTGCTGAAAAATATTCTTCAAAATCTTTGTAATAATCAAGATGTTCTGGATATATGTTTAAAAAAACTGCAATGTGAGGACTCTTTTTGAGGTTCACTAATTGATGAGATGAAAGTTCATAAATAACAATATCATCTTTTTTTAACTTAGAAAGAAAGCTCAAAGATGGTGTTTCAATGTTTCCAACTAAATACGACCCTTTTACTATTGAATGAATAAGGGAAGCGACAGTGCTTTTCCCTTTTGTTCCAGTGATGCCTATTATTTTTGCAGGACAGTTGTCAAAAAATAATTCTGTCTGACTGGTTAACTTGTCTTTATACTTAAAAAACGGAATCCCTGGTGATTTAATTATCACATCAAAATCTTTGACATTCTTTAAATATTCTTCTCCCAAAAATAGATCCATCCCGCTAACAGCTTTTTTCGTTTTATTATCAAGCTCCTCTTTTTGATCAGCAATAGCAAATTTTTTCTTAGGAAAAACTTTCTTAAGGTAAGATAGTGTGTCTAACCCCTCTCTACCAATTCCTAAAATCAATACCTTCTTATTTTCTAGCTCTTTAATCTTCATACTTATAATCTACCACAAAATATGCTATACTTCAATTATGGAAATAATTAAAAATTTCAAAAATCAATTTAAATACGAACCAGTAATAAAAAATCGTGACAAACTAAAAAAATCAAAAGATTTCTTTGTTGTCGGCATGGGCGGATCTCACTTATCCGCAGACATAATTAAGGATATTTTTCCTGAATTAAATATTACAGTTCACTCTGATTATGGGCTACCAAATAAGATTAATAAAAAATCTTTATTAATTTTGAGTTCTTTTTCTGGCAACACTGAAGAAGTTTTAGATTCTCTGAAAATTGCTTTAAAAGAAAAAATATCTCTAGTTATTATTTCTTCTGGTGGGAAATTGATAGATATTGCTAAAGCAAGAGAACTTCCATATATTGAATTACCAGATAAAAGCCTTCCTCCTAGAATGGCATTGGGCTACAGCATAAAAGCACTTCTCAAAATAGTGAATAAAAAAATTGACTTTGAGATAAAAGACCAAGAAAGTGCTGGAAAAGAAATTGCTAAAAAAATAAAAGGGACCATCCCTCTCATATACTCATCAAATAAAAATAAATCTATTGGATATATTTGGAAAATTAACTTCAATGAAAATTCTAAGAATCCAGCATTCAATAATGTTTTTCCAGAACTTAATCACAACGAAGTAGAAGGAATAAATAAAAAAGATTTTTCTTTCATTCTTATTGAAGACCAAAAAGATCACCCAAGAATTAAATTAAGAATGGAGATTTTTAAAAAGAAATACAAAACAATTACAGTTAAGGATAACCCAATTAATTTAATTATATTATCCTTATGGACTTCATATTATTTAGCTCTTGAAAATAAAGTTGACCCAATTGAGGTTAGAAAAATTGAAAAACTCAAGAAAGAACTTTCTCAATAGCTTGCCTTGCTAGTAAATAACAAACAGTTGATTCTGCCCCTTGATTAATATTTAAAGATTCCTTTCCTAAACCATCATAGCATCCTCCCGTTGAATCATCATAAACCACTTGCCTCAAGTGGTTTTTTCCTAAAAACCATTCAAAAGCAATAATTGCTTTCTCTCTATATTCTTCTTTCTTAGTTATTTCATATGCATAAACCAATAATTCAACCATTGATGCTGGATCTTCTGGTTGCTGGTCAAAAAGAGCTCTCCTCTTATTTTTCAAAAACCAACCATCTTGACCTATAGGAATATATTTATTTTTACTAAAAGTTTTACTTATTAAAAATTCAATACTTTTTTGAGCCACATCAAGATATTTTTCATCATTTAAATTAGAGTAAGCGAACAACAATGCTTCTGGAATTCTACTACTTGAATAAGTTAAGCAATCTTCAAACCAATTCCATTTCTTATTCTTCCCTTTTGTGAATAATCTTACTAAATCATCCGCAAATTTTTTCATTAATTCTTTTTCTTCTTTTAGCCCTAAAATAGTAAATGCTTTTGCTCTCGGTGATTTAATATTTTTAATATATGGCAATGCTTTATTAAAGATATCTTTTCCTTTTGATGTTTTCCCTAGCGCCCAAAGAACTCTCCCTTGAACATCTTCTGCAATTTCCTTATTTTCAACAATTCTATCTTTATTAACATAGTTGTAAAAACTTCCATCTTCCCTTTGATTTTTTCTAATAAAGTTTAAATAAATTTCTGCTAGCTTTTTTTCCTTTTCATTAACTGCCACTATCAATGCTCTAGCGTTGTCATCCATTGAATAACCACACTCCATATTAGGAATAGTATTATTCGCAAACTGAACTATTCCGTAGTCATCAGTTAATCTCTTCAGATGATCAAGTTTTAATTTAGGACATTCTAAGACAATGCCCATATATTCTTTATAAATCCCAATGTGTGACAAAGCGACATTATCCCAAGTCATAAATCTTGATTCTATATAAGCATTAAGACCCATCTGCTTAGTTTCTTGAAAATTATTTACCAGCTTAAGAATAGCTTTAGATATTTCATCAGGATTTCTAAAACCAACTAAAATACCTTTATTGTCTTTGATAATATTTTTAGCATAAGATGTGCTTGTACTAATCACTGGTCTACCGCAACCCAAAGCAAAAGATATTGTACCGCTGGCAGACTGCTTGGGATCAAGCATTGGAGATAAGTATACGTCAGTTGCGTTTAAAAAATATTCAATATCTTTAGAGTATAAATATTTATTATAAAAAATAACATTTTTTTGAAGCCCTAGACGAACCACCTCGTTTTCCAAAAAATTTCTGTATTTCTCTCCCTCTTTTCTCTTAACTACTGGATGAGTTTCTCCTAAGATGAGATATTTAATATTAGGAAAATGCTTAACAACTTCACTTAGCGCCTCTATAAAATATTCTATTCCCTTACCCTCACTAATTAAACCATATGTTGATAAAACAATATTATTCTCTAGCTTAAGCTCTTTTTTTTCTTTTTCACCATCCGACAATGGAACATTTGGTATTCCATGAGGAATATATGAAATTAAATTTTTAGAAATATTATACTCTTCTTCAAGAATCTTTTTTGACTCGTGATTCATTACTATTATTGCTTTAACTTTCTGAGAAATCTTTTGAATTATTTCTATCCTTTTGTCTTCAGCTTGAGACAATACTGTATGGAAAGTAATAATTACAGGTTTTTTAATCTCATCTAAAAAATAAAGAATATGGCTACCATATTCTCCACCGAAAATACCAAACTCGTGTTGGATATGGATTATCTTAACATCATCGTTATTATTCAATTCCTCAGCTATTTTAACATAATCATCAATTTTACTTTCCCTAATCTCACCAATAACTTCTTTGCCATAATTATACTTCTCATCACTCATAGCGATTATCCCTTTATCAATATTAATTGAATCAAAAAGGTCTCTTGTAAAAGTTGCTATTCCACATTCTCTAGGGATAAAAGTTGAAATAAATACTAACATAATTTTTTGAGTAAATCTTTTAATGATAATTCTGCGACACCGATTCTTTTGTCTGCTGCACCATAATAAATACACAACTTGTCACCCAAAATAGCTGATCCTGTAGCAAAAACTACATTAGAAACAACTCCTTCTTTCTCCCAATACTCTGTCGGTGAAAACAACGGTTCTTTTAGTCGTGATATTACTTTCAATGGGTTGTTAAGATCAAGCAATGCTACTGATGTATGATATATTCTATCATCATCAACAGAGTGAAATATAATAAGCCAACCATAAGGAGTTTTAATCGGAGGACAACCACCGCCGACATGCTTACCTTCAATGCAATCTATTACTATTGATTCATTAATATTCTTAAGTTGATTTATCCAAAAATCATTATTAATTTCATCAAAACTATCAAATGAAATTATTTGTATGTCTGGAAGCACACGAATCATCATATAAAACTTTCCATTAATTTTTTCAGGAAATAAAAAAACATCTTTAGCCCAGAATAAAACATCTTCGCCAACATTTTTGATATATAAATCTGCTTGATCTACATATCTTTGATAACTTTTCATTATTTCTCTCGCTTCGCTATATTTAATTGTCGGCGTAATTATACCCTTCTTTTGAAGATTGAATAAATCACTACCTGTTGCATATGCTGTCACAGCATTTTTCCCATCATAGGCAACATAGAAAACATAGAAGATATCTTCAACTTTAACGATTCTAGCATCCTCAACTCCATGACGCTCACAATCAAAATCCCTGTTGATTATTGGTTCATTCCATCTTTCAACAACTTGATTATTTTTATCAAGCTTAACGTAGCCAATGGAAGAATTCATAGTTGAGCTAATTGCTCTATAGAACATATGGACAAAATCACCTTCTTGATAACACCCAGGATTAAAGACACCATTTATTTCAAACTCATTATCTGTTTTTTCCAGTATTAATTTCTTTTTAATCATAATTTAAATTCTTTAGGTATAAAATTTTTAGTATTCCAATGATCCATAACTTCTGAAGCCATCTTTTCCCAGTTCTTGTATTTAGGTAATATATTTTTTTCAAAATGTTTTATCATAAAAGGACTTTCTCCTTTTTTGTATCCCAAATAAAGAGCAACTAAAACTTCACGCCTTGTGCCAACACACTCAAATGGCTTGATCTTCTTTTCCCCTGTTAATTCTTTTAATATTGGTAATAACTTTTTATTCTCAAATAAATCTTCTTGAAAAATATTTAACAATTCCTCTTTGGTTAAAAAAGGATAAAGTATCAAGTAAACAAATAAGCACTTTGAACAATTATTACACCATTTACCGGCTTTCTTTTTTGTTCCAGAGTTTGTTTTATTCGCCTCGTTACAACTCAAAAATATATTATGATAATCTTTCATATGAGAAAAAATTAATCCAATCTGAATTTCATATAACATTCTTAGAGCACTAAAATATTCTACATTTTCTATTAAATAGTTAGAACAGTATTTTCTAAAGTCTTTCTCAAATTCATATGTTTTTGAATATTGATGATTTATCTTCTTCCCGAGCCAGACAACATTTTCTTCGTTGGCACTATCTTCATTAGAAAAAGCAATGTATTTTTTATTGAATAAATAAGAAACTAGAACAGATAAGAATGATAAATAAGCTACAAAAGGAGTGTGCCCATTATAATATCCTTTTTTATTCATTTCTAAGAGATTCTTTTCAATTTTTCTTCTAGCAATTATTAGTTCTTTTCCACCAACCATTTTTAAAATTATTTTATCGGGATTAAGGGCAAAGCAAGCTGGATTTTTATCTTTAAAAATATTAAGTGTTACTGCAGAATCTTTACCTCCACCAACAGGGATAATTATTTTTTTACCAGTAACCTTGCCTTTTTTAAAATTACTCTCGCCTTCAGAAATAATTTTAATTGATTGTTTTTTAATTTTATTCTCATAAAAAAATTGACCCATTCCATTAATCAATAATTTTTCCCACCAAGATATTTGACTTTTATTTAACTTCCCTGCCTTAACAATAATTTGAGAACAGCAAGTGGATTTCCAGTAAGAAAACATTTCTATCATTCCTAAATTAAAAACTAGGTTGTCTACTACCTTTTTGTTTTTTCCTTTTAGGGAAACATTTTCAATAATAACCTTAGGTGTAAACTTAATATCATCAGTTGTGAATAAAAATGATATGTGAAGATTTTTACCTACTATTTTGTAAGAATATTTTTCGTAATAAAATTTCATCTTAATAATTGAATTGAAACTCCTAGTATTGCTAATAATACACTAATAATCCAAAACCTCATCGTAATTTGATAGGGCTTCCATCCTTTTGCTTCTAAATGATGATGGATTGGTGTTGATTGCCAGATTTTTTTCCCTCTAGTTTTTTTAGATATTAACTGTATTATCACCGACCCTGTTTCTATCACTAAAACTCCAGCGATAATTGGCAAAACAACTATAGAATTAGTAATAAAAGCCACTGCTGTCATCGCCATTGTGAGCCCCAAAATACCTGTTTCCCCCATATAAAACTTGGCGGGTGGGATATTGAACCAAAGGAAGCTAAATAATGTTCCGCATATAATTAAACAAAGGGCTGATAAATCATACATTCCTTGGCTAAGAGCAATAAAAGCAAACGCTCCAAAGATGGATCCAAATACTCCTCCGGCTAAACCATCAAGACCATCAACCACTCCAGAAGCCCAGGAAGCTAAACTTACTATGACATATAAAACTACAAACCATATTCCAATGTCTAAATAGGTGCCATAGGGAAAATCAAACAACAATGGAATATAAATTGAACTCCATCCCAATTTATAATAAAGCCAAGAACCACCGATAATTCCAATAATCGTAACAAGTATCAATCTTGTTTTAAACTTTAGCCCCCCGCCAATATATTTTCCTTTACCATAAACAACTAAAATATCATCAACAAGTCCTATTATTGAAGCGGTAATTAATGCAAATAATGGTATCCAAGTTTGCTCCCTTGAAAAAAAGTTTAATTTTTCAATCCACCATACATCAGTAATTTTTCCTAGCACTAATAATATTAATAAAAGAATAACTATACTTAACCATATAACTATTCCTCCGCCCCTAGGAGTATTAGTTTCTTTTTCTTTATGAAAAGAAAGAAATACTGAAGCTTCTTTCCCATCTATTGTTTTTTCTCTTGCCCTCTTTTTCCAAAATTCTATTTTATACAAAAAAGGAACTAAAAAATGAGCAACAACGGTAGAAATTATTGCTGACGCAAATGCTAAAACCAATATTTTAATTACACTAAAAGTTAAAATACCCATAATATTACCAAATAAACGATTGCTCTAACCATTGTTCTAATTTTCTTGCTTCATTGAACCTATCATTAGCACCCGCAATAATATTAACTACATAACCATCGCTATTATTAACAGAAAAATTTTTTAATATCAAAATTAAGCAACCATTAGCCCTGTAAGTATAACCTGTTTTCCCCCATAAATAACCATCGCTTTCTTTTAATAAAACATTAGTATTTCTAATCTTTCTATTAACTCCACTATAACTAGTTAATTCTTTTTCTGACAAGGAAAGTATTTCTGTTATCAAGTGATGATTCTCTAATATATAAACTACCATTTTTTTTAAATCATCAGCAGTAGAAACATTATATAAACTTCCTTCATCTAATCCACTTGGATTAACAAATCTAGTATCTTTCATATTCAACTCTGATGCTTTTTGATTCATCTTGTATATGAAAGTACTTCTACCAATTTTCTCTGCAAGGGCCTCTGCCCCATCATTACTTGATTCTATTAATGTAATATATAAAAGATCTTTAATGGTCATAATTTCTCCGACTTGTAAACTTCCCGCAGTTCCATAGGTGGCAACTGATGAAGCACTGATTGAAACTAATTCATCAAGATCATAATTCTCTAAAACGATTATTGCGGTCATCAACTTGGTTAGTGAGGCAATAGCAATTGGTTCATTTATTTTATTTTCTGATAAGAGAATCTCTTTTTTGTCTTTAATAAAAACAGAAAGAAAATTATTTGAATCTAAATTTAATTCATTAATTTTATCTTTGCTTAGGGGCCTAAACAGATCTACGCTCTCGGCTTTAATTTCTTGACTTTGAATAGTAAAATCATTTTCTTTAATAAAGAAAAAAGATAATAACAAAACAAAAGTAATTGGAATAATTAATTTATTCATGGAATAATTCTTTTAACATCTCTCGGGAACAAAACTGCTTCTTTAATACTATCAAGATTTAAAATTTGCTTAATAATTCTTTCAGATCCCATCCCCCAACCACCATGTGGCGGTATTGCATGCTTAAAAGCGTCAACATAGAATTCCATTCCTTCTATTTTTATATTTTTCTTTTTCATACTTTCAATCAATTGATCATATTCATTTATTCTTTGCCCCCCTGTTGCTATTTCCAATCCTTTGTATAATAAATCAAATCCCATCGCCTCTTCTCCTTCAGACATCGTATAAAATGGCCTATAATCTATTGGATAATGAGTTAAGAATATAAAGTCAGAATTAAGTTCTTCTTTTGCATATTTTCCAGCCAAATCTTCACCCTTAGGGTCAATGTCCGTATCTTCTGGAATATCATAATCATATTTTTCTTTAATAATTTTTCTTATCTCTGACAATTTAATACAAGGTATTTCTTCTGGAACATCTTCAATACCCATTTGAGCAAACATTTTTTTAACCACACGATTAAGCGTTTTAATAACATCATAAAAATCATCAATATAACCCATTTCTGCGTCTAAACTAATATATTCATTAACATGTCTTGTTGTAAAATGTGGCTCAGCTCTAAAAACAGGCCCTACTTCAAAAACCCTATCAAAAACACCGACCATAATTTGCTTATAAAATTGTGGGCTTTGTGCTAGTACTGCTTTTTTATCAAAATAATCAACTTGAAAGAAGTTTGCTCCACCTTCACTAGCTGATCCCAATATTTTAGGAGTCTTTATTTCAACAAAACCCTCATCTCTCATTGCCTCATCATAACTTTTTAGTAAAAGATCATAAAGTCTAAATATTGATTGTACTTTAGGATGCCTTAATGAAATAGCTCTATAGTCAAGCAAGGTATTAAGATTTAAATTGATATCATCTTTTTCTAAATCAAACGGTAGTGTTTCCTTATTCTTAGTAATTATCTCAATATTTTCAGCCTTCATTTCATATCCCCCTTTGGCTCTTTCATCCTTCTTAATCAATCCTTCAATTGAAACAATGTCTCCCGGGCTAACATCTATATCTTTATTTGCGACAACTTGCACAACACCTGAATAATCTCTGACAATTAAAAAGGATATATTGCCTAAATTTCTAATATTAAAAATTCTACCCTTTATGGTAATTTTCTCTCCTTCGTGATTTGATATTTCTTCTATTAACAATCTCATATTATTTGTTTTCTTCTAATTCTTTAATTTTTGATTTTAATTCAATCATTTTGTTTTCTCTCTCCATAAATGCTTCGCTGAAATATTCTAGTTCTCTTATCTTGTCCTCTAGCTCCAGTGTTTTTCTTTCTAATTCTTTTGTCCTCTCTTTAATCACTTTTTCTAGAGTATCGTTGAGGCCTTGAAGTTCTTTTGTCCTTTCTTCTACCTTTTTCTCTAATATTGAGTTTGTATTCTCAAGGTAGTTTTTTATTTCAGTAAGTTCTGCATTTTTTGCTTCAATTTCTTTTGTCCCCTCTTTAATCTTTTTTTCAAAAGCAATTTTTTGATCAACTAAATCACTAGAATGCTTTAAAACCAAAAATGAGAGTATAGAAATTAAAGCAAAGACAACTATTCTTTCTATAGTTGATATATTTATACTAGGAAATATAATGAAAGATGAGAGAAATGTCAAAATTGCAATTACAAGAATGTCATTCGTCGCTATTGAAGATAATGGCTTTTTGTTAATAAGGATATATGCCATCACAAGAGCATAAATTGGTATTGTTAGATAAAACAATGGATAAAAATTATATCCATAGATTGGCAACATATCAACGAAAATTATTCCTAGCGCTACTAAAGCAATAACTAACCAAAAAACAATTTCACTTTTTGTTTTTGCTCCGTTTTTACCTTTCCATATTTTAAATATATTATAAAACGGTAATGTTAATAAAATTAAAATAAAGAAAGAGAATAAGTAATGGATCAATCCTCCGACTCCCCAATCTCCCCATTGATAAAAAAATATTCCATTAACAACAACTTCTTTGTCTAAAAAGAAAACCAAAAAAGCAGAAACAATATAAATAATTAAAAATTGTAATTTAGTTGTTTTGATCTTACAAAAAGATACCGTGAAGTGATAAAGGAATATCGGCATTAAAAATATTGAAAGTAATAAAAGTTTATCTAAAACAATACCTCCCCTCATATTCTGAAAGACACTATCTTGCCAAATAATAAAGGCGGTCAAGGCCCATAGGAATTGAGCAAAAGCAAGAAATAGAAACAACATACTTTCCTGCTTCTTGTTTTTAACTAAAACAAACAAACCAACCAACAGAATAAAAATACTGCTTGGGATTATTAAATATATTGAAAATGGTATTTCCATCATATTTTTATATTATATTATAGTTTTCCTAATATCACAACTCAAATTATAAATATCTCCCGCACCCATAAAAACAATAACATCGGCCTCTTTTATTTTTTCTAAAACATCATCTCTCTTAATATATTCTAAACCATCAACCATTTTAGCAATCTCCTCTGAATTAATTTTGATTTTCTTGCTTTCTCTACCACAAACATCATAAATATCAATTAGAAACATTTTGTCTATTATCTTTAATGATTGCTTAAAAACATCTATAAAATCATCAAGCAATAGCGAGGTTCTTTGATGTTGATGTGGTTGAAAAAAACAATATATCTTTTTGTCAAGATATTTTTCTCTGACACTTTTAACTGTTGATATTATCTCTGTTGGATGATGAGCATAATCATCAATAATAATTAAGTCATTAATAATGTGTTCATCAAACCTTCTCCATGTTCCATTAAATTTTGGAATAGCATTAAAAGATACTTCGTCACTTATTCCTAGTTCCCGAGCAACACTAATGGCAAAAGAAGCATTCATCCTATTATGTTCCCCAGGAACACCCATTTTTAATTCTTCAATTATGGGAACATTTTTAATAACTTTTTTTGACTGAGATGCAAATTTATCAAAAGCGTCTTTGATATTTTGCATATTTTTATAATAATCAAGATGATCTGCTTCAACATTTAATATCACTCCAATATCTGGATGATAATTTAAAAATGATGCTTCGTGTTCGCAGGCCTCAATAATTAAATACCTAGAACTGCCCATTCTAAAATTAGAATCATTAAACTCTTTAAGTTTTGTCCCAACTATTACCGTTGGATCAAATCCTGCTTCAATTAAGATTAAAGACAACATTGCTGTTGTTGTGCTTTTCCCATGAGTCCCTGAAATGGCTATCGTAAAATATTCTTTTGATAATTCACCTAATGCTTCAGGATAACTCATCACTTTGATTCCTTTTTCTCTAAACGGCTTCAATTGATCCTCGCTAATGGCGGGACTATAAATCAACAAATCACAAGATTCTACTTTTGATATTTTAGCTCCCATACCTTTTAATCTTTCTATCATTTCTCCTTGAATTATATCTTCACCAGAAACATCGTGCCCTTTTAATAAATAATATTGAGCTAAAGCAGAAACACCTATTCCTCCTATTCCTATAAAGTGTATTTTCATAGATTAATTGATTTTAAAGTTATATAATTACCTTTTACACTTTCCATAATTTCAATCGAATCAACATTAAAAGACATTTTTGGATATTCTTCTATTTGAGGAACTTGGTCCTCATCAATTTTCTTAAACTGCCACTGAACTATTCTTCCTAATGTTATATGAGGAGTAAAATCATGCTCAGTTGGTCTTATCTCAAACAAAGCTTCTTCTAGTTTCCTGTTTGCTTCAATAATGCTTGGTATTTTTTTACCATTAACCCAAATCATTTTGGGAGTTTTTCCTAGCGGGCCGTATGTAATTGAATCCAACTCAACCCTAAAGGGCTCAAGATCTTCCACTGACCTTTCTATTCTATTAAAAATTTCTACTAATTCATCATATTCAACAAAACCAACAAAAAACATTGTGATATGTAAATTGTCTTTCCTCGTCCATTTGATCGGGGAAAAATCATCAAAATATCTATCTATCTTTTCTTGATAGCCAACAAGCTCATTCTTAATCTTCTCAGGTAGATTGATGGCAATAAATATCTTCTTTTTCATAATTAGATAATAACAAATTATGTCCTTATTGTAAAAAGAAGGAGCTATGTCCTTCTTTAATTAATATGTTGCCCTTTGTCAAAATAATAGTATAATAAAGCTATGAAAATAGATCTACATTGTCATACAAAATACTCATATGATGCTGGTTCAGATATAGAAAAGATAATTATCCAGGGGAAAAAAATGGGCATTGATGGAATAGCTATCACAGACCATGAAAACACTAACGCCTGGAATGAAGCACTAGAATTAGGAAAAAAACACAATTTTTTAATTGTTTTAGGGGAAGAAATTAAAACAACTAAGGGTGATGTTTTAGGGTTGTTTCTTAAAGAACAAATTGATGGACATAAGAAAGATCCATTGTTTGTAATGGAAGAAATTAAAAAACAAAATGGAGTGGTTGTTATCCCTCATCCATTTCACAATGGAGAGGGCTTTAGAGATGATATTAAAAAATATTTAGATATAATTGATGCAATAGAAGTTTTTAATGCAAGAAAACCCTTCTCTAATCCTGATAAAAAAGCGCTCCAATTTGCTAAAGACAACAATACAGGAATAACTGCTGGAAGTGATAGTCATTATCACAAAGGGGTTGGCTATGCCTATACCGAAGCTAATGTGAAAAACTTAGAAGAATTTAAGAGTGCTATTATTAATAAAAAAACAAGAGCTTCTGGTAAAAAAGCCCCTGTTTGTCATATTATTACTCCCTTTTTATCTAAGATAAGAATTATTTCTTAAAGTACTCTACTGCTTCTTTTAAAGAAGATAGTACTTTATCAGCCCTAGAAAAATCTTGATTAATAGAGTATTCATTGGGTATTGCAAAACAATAAACCCCTGCATCTTTTGCTGCTTGAAGACCATATTGAGTATCTTCAAAAGCTAGGCATTGAGATGGATCTAATCCTAATTTTTCTACTGCTAAAAGATATATATCTGGAAAAGGCTTGCTTCTTTTAACATCATCCCCAGCGGTAATAATTGGAAAATATTTTAGAAAATCATTTTTTTCTAGTTTTGTAATAACTTCTTCTCTATCTCCACCAGAACATAATGCGATTTTAAAATTAGGATTATTACTAAAATATTCTACGGCCTCTTTTGCACAAGGCATAACTGGCATTGCTTCTTCATTAAACCATTTTTTAATTAAAACTTTCTTTTTATTCAAAAGAGTACCATCTTCAACTCCTAAATTAAAATCTTTAATTAATTCTTGATCAATCTGTTTGCCACTTTTACCGGCATAATTAAAATACATTTCTTTTGTAAGCTCTATATCAAATTCCCTCAATGGTTCTACCCATCCCTGCCATTGATAGTATTCACTATCAAATAAAGTACCATCTAAGTCAAAAATAATTCCTTTAATATTATTCATTTTTATTTTTCAATACCGCTGAAACAAATCTTTGAATAGCAGTAATATTAGATAAAACAGCAATGAGGGCAATAACATAGGTCATATACAAGTAATCTGGATATACAATTCCTAATATTAATGCAATAAAAATTAAAATTAATCTTTCTCCTCGAGATAATAATCCGCCTTTTAATTCTTGATTAACTAGTTCTTTCTCTTTAGCTGCTGCTTTAACATAAGTAGTAACTATTGAACCAAAAATTGCTAAAAATACCCAAGCATAACCAGGAATTATAAAATCTGGTAATGGTAAAAATAAGATTCCAAAAAATATTATTCCTTCAACATATCTATCAAAAACTGTGTCTAGATAAGCCCCAACCTTACTAGACATATCTTTTGCTCTTGCCACTGCCCCATCAACAAAATCTAATAATCCAGCAACTAAAAAGAATATAATTGCCCAAAGAATATCCGTTTGAATCATAAAATATAATCCAACTAGAGCAAATACTCCTGAAAGATATGTGTATTGGTTTGGTGTTAAAGGTAAAGAACCAAAAATCTTACCAATTAATTTTTCTAAATCTTTAAACCAATGTCTTTTAGTGTCTAGCATAGTTTTTCTATTGTTTCAGAGACAATAGATTGCATTTTTTCTAATTGCTCAATCCCCCTTTGAGTTGTCTTGTAGGCCTTTTTGCTTGCAAATCTTTCCCTACTTATATATCCTTCGTTCTTTAATCTAAACAAAACCGCTTTAATCATTAATGAGCTTGGAAGAAAACCAAACCTCTCAAAAATCAACCCCTTAACATCTTCTTCTTTAATTTCAACTTCCCTGCCAAGGGCTAATATATATATCCAAAGATTTCCCTCTTGAATTGAATTTGTGAATCTTTTTATTGGTTCCATATTCCTATTATGATTTATCTTTCTCTTTTGTCAAGAATAAATTCTTCAATCATTTCTCTTGCTTTTTCATCAGTAAATTGCTGCATTGGATGCTTCATGAAGTAAGCTGATGGTGACAATAATGTTCCGCCAACTCCCCTGTCTAAAGCAATCTTTAATAATCTAATAGCATCAATAACACAACCTGCTGAATTAGGAGAGTCCTCAACTGATAATTTCAATTCTAATTCAACTGGAACATCACCAAACTTCCTTCCTTCTATACGAATATAACAAATCTTGTTATCCTTCAAAAAAGGAACCCAGTCAGATGGACCAATATGTAAATTATCATAAGTTAACCTTTTAGCTAATTGAGATTCCACCGCTTCTGTTTTTGAAAGCTTCTTTGATTTCAATCTGTCCCTTGAAAGCATATTTAAAAAGTCTGTATTGCCCCCAAAGTTTAACTGGTAAGATTTATCAATTGCAACTCCTCTTTCTGCAAACAAATGTGATAATACTCTGTGCGTAATGGTTGCACCAACTTGTGATTTAATATCATCTCCAATACATGGAATGTTTTTTTCTCTAAACTTCTTTTCCCATCCTTCATCAGAACAGATAAACACTGGCATTGAGTTAATGAAAGCCACTCCTGCATCTAGACATGCTTTAGCATAAAACTCTGTTGCTTTTTGAGAGCCAACCGGCATATAGTTTACTAAAACATCTACTTTGTTTTTCTTTAACTCTTCAACAACATCAACCGCTTTTTTGTCAGAAGGTAAAAATGTTTGATCTTCTGGATAATCCTTCATATGATCAGCTACACCATCTAGGATTGGTCCCATTTTTACAATAGCTCCAGTTTTTGGAAGATTGCCACAAAACACTTTTGTACAATTTGGCTTTTGAAAAATTGCTTCGGAAACATCTTTGCCAACTTTTCTCTTATCAACATCAAAAGCAGTAACAATTTTAATATCTGATATTTTGTAATCCCCCACAACATTATGCATTAAACCAGGGACTAATTCATCATTACTATTTACATTTTTGTAATAATGTATACCTTGAACTAAAGCACTAGCACAATTACCTATTCCAGCAATTGCAATTCTAATTTCCTTCTTGTTTTTTTCTGTTTTATTTGCCATATTATATATATTAATTATTATATCTATATTTTACACGTGTAAAATAGTTTGTCAAGAATTATGACCCCTTATGAAAGATTTATTAAAACAAACACGAAAGAAAATCTCTGGATATATATTCTCATAATCCTCAAGAGAGGTCCTCATTATGCTTGGGATATGTATTTAACAATAGAAAAAGAGTTTGGCTTCAAACCAGGAAATATTACTCCCTACAGA
This sequence comes from Patescibacteria group bacterium, assembly GCA_030156465.1. Lineage (GTDB taxonomy): Bacteria > Patescibacteriota > Minisyncoccia > Minisyncoccales > Minisyncoccaceae > UBA2558. Next base: position 22,009 of record JASGMO010000003.1, read on the forward strand.
GTCCTTTATCGCCTAGAAGAACAGAAATATGTTGAAAGTGAAATGATTGATAGAAAAAGAATGTATAAGATAACTCCATTAGGGGAAAAAGAATTACAAAAAGCAAAAGATTTTTATTTACAAATTGCAAAAAAAATAAATGGATAAAGAAACAGACATACAAAAAGTAGTAAATCATTTTTTTGAAACAAAGGGTTTTACTCTTGACGAAATTAAAGAATCAGCTAAAAAGAAAAAGATAATCTATTCTAGGTTTACACGACCAGCTAAAGAATTAATAGAATTGGCTGGCTCTGTTGAAAAAGCAAAAGAAGCTATCACCATAGTTGCCAATTGGGCCAAGTCAAGAAAACTTGATTATTCAATTGAGACAGTTTTTAAAAAATGGTTAGAATTAGGAAAATTAAAACCCAAAGAAGTAGTTAAAAAACCATATTACAATAATCAGCCGATGGTTTGGTCTCAAGTAAAGAAAAAATGGTATGTAATTGATGATGGTGGAGAATGGCTTGAATATGCTGACAAGGAAAACAAAATAGAATGGAGAATTGAAGAATAATAATTAAAATAATAAATATATGTTATCATACGCAGAACTAGACAAGGGAGTGATTATTACAATTAATGATCAACCATACGAAATAGTTGAAGCTCAAAGCACCTTTAAAGGGAGGGGCCATTCTTACTTGCAAATGAAATTGAAGAACTTGATTAACGGGACTGTTATTACTAAAACAGCTCAACCAAGAGATTCTTTTGAAGAAGCAGAGATAGAAAAACAAGAAGCAACCTTCATATACAACAACAAAGGTAAATATGTTTTTTCTGAAAAAGAAAACCCATCAAAAAGATTTGAATTAGATGAATCATTAATTGGAGAGGTTGGAAAATTTCTAAAAGAAGGAGAAACTGTAACAACTGTTGTTTTTAAAGATAAAATAATTAATATCATTGTCCCTATAAAAGTAAAATTAAAAGTAACTGAAGTACCACCTGGTATCAAGGGTGACCGTGCTCAAAGCGGAAATAAATCAGTAACAATTGAAACTGGAACAAAAATAAATGCCCCCTTGTTTATCAACGAAGGAGACATTATAGAAATTAACACTGAATCAGGAGAGTACGTCAGGAGAGTTAACGAGTAAAAAGGTTGCAAAAGCAGTGGCCATCTCTTTCAATTTCCTCTTTATGATAAATACAAGGACAGATTATTCTTTTGTCTTCCTTTTTGTTTCCAGTCATTTTCCTACAAGGACAATATTTTTCTCCAAAGTTGTCTTTTCTAGCAATTAGTCCATTTAAAACTCCTTCTAATATTTTCTCGTTAGGATTTAAATTAAATCCATTCTCTTTTGCATAATCACCATATTCTTTTTTTAGTTTTTCTATTTCTTCATTCATATATTTTTATTTATCCAACTTCTTATATCCTCAACATCTTTTAATCCCACAAAAAAACTTTTGACTTCTCCGTTAACAAATAACATAACGGTTGGTATTCTATCAATCCCAAAAGTATTTCCAGTTATTGGATTCTGATCTAAGTCCATTTTATAAAAATCAACTTTATCATCGTATTCCTCTTCCAATCTCTCAAGTATTGGTCCTAAAATCTTACAAGGAGGACACCATTGTGTATATACATCCAATAACACTGGCTTACCTGAAGATATTACTTCCTGAAATTTGTCATCATTTAGTATATTCATATTGATATAAATTATTATTACGCTTTTATTATATTATAATATTAAAAAAGAGGCAATAATTTATTGCTCTCTTCTGTTCAACAGGACTCCTTTTTTCTGCATCCTTCTGACAATCCACCCCTCCTTCAATCCAATGGATTCAGTCATGATCTTCTTGATCATTTTCTTTAGTCCAACAATACATATTTTCATAATATGATCGTCGTTCAATTC
>JASGMO010000034.1 GCA_030156465.1 Patescibacteria group bacterium
TATTCCAGTCAAGAAAGACAGAAGAGTTCCTACAGAGGCAGTCCAGATTATAGTAAAAATTACACAAGGAATCAAGACAATGGCTAAATATATTGGATTAAAGATAAGAAGGACGCCGATAAGAGTAGCAAGGCCTCTGCCTCCGTTAAACTTAAGGAAAATTGACCAATTGTGTCCAATCACAGCTAGAATAGCACAAGCTACCTGTACTTCAACAGGCAATCCAAATGCAATGGGAAGATAAACCGCAAAATATCCTTTTGCTACGTCTAGAACAAAGGTAGCAACTCCTTGCCATTTACCAACATTTTTATATACATTTGAGCCAGAGTTTTTCTTCCACCCAATTTCCAATAAATTCTTTTGAGTAGATAGTTTAGTAATTAAATAACCAAAAGGAATTGATCCTAAGATGTATGAAATTATTAAAATTATTATCGTTTCAGTCATTAAAGTATTTTTTAGCTTTTACTTTCTTGATTTGATCTTTTATTCTATCTCTATGAGCTATTATAATCAAAATTGTTCCTAATAGTGCTGGATAGAATAATACTGGAGCGAAGATTGATATCCACCAAACAGCATATATTTCTCCCAACATTCTACCAATTATTTGTTCAGATACAGCATTTTTGAAGAACTTTTTATTAATTATTCCTCCCATGAATATTTCAATAAGGAACATAAAGCAAAGAACAAGAACGATCCAACCAACAAAGACAATAGGGTTTAGATAAAGGAAAACACCCAATAAGCAAGCTGCTCCTCTTCCACCTTTAAACTTTAAAAATATTGAATAATTGTGTCCTAAGATTGAGAAAAATGTTCCTAGAGTAATTGCAATAACTTGGCTTTCTATAAAATGTGTTGCAATAATTACAGCTAAAACTGCTTTGAAGGCATCCAAGAAGAACACAAGAAGAAATGATGGTATCCCCCATTTTTTACCTTTTTCATGAGAAACAATTCTTAAGGTATTTAATGCCCCCGTATTTTTTGAGCCAAATTGGCGCATATCTTTGCCTAAAAGTAACCTTACATATATTAGAGCAAAAGGAATTGATCCGATAATATATGAGAGAAGCGCTATTAAAATGTAATTTATTGTAATATTCATATTTTTATTTTTCTATTGAACAACCAATTAATAATGTCCCTGGTCCAACATGGCAACCAATAATAGGATCTGTTAGGGATATAAAGATAACTTCTACTTGAGGGTATTTTTCTTCAAACATTTTTTTGAGTTTTTCTGCTTCTTCTATTGTGTTAGCGTGACTTATTGCGACCTTGCAAACTCTACCTTCTTTTAAGGGCTTTTTGATCATTTCTTCTGCTTGTTTGAATAATGCTTGAGCAATGTCTTTTGCTTGCATTTTTAAAGTAGCTGGCTTAACCAACCCATCTTTTACTGATAAAATTGGTCGCATTCCAATTTTTTGCATTTGAGAGAGTAGGACCGATAAAGTATGATTAATTCTTCCATTTGCTTCAAGCCATTTTGGACTTTCAACCACACTAAAGAGATAAACATTTGGTGACATTTCCGTAATTTCTTTAAATATTTCTTCTCCTGACTTGCCTTCTTGCGCAAGCTCTCCTGCTTTTAAGGCAATTAGCGATTCACTTGTATCAACGTTAAATGTATCTAAAATAAATACTTTATTTTGATCTTCCGCCTTAAGCATCTTCTTTGCTTGAGTAGCTGAATTATATGCTCCTGATACCCCAGAGCTAATAGTGATGCAAATTACTGATTCGCTTTCTTTTAGTGTTTCCTCAAAAACTTTCTTAAAAGTACCTATTGATGGCTGGCTTGTTTTGGGGACTGTTTTATCTCCCTTTCTTTCTGCCTCACGCATTTTTTCAAAAATATTCCCTTCAAAATAATCCATTTCTGGCCAGCTAACTACAAAAGGAACGACAATGAGTCCAAATTTTTCTATTAGATTATTTGTTATTGAAGCAGTTTCTCCGATAACTATTGTTGTTTTTTTCATATATTTTTTATTATTCTTGCCATGCTAATATTAACGAATTGGGACCAATGTGGCCTCCTATTGGAAAACAAGTGAGGTTAATAAAGGCAACCTTTGTATTTTTCAAAGAAAGGACCATTTCTTTTAATTTTTCTGCTTGGCTAATATCATCTGCGTGGGTAATTCCTACAACAATTTTCTTTCCGTTTTCTCTAGCGACTCTTGTCGCTTTTTCAAATTCTTCAAACAATGCTGATGATAAATCTGTTATATTTCTTTTAATTCCAGTAACAGATAATTTGCCATTTTTCATTCCTATTATTGGCTTAATAGACATTTTTTCTACCCTTTGCATTATTGCAGGCACAAATCTTGGAAACCTTCCACTTGCCTCAAGCCATTTAGGGTCATGGTATACTCCCAAAAGCTTTGTTTTACTTTCTTCAATCTTATTATTAATTTCTTGACTGTTTAAGTTATCTTTTATTAATTCTATTATCTCTAATGCAACAAGTCCTTCTCCAGCGCTTCCATTTAATGAATCAATAACGTGCACCTTGTCTTGAAGTTCTTTTTGAAGAAACTTTTTTGCTTGAACGGCCGAGTTATATGTTCCAGAGATTTTTGAAGATATAGTAACACAGAAAATTTCTTCAAATTCATTCAGTTTTTCCTTAAAAACATTAAGGAAATCATTGATTGATGGTTGGCTTGTTTTAACTGTGCTTGATATTCTTCTTTTTTCTGCTTCTCTTGTTTTTTGATAAATATTTCCCGGCAGATCTTTTAATTCTTGTAGATCAACCTTAAACTTAGCAACGCCAATTTTATACTTCTCAATTATTTCTTGTGGTAAATCAAATGCTTCGTCAGCGACTAATCCTATTTTCATATTATTTAATAATCCAACCAACAAGTAAGCTTTGTGGACAAGCATTAATACTTGTGACAGGATCGGTTATGTTTATAAACGAAATATCAGTTTTTTTAATTCCCTTCAATAGCTTTTTAAGCTTTTCCGCTTCTTCTAAATTATCTCCATGAGTGATAACCGCTCTAATTCTTTTGCCACTTTCAATTTCTCTTTTAGAATTCTTCTCTATTCTCCTGAAGGCGGCCTCTGCAAAATTAGTATCTTTAACATTTTCTGTATGAACTATTCTTCCCTTCCTTACTTCCCCTAAAGAATATCGTGTTTTTTTCTTAAACCATGACTTCTTTTCTTTGTTCCACCAGTCACTTTTTTCAACAATACAGTATAGATTAACTCTTTCAATTATTTTATCAATTTTTCTAATTATTTCTTCTATTTTTCTTTGCTCAGCAATCATTTCAAGAGCTTCTAGAATTAAAATTGATTGTCCAGCGCTAATGTTTTTAGAATCAATAATGTAGATGTGTTTTCTTTCTTCTTCGCTCATCAATTCTCTTCCTTCAATGGCAGAATCATAGTTATTAGAAAGTGCTGATGATGAAGTAATGCACAATACATCGTCAAACTTTTGAAGTTGTATTTTGTATGATTCCATAAAGAATTCTGGAGAAATTGGATCAATTTTAGGACAACTACTGACTCCTTTTTCTTTCGCCTCTTTAATTCTTTGGCATATATTTTCGCCAGCAACATTTTCTCCTTCTTCCCAAACTATTCTTAAAGGAATGACCTCTATATCATAGTGGCCAATGATTTTTGAATTTAGGCCAGCTCTTTCATCAGTTACTATTCCGATAGAAACATTTTCTACTGATTTTTGACCAGTAACCTCTTTTGTCATATCTTCAATTCTAAGGTTTTCAATGTTCCCCATTTTTTTGATAATATCTCGTACTTCATAGGGCATGTCAGTATGTATATGTATTTTAGTTCTAGTGCCTATTTTAATAACATCAAGACAATTTCCTAAATGATTTAGTTTTTCTCTAACTTGTTTTTCATCATAATATCCATCATCAAGCAAGGCGACAACTTCATATCTATTAGACAAAATTTGAATAAACCTTTTGGGCTTCATAATTTCTTTTTCTCCTTCTGTTTTTATAACGAAAGGATCTTCTTGTTCCTTTAGCGTATCTAGGTATGTTTCTAATATCATTAAAAAACCTAGTCCTCCTGCATCAACAACCCCTGCTTTTTTCAATACTTCCATTTTGTTTGGCGTGTCCAGCAATGCTTCATTTGCTTTTTCTAGGGCAAAATAGAAGTTTTTAACAATATCCTTTTCTTCTCTTGAATAATCCTTAACTGCTAACGCAAATGCTTTGATAACATCAAGCATTGTGCCCTCTTTGGGATCTTGGATTGAGTCCTTTGCTCTTTCATAACCCTTTTCAAATGCAATTCCCATCTTTTCTGCACTTAGTTCTTTTTCTTCAGCAATATAAGGGAAAAATCCTGCTAAGAAACCAGTGTATATAATTCCCGTGTTTCCTTGTGCTGCAGTAAGTGCACCGTCCAAAACGCTATCTGACAATTCAGCAATACTTTCAAATTCTTTGTCTTTAATATTGCTTTTAATTCCCTTCAATGTTGCTGAAAGATTGGTTCCTGTGTCTTGATCTGGGACTGGGAAAACATTAATTTTATTTATTTGTTCTTTGTCTCTTTCTATTCCTCCTAGGCCAAAAGCAATGCTTACAGTTAAAACAATTAGAGCTATGAAGCCAATGAATGTTATTAGAATAAGGGTTTGAGCGATTTGTAATTGATAAAGTATTGCTAGTATTGCTACCACCCAAACGCTAGAAGCAAAGATGTTGCCTAAGAAATTAGAATAAGTAAGCTTTTCTTCTCTGAAGTCGCCAACAATAATTTTCTTACTAAAGTCAGCTATGAAAACAGCAACGATAAAGATAACTATTGATATGAATATGTTTGGATAATACCCTATTATTCCACTTATTATATTTCCAACAATTGATAAAGATAGCGTGTCTAACGCCAACAAAAGAAACCAAAGTAAGAAGTAGATTTGAGTAATTGTTCCAAAAAAACGTGGAACATCTAATTTAGTGTCAAAACGATTTAAAAACTCTTGCCATCCTAATGATCCTAACAATTGATTTAGTCGTAATTTATTAAGAAAATGTATAACTATATCTCTTATTTTCTTAGAAATGTAAAATCCTAAAAGGATAATTACAACTCCTAAAAAAATATTAGGAAGTCCGTTTATAAATTCAGTAAAAAATGATTCTAACATGTTTATTATGATTAATTATTACAGTTTGATATTATATCACCATTTTGCTTTATGCAAGCCCAAGTTATACCCAACTCTGTTGAATAAAATATGTACAAAAAATGTCAATAGTAAAAGGACGATCCAAAAATTAAATGATAATCCAAGCATAGGTTGAATAAAAATAAAAGCACCAATTACATAATTAGTCTGATCAAAGGGTATGAAAGCAGTTCCTGGGTTTAATTGTAATCTTCTTTTAATAAATGCAAACAATAGATCACCAAAGACGATTCCAATTGAAAGCAGTATTCCTAATTGAATAGTTGACACAGCAGAACTATTTACTCCAATAACGCTTAAAAAAGGAAGATTATAGTAGTTATTTATCCAAAAAATCAACTGAACAAGCGAAAAACAGATAACAATTTCACATATTAATCCTCGCCATGTTTTATGATCACCTAAAATAGGAGCTTTCTTTATGGTTTTTCCCCCATCAATTGGCCTATTGAAACGATTTAATATATTAAAAGTATTGGCTAGCGGTGGTGAAGCATTGGCAATATATGCTGGTAAAAAGAAATAAATACAAGATACTATATATAGCAATGTAATCATAAGCAGATTATGGCACATTATTAATTATTTAACAATTTTCTTTTCTTCTCCCTTTATTAAGCGTTTTATATTATCTCTATGGGCCCAATATATCATAACGATGCAAAATAGGCCTAAAAAGAAGTAAGGTAGAGATTGTGTTTCAATCCAGAACCAAAATGGTAGAAATAAAATAATTATAAGATTTGTCAAGCTCATTATCTTGATTAATTTAAGCATAACTGCCCAAATTGCTAAGAATATCAATGCTTTCCAGCCGACGATGTAGATAATAGCTGCAAAAACAGTAGAAACTGCCTTTCCACCCTTGAAATTAAGCCATATAGAGAAAATATGGCCAATCATAGGGGCGATAATGACGAAAAACATATGCCAATCGTTAGAAATATACAAACTAGCTATATATATAGGTAGAAGTGCCTTAAAAACATCTAAAAAGGCAACCAATAAGGCATACTTAAAGCCGAGAGATCTGGACACATTAGTGGCTCCAGTATTGCCACTTCCCTCTTTTCTTATGTCAATTTTCTTTATTTTAGCTATTAAATAGCCAAATGGGATAGATCCTAAGAGGTATCCGATTATTATAAAGAGGCCTAATGTTATATATTCTTGCATATTTTTATTATTAAGATGTTTTATATGAAACATCATTGATTATTATTCTGGACACAATGTGGACATCATTCTGGACACTTGGACATCATTCTGGACAATGTGGACACAATGTGGACATCATTCTGGACAATGTGGACACAATGTGGACACAATGTGGACACTTGGACATCATTCTGGACACAATGTGGACATCATTCTGGACAAGGCCACTTTTTTAAAGAGGGTTGTTTCAGTGTTTAATGTGAAGCAGTTATTAACTAGAAATAAGCTTCTTTGTGGTGTTTAATGTGGAACATTATGAAACCCAGTATTTGTCCTTTATTTCCCTATCTTCCTTTGAAATTACCTCTTTTTTAGACAATTTAGCTTCTTTAGCTAGCTTTTCTATCTCTTTATCAGTCAATTTAGCCAATTCTAGTAATTTTTCGCTTAGATATCGCTTATTATTCCTTTTTGGCTCATTTAGAACATCTTCAAGCAAAATATCAAGAATCATACCTACTTTAGATGATGGTTTGATGTTGAGAGTGTCCATCACCTCTTTTCCGCCAATTTTAAGCATTTTAACTGAAATAGGGTCTTTTGATACCTTTTCAATCATATATTTAAGGTGTCTCATTTTGTATGGCTCAGCTTTTGGGCATCCAGAGCCAATTCTATCACACATTCTAAGCTGTAATAGCTTTTCTACGCTTTCTAGGCCTACATTTCTGACTAATCTTCTAACTGATGACTCTCCTACTTCATCTACATTATAGTAAAAAAGGTGATATCTAACTAAGTTTACAATGCTTTTTATATCTTTTTTAGAGAATTTAAGGCGATTTAGTATCTTTTCGGTCATTTTAGCACCAACAACCTCATGATTATAGAAGGTTGCTGACTCTCCAATGCCTCTTTTTGTTCTTGGTTTGCCGATATCATGCAATAATGCCGCCATTCTAACATCAAAATCAAAGTTTTTCTTGGTAGAATAGCCCAATGACTCTAGATTATGCTTGTAGCAGTCATAAATATGGTGTTTGTTTTGATCAACACTGCATCCTTCTTCTAATTCAGGGATAATATATGTTAATAATCCGCTTTTTCTTAATGATTCTATGCCTTTTACAGCATTTTCACTCATAATTATCTTAATTAGCTCGTCTCTAATCCTTTCTTGAGACACCTTTTTTAATAATTTAGCATTATCTTTAATAGCTTTAAGGGTTTTTTCTTCTATTGTCCACTTTTCTCCTAAAACTGCCTCTAATCTAATAGCACGCATCATTCTAAGAGCATCTTCACTAAATCTGTCATTTGGTTCGTTTACGGTGCGAATAACCTTCTTTTTTAGGTCTTCTTGGCCATTAAATAAGTCAATTATGTCAAAATCACCGTTTTTAGGGGATATAGCAATAGCATTTATAGTAAAATCTCTTCTTTTTAAGTCCTCTTCTATGGTTTTTGACCATGT